>JAPLCM010000188.1 GCA_026392275.1 Actinomycetota bacterium | reverse complement strand
GCCCGCCTGTCCGTCGCTGTCTTCATGTGTCGCGTGCGCGCGATGCAGCGTGGTCCGCGCCTGCCGGCACCTACCCATTGCCGGCCGTTGGTCGTATAGTCTTAGATGCGCTGCTCCGAAATGGGCTCCGCGTGTTCGCGGAGCCGCGCAGCTCGTCGGGCGTTGCGGCGTGCGGCTGTCAAACTAGCACGTTGCCGCACGTTATCAAACAGACTCGCACTTGACGCCGCGCCAGTCG
The DNA here is from genome assembly GCA_026392275.1 of Actinomycetota bacterium. Lineage (GTDB taxonomy): Bacteria > Actinomycetota > Thermoleophilia > UBA2241 > UBA2241 > CAIXSE01. The sequence goes on along the minus strand of JAPLCM010000188.1, from coordinate 2,473 downwards.
AGCCTATGATGAGCTTTGACTTTGTTCGATTCTGCCGAGTCGGGAATCACGTGGGGGGCAGTGTTCGAACCACTATCATCGTTTGAGTTTCGTTGCACCGAAGCACCCGCGCGAACGCCGCACTCTGTCGGTGATTCGCAGTCACGGCGCCCCGGGCTGCGTCGCCCGCGGCGCTGCCGCGCGGCACGCACGCCGTGGATCCCGGTGCCCATCCAGGTCGGCCCGCGCACCCGCGCGGCCTCATTGAGCACCCCTCAGTGCTGAAAGGAGCGAGACCACAGATGAAGAGACACATGAGTGCCGCCCAAGGGAGGCCGACGTGAGCGTGCGGATCTTCTTCGCCACGGACGTGCACGGCTCGGAGGCCTGCTGGCGTAAGTTCATCAACTCCGGCAAGCACTACGAGGCAGACGTCCTCATCCTGGGCGGCGACATGACCGGCAAGGCGGTCGTCCCCATCATGGACAACGGCGGCGGCAAGTACACGTTCCACATGCAGGACGTGCGCCACGATCTCGACGGCGCCGACGCGCTGGCCGTCCATCAGCGCGCGATCCGCGATCACGGCTACTACCCGGTGGTCATGACTTCCGAGGAGCGGACCGAGTTCACCAGCGACCCCGACAAGCTCGACGAGCTCTTCCATGCGCAGATGCGCCGCACCGTCGAGGAGTGGGTCGCCTGGGCCGACGAGCGGCTTGCCGGCGCCGGGATGCGCTGCATCGTCTGCCCCGGCAACGACGACCGCGCCGACATCGACGAGATCCTCGCGACCTCGTCGCAGCTCGAGCTCGGCGAGGGCAACGTCATCGACCTGCCTGAGGGCTACCAGCTGGCGTCCAGCGGCTGGACCAACCTGACTCCTTGGGACACGGCGCGCGAGGAGGACGAGCCGCTGTTGAAGACGCGTATCGAGGGCATCGTCGCGCAGGCGACGGTGGGCCCCGACCGTCTGGTCATGGGGCTCCACGCGCCGCCCTACGACACGCAGCTCGACGTGGCCCCGAAGATCAACTGGGACACGCTCACCGTGCAGGGCCAGGACGTCGCGCACGTGGGTTCTACCGCCGTCAAGGAGGTGATCGAACAGGTCCAGCCGATCCTCTCGCTGCACGGGCACATCCACGAGAGCCGCGCGGCCGTGCGCATCGGGCGCACGCTCGCGGTGAATCCGGGGAGCTCGTATGTCGAGGGCACGCTGTCCGGGTGCATCATCGAGCTCGACGGCAAGAAGAAGCTGAAGCGCTACAGGCTCACGATGGGGTGATGACGCCCTCGGGCCTGCTGCAAGTGGGGGGACGGCGCTCACGTTGTCGTCCGTAAACGGTCTGCGTCAGGAGGTTGTGTCCATGGCGACGAAAGCGCCCGAACAAACGCTCTTCGTGCGAAAGGCAAGCGGGCTCGTCAAGGGCTGGTCCAGCGGGGACGGTTTCCGCTACTCGTTCTTCTCGGTCAACTTGTTCCTCGCCATCTGGTCGATCTCGTACGCCACCTTCATTCCGGGTGGCAGTCTTTTCTGGTCGATCGTCATCACCGCGATCTTCATCATCCTCGAGATCTTCGTGTACGCGGGTCTCATCTCGGCGATGCCGCGCGCGGGTGGAGACTACGTGTGGATGACACGCATCTTCAACAGCGCGATCGGGTTCATCATCGCCGCCGTGGGCTGGTGGTTCATCCTCTGGCTCTGGACCCCGATCTACGCCGACATGGGCGTCCAGACCACGATCAAGCCGATCTTCCGTATTCTCGGCCTCAACGGCGCAGCCGACTGGCTGGGCGGCCGCACCGGCATCTTCGTATCCGCGCTGGTGGTTATCGCCATCTCCTCGACGCTGGTGGCCGTGGGCATGAAGACCTACGCCAGGTTCCAGAAGTATGCCATGTGGATCGGCCTTGCCGGCGTGGTCATCTGCGGCATCCTGCTGCTCGTCACCTCCGGCGCCTCGTTCAAGGAGAAATTCAACGCCGCCGCCGAGAAGTACTACGGCGGCGACAACGGCACGCTCAATCTTCAGAAGTACGAGACCGACGAGTCCGGCTTCTTTGTCTACGACGAATCCGGTCTTGCCATCAACACCGTGGAGGGCGAGACCTACCCCGATGCGTTCACGCAGCTCGAGGCGGTCGGCTCGGGTACCGGCATGCCGACGTCGACTTTCGCCGGCGGGCTGAGCTGGGCGACCTGGACACTCATCCCGTTCATGATGTTCTGGATGGCGTGGCCGAACTGGGGGGCGACCCTCTACGGTGAGGTCCGAGGCGCCAAGGACTTCCGCAAGAACATCTACCAGATGCTCGGTGGGCTCCTGGTGCCGACGGCCATCACCTTGGCCTTCTTGGGGTTGATGACCTGGAAGGTGGGCTACCAGGCGTTCATGGGCATGATGGCCTCGTGGTGGTACTACTCCACGGCGGGTACCAACATCTCCCCGATCGGTGGCGACTACATCTCGCCGACGGCGATGATCTC
>JAPLCM010000142.1 GCA_026392275.1 Actinomycetota bacterium | reverse complement strand
CCGGGTCGCAGGGCGCGCCACGCGAGCTGCGCGCCGGCCTCGGAGTAGAGGCCGGCGTTGGCCTCGCGCACCAGCCAGTCGGGGCCGTTATCGGTGTCGAGTGAGACCAGGTCGAAGCCCTCCGGACGAGCCGCCAGCACTTCGGCCACGTCCGCGACCGCGATCGAGGCGCGGGCGGCGCGCTCGCCTGCGGCGGCGCGCTCCGCACGCCTCTCCCCGTAGGCACGGAACCAGCGCACCATCGTGGGCTCGTATTCAGCCACGGTCACGTGCGCGATGCGCTCGCAGGCAAGCGCTTCGTCGAGCGCATAGCCCAGGCCGAGGCCGCCGATGAGCACGTCGAGGGCGTCGCCGTCGAGGTGCGGCAAGGCGGCAGTCACCATGGCGCGGCTGGAGGCGTCGTTGGCCGTGGAGATGAGAAAGGCGCCGTTCAGGATCATCTCGAGATCGGCGCCTCTACGGCGCAGCACCAGTTCGCCGCTGCGCCCGGCAACGCGTTCGAGCACGTCGACCACCGGGCTCACACCGACCCGCCTCCCGGCGGCGCTTTCTGGCCCACGACGAGCGTGTGGCGCGGCCGCGTCACCCGCGGCGACGGAGGTAGTCGGAGATGAGCGCATCGACGTGCCGCTCGACGTCTTCGGGCAGCGGCGGCACATCGTTCTGAGCGATCAGCTCGTGGGCTCTCTCCCAGGCGTCTTTCACCAGCGGCGTGTCGACGTAGCGCTCGAAAGACTCCCGGTGCCACAGCTTGGGCTGCCAGAGTTCGCCGGCGCGATAGAACTGCCGCGTGCTCCTGCACGTCAGAAAGTGCCCCCCGATGCCGACTGCGATGATGTCGTCGACCAGCGCGCGCGTTTCGTCGACCGGGTCGTCGCGCAGAAAACGCTCGATAGCGTTGACCGTGTCGGCGTCGAGCACGGTCTTCGCCAGGCTCGCGGTCTGGGCGCTGTCCATGAGGCCGAAGGCCAACATGACGTCGGCCTCTGCCAAAGCCGTGGCCAGCCCCGTGAGCATACCCTCGGCGCCCGCCTGCAGGTCGCAGGCCTTGGCGTCGCAGCTCACAGCGCTGCCTTGCGTGCGCAGCCCGTAGAACTTGCTCATCTCAATGCAGGTGAGGTTGATGAGCCCGTCCTCAGGCGTCGCCGACAAGTACAGACCGCTGCGCATCTCGGCGACGGCCGAGCCGACCGCCGAGACCATCGCGCACCCGGGCGCCGCGAGCTGGAACAGCACGACAGCGCTGAGCAGCTCGGCCATGTTGAGGATGCTGGTGCCGAGCACGCTCATGGGCCCTGTTGTGCCCATCTGCGGCATCGGCAGCACGAAGATCGGGCAGCCGGCACGCGCCATGAGAACGTGCGCCTCGGTCATCTCGGCGTCGTGCTGCAGTGGGGCGATGGTGCAGTCGGTGGCCGACCAGATCGGGCGCTCGCGGAGCGGCGCGCCGGCGATCGCCTGGAGCATCTCGATAAACACGGGCGCCTGGTCGGGATGCCGGACCTCGTCCTGCAGGTGCTTGCGCGAGTTCTGGTACGTGATGCGCGCCATCTCGAGGTTGCCCACGCGCGGGTCGACGTCGCCGGGGGTGATGGTCGCCCAGGTGAAGTCGATCTCGGGGACCGCGTCGTAGAGACGCATCATCGTGGCGAGATCGGCGGTGGTGCCCTCGTGCCGTTCGCCGGTGAGGTCGTCGAGCATGTAGGTAGCGGCGCCGTCGCTCGTGTACAGCATGCCTCCGTCGTTGATCCAGCAGTCGTAGGCGGGGTCGCGCCCCGCCAGATGGATGTCTCGCGGGAGCATCCTCAGGCAGCGCTCGATGAGCTCCCACGGCAGTTTGGCCGTGAGCGCCACGGCGTCCACCGTCGCACCCGCCTCGGCGAGCAGGCCGGTGAGCGTCGGCGTGCCGTAGCAGACACCGACTTCGGCGAGCACGCGCAGCGTCTGCTCGTGGATGAACTCCTTGTCGCGGTCGGTGAGATACTTCAGTCGCGGTCGCGCCACGTCGCCCCCTCGCTCTGCGGCGCGCCCGAAGGGCCGCCGTGGTCGATCCGTTTCATCAGCGCCTGCGGCGTGCAACCGCGGCCGAACTGCGAGCAGCGCGGGCACTCACCCAGGAGGATGTCGCGTTCGGCGCCTTCAACGGCGGCGTCGTAGCCTTGTGACACGAAAAACGCCGGCGTGCGCGCCGTCACCCAGAGGCGGGTGATGCCGCGGTCCAGAGCCTCCCGCTCCAGCGCGGCATACAGACGGCCGGCGATCCCCCGCCGCCTGTAGGCGTCGTCCACCGCCATCCAGTTGACCGTTTCCAGACCCTGGTTACGCTCGAGGACGATGGCGCCCACCAGGCTCTCGCCGTCGAAGGCGCCCCACGCCGCCTCGATCTGCTCCTCGTCGCGCCCCGAATCCTCGAGGCCACAGGCGACGCCCAGACGGCAGACGGCGGCCAGATCGGCGGTGCGCGCAATATGGACGGAGTCGTCGCTCATGCGGGCTCCCGCCAGCGGACGCGCGCCTCCGGCAGCTCAAACGCTACCGGCGTGCTGAAGCCGACGCCGACCCTTACGAGGACGTCGGCGGTCTGCTCGTGAACGAACTGCCTCTCGGCGTCCGTGAGATAGGTCATGC
>JAPLCM010000248.1 GCA_026392275.1 Actinomycetota bacterium | reverse complement strand
CTCGAGGTCGACCTGCTGCCGATGGCTCGCGACGAGGGCCTCGGTGTGCTGACATGGTCGCCGCTCGCCGGAGGCTACGCTTCCGGCAAGTACCGCGCCGGCAAGCCGGATGTGGCCCGGCGCAACACCCTCGACTTTCCGAAGGTGTCGCCCCACTCCGAGGAAGCGCTGGTGGTGCTGGAACAGGTGGCCGACGCGCGCGGCGTCAGCATGGCGCGCGTGGCGCTCGCGTGGCTGCGGCAGCAGCCCGGCGTCACCTCGGTGATCCTCGGCGCGCGGAGCGTGGAGCAGCTCGCCGACAACCTCAAGTGCGGTAACGCATGGAGAGGGGGGCGAGGAGGCGCAGAAACGCCCGCTCGCCCACCCCCTCCGCCGCTCAGTAGACGTACCCGAGCACGATCTGGTCGAGGCCCTGTGCCGGATTCCAGGCATACTGGCCGGCCACGCAGGCAGTCGAGCCGCGCACGGCGATGGCAGTGGGGTAGTTATCCTCCGTCGCGAGCGCTGGACCCCACAGGCTGGACCAGCCGCCTCCTCCGGTGAGCACCGAGCCGCGTACCGTCAGGATCGCGGTCCTGTTGGCGAGGGTGTGGTAAGTGCCCGTCGCGTAGAAGCCCCCAAAGTCGTCGGTGGCGACCGCCTGGAAGTCGTCGTCCCACGCGCCCGGGAGAGTGGCTTTGCTGACGATCGTCCCGTCGGTCGAGTACGTCACGGCGTGGCAATCCCGGTTGCCGCCCGACATGCTCGAGCCCACGGCGACGACCTGCCTTGTGGATGCCACGGCAAGGTCGTTGAATCTCTGTTCGGAGGCTCCGCCAGGCCCTGTGTCAAGGGTGAACACGTCACGTCGGCCCTGGGGCGTGTAGCTCACGACCAGCCCATCCATGCCGGTCGCGGCGGAGACTGCCTTTCCGCAGACGATCACCCCCCCGCCGGGACGGGCGGCTGCCGCAGAGGTCATGGCGCCGAGGCCCTCGGGCCCGGAGTAGGCCCTTTTCCACAGGGTCTTGCCCGTCGGCGAGTACCTCACGGTGAGTGCCACCGAGCTGGTGGCGTTCGAAGAGCCCCCGCTCGCGTACACGCCGCCGTCGCCGGCCAACACGAGACCGGCGGGGAAGATCTGTGCTCCTGCGCCGGCGGCGTAGCGCGACGTCCAGCGCCTGGCGCCGGAGGCCGACCAGCTCACGACGACCCAGCTCACGGTAGCTCCTGCCACCGAGGCGCCGGCGACGGTCACATTTCCGGAAGAGTCCACGACCACGGCGGAAGGTTCGTCGTGGCCGTGTGCGGGCCCGTCGTAGCGCCGCGCCCACTTCAGGGCTCCGGACGCCGACCACTTGAGCACGAGGATGTCGAACATGCCGTTTGTGCCCACGGACATGCCCGCCGTGTACACGGAACCGGCGGGGCCGAGGGCCATCTTCATGGCGATGTCGGGGCCGTGGTTCGGGCTGTCATAGGTCTTCGGCGACGGCCACGCCGGTACCCCGTCGACGAGCTTCGTCAGGCTGGCGTCTTCGTCGCCGAACATGCCTGCGACGTAGGTGACGCCGCCTTTGGCCATCTGCACGTCGAAGGCCGCATCGGGCGAGGCGCCCGGACCGTGGATCTCCTGGGTCCAGGAGGGCGTCGCCGCGGGATCGAAGATGATCCGGTGCGGGCTCTTGGCGCCGGCGCCCCAGGCGGGGGCGCCGGCGCCAAGGGCCGTAGGCAGCAGGATGCTGACCGCGATCGCGAGGCGCAGGCTCCAGCGCCGGCCCTTCGGGACGTGAGAGCTCGTGACGGGATCCATCGCTCCTCCTTCGCACTCGGCGACCCGCGGCACCCGTTCCATCGCGGCATCGTGTTCACAGACTACCTCTACGGCACGGCGGGGGGTAGCTTTGTGCGCACGAGCCCGTGGGCAAGATGTGCGCCCCGCACGGTGTCGCCCGAGCTCCCGGCTCGTGCTAGCCTGTGCCCATGCCTCTCTACGAGTACCGATGCGCGGCATGCGATGAGACGTTCGAGATCATCGCGAGTCTCGCCGAGCGTGACGAGAAGGCCGTGTGCCCTGCCTGCGGCGGCCACGACTCGGCCCGCGTCTACAGCCCGATCACGCTCGGCGGCAGGCGCACGTCGATCAATCCCGAGAACTTCGTGCGGCCCCACGGGCCGGTGACGCCTCCCAGGCCGTCTCCGCCGAACAAGGGCGCGAGGAGCTGAGGCTGTCGCCCGGCCGCCCGCCGCCGGCCCTCTTCAACCCTGAGATGCTGCGTGCCGGTCGGGCGTTGCCTTAACTGGCAACAGCTCGGGAAACAGCGTCTCCACCTCGGCGATCCGCGCCGCGATGCGGGCGTGCAGGTCGGGGCACTCCTCGTCTTGCAGCCAGGCGCTGAGCGACTCGTACTCGTCGGGGTCGGGGCGCTCTACCAGCTCGCGCAGGAACGGATGCACGTAGGGTCGCGACGTATCGACGGTCAGGAGCGCCGAGTCGCGCGCCCGGGTGACACCGACGTAGACGACGCGCCGCTCCTCTTCGATCTCGGCGGCAGTCCAGCGTGTGACGTCGCAGTCGTAGTCGGGGATCGCGATGGCGGCGTACTCGCGCCCCTTGGCGGCGTGGATCGTGCCGATGACCACGCGATCCTCTTCCGCCTCCTCCCGCGCCAGCGTGTCGTCGGCCATGCCGGCGTGCGCGAGCTCGTCGGCGAGGAGGCGGTCCCAGACGGCGAGATACTCGGCGGGGCGGGGGTAGGTCTCGGCGAGCACCAGCAGGGCGTCGAGCACCTGGAGGGCGCCGGCGTCGTCCTGCCGCGCGTCCGGCTCGCGGGCGCTGCCGTCCCAGTGGTCCTCGAGACCGAACTGGTCGACCACGGCCCAGACGAGCTCGCCGGCCGTGAGGGCTGGGGCGGGCGGTCCGGGCGCGCCGGAGGGCGGTCCGGGCGCGCCGGCATGGGGCTCGGGCGCGCCGGCGGGTGGCTCCCCCGATGCCGCACCGCCGGCCGCCGCCGCAAGCATCGCACCGAGCGCGCCCACGCCGTCGACGAGCGCGCTCAGACGGCGCGGCCCGGCTGCCGGCTCGCCGGCGGCGAGCGCCTGCAGGTGCGCCCACGGCCGCGGGGCTCCGCCGACGGCGTCCACGGCGGCGTTGCCGAGGTAGCGGTTCGGCCGATTGAGCAGCAGGCGCAGGTGCTCGCCGGGCACAGCGGCCGGCGCGCCGACCAGGTCGATGTAAGCGCGCAGCAGGGCGGCCGCCGGATGCGAGAAGAGCTTGTAGCCGAGCGCCGGCGTACGAGGGATCTCGTCGGCGTCGAGCGCCAGCGCGACGACGAGCTGCTGCGAGCGGTAGCGGCACAGTACGGCAAGGTCGCGCCAGGCGCAGCCCAGGCGTGACTTCTCGGCGCGCAGAAAGGCGCAGAGCGCCGCGGCGCGCGCCGGCCAGGTGGGCGCGCCGGCGAAGCGCAGCGCGCCCTCGGCGGCGCCCTCCCGAGGCCGTACGTGCTTGTCCTCTCGTACCGCGTTGTTGGCCACCAGCCTGGCTGCCGACTCGACCACCACCCGCGAGCAGCGGTAGTTGGTGCACAGCGTGTAGGTGGCCGACCATGGCGGTGGAGGCATGCGCTTGTGAAACTCGAGGATGCCGCGCGGGTCGGCGGACCGCCATCCGTAGATCAGCTGGTCGTCGTCGCCCACCACGAAGAGATCGCGCCGCGGCCGGGAGAGCACGTCGACCAGCGCCAGCTGGGCGCCGTTGAGATCCTGGAACTCGTCGACGAGGATGTGGTCGAAGCGGCCTTCTATGGAGGCGCGATGCTCCGGGTCGGCGAGCATGTCGGCCACGGCCAGGTAGATCTGGTCGTCGAACGACTGACAGCCCGTGACCGCTTGGGCGCGCGTGTAGTGGGCGTGGACCGCGGCGAACGGGACCATGAGCACGGGCTGTTCGCCGACCGACTCGATGCGCACCTCGACGCCCTCGGGCGCTTCGAGAGCGGCGCGCACACGTGTCAGCGCCGCGAGGAACGCGCCCACGGGGTCGCTGCCGCGCGCCGGCTTGAGCGTGGCCGGTGAGGCGCCGGCGGCCGCCATTGCCTGCTTCATCAGGGCGCGCTGCCCGGCGCCGGTCGCGTCGACGGTGAAGCGTGCGGCGACGACCTCGCGCTGGTAGCGGTAGCCGAACGCGTTGAAGGTGGCGCAGTGCACGGCGGCGGGGCGCAGACCGCGCTCACCGCGGATGCGCCGGGTGGTGGCGATGCCCTGCGCGGCAAGGCGCTCCTCGAGCTGCTCGGCGGCCTTGCGGTTGAAGGCGAGCAGCAGGATGCCACCCGGGTCCACGCCCCGCGCCACCAATTCGGCGACGCGGCTGATGAGGGTCTTGGTCTTGCCCGAGCCGGCGGGCGCGAGGACGCGTGCGGGGCCGCGCCCGTGCTCGACGGCGGCGCGCTGCGCGGCGTCGAGGCGCACTTCGTCGGGGGCGGTCACGACGACGGCGGTGGGCGAGCGCTCCGCGGCGGCGGCGGCGGGCGCTCCGCGGCGCGCCCGCGCTCGACGTCGCTCGTCCACCTGCCGGCCCTCGCGCGGTGCGCCGCGCACGCCGAGCAGGGCGCCGACGTCTTCGCGGTCCAGACGGGCGCCGTCTGCGGGGCCGAGGGAGCGGCGCGCGAACACGTCTGCGGAGAAGGGAAAGCCGATGCAATAGGGGAGACCGCGAGCGATGAGCGGGTGGACGAAGCGCAGCAGGACCTCGTTGGCGCGGACCAGCAGATCGTCTTCGCTGCCGCTCCACAGCCACATGCCCACGGGTTCGCGGCGCGCCGACCCGGGTTTCGTGCGGGCGCGCCGCTCGCCGGGGTCGTCGAACCAGGAGCGGCGCGTGGCGAAACGCCAACCGGGGAAGGCCGCCGCGGCTCGCTGCGCGAGGTCCCGGCGGCCTGACACGTCGCAGAAGACGATCCGCGGAGAGGCAGCCGCTCCGGCGCCGTCGGCGCGCGCGGCCCCGGCGGCGCCCGGCGCGCCCGCGCCGCCGGCCGGGTGGTGGCCGGCCTGGTCGTCGGGTCGTCCTTCTGTGAGTCGGGTGATCATGGTGTGGCCGGCGGGGCCCGCAGCCTGGGGGCCCCGCCGGCCACCGACGTTAGCAGGCTTCGCTCCTCACGACGAGGGTGACGAAGGTTGACGTTGCGCGGGCCCTTCGGTGCCCGCACCGGCGTCGCCATCCTGGACGACGAAACGGCTGTCGCCGCGGCTCCTTCTCTGGCATTCGGCGCCGGAGTGCGATACACATGGAGCCCAACGGGTCAGGGGGTCGCGAATGGGCGAAGCAGCAGACCGGAAGGGCCGTGGGGCGATCCTCGGTGACGGCGCCGCCTCCGGCGCAGCGAGCCGCATCGCCGCGCTCGAGAGGATCGTCGAGCAGTACAAGGTCCTCCTCGAGACGAGCGCCGCCCTCACGGCCAGCACCGATCTCGAGGAGACCCTGAGCCTCATCACGAGCCTCGTCACCGAGCGTCTCGACGTGGCCTGGTGCGATCTCTACGACTACGAGCCGACCGGCGACGAATTCGTGGTGATCGCCTTCTATCAGCTGCCGGAGCTCGAGATCGACGCTTCGGATTGGATGGGCACGCGCTACGATTCGAGCAGCTGGAGCGACCTCGAAGCCTGCGTGCGCGAGCGGCGCCCGTCGATCTGGTACCGCGACGACCCCCAACTCCCGGAGCGCGAGCTCGCCAACATGGACGACTGGGGCGAGCTCTCCAATATGAGTCTGCCGCTGGTGTACAGGGGCGCCGTGATCGGCCTCATTGATGTCGGCGAGAGCCGCCAGATGCGACGCTGGACCGACGACGACAAGCGCGTGCTGCAGGCCATCGCCGATCAGGCGGCCATCGCCATCGTCAACGCGCGCGCCTACACGGCGCTGGCGGAGCAGGCCGTCACCGATGGGCTCACCGGCCTGTTCAACCACCGGCACTTCAACGAGCACCTGCGTCAAGAGGTGACGACGGCACGGCGCTACGGCCAGGAGCTCTCTCTGATGATGCTCGACGTCGACGATTTCAAGGCGTTCAACGATCGCTACGGTCACCCGCAAGGCGACAGCGTGCTGGCCGAACTGGCGGAGATCCTCCGTCACGGCACCCGCAACGATGTGGACATCCTTGCGCGCTACGGCGGCGACGAGCTCGTGGTGATACTTCCGCAGGCCCGGGCGAACGGCCCGGAGCCCACGGCGGCGCGCAACGTGGCGGAGCGCATCGCCGCGGCCGTGCGCGCGCACCGCTTCGAGAGCGCCAAGGGTCGCAGGGACGTGGCCATGACGGTGAGCATCGGCGTCGCCGGCATCGGCCTCGGCGGGTATACCCACGAGGAGCTGCTGGGCAGCGCCGACAAAGCGCTGTACCTGGCCAAGCACCAGGGCAAGGATCGGGTCAGCGTCTTCGGTACGTAGGCCCCAGGTGGGAGCGGCGCGGGGGCGGGAGCCGCGGCGCCGCCCGCCCTCATCCCGCCAAATCGGTGGGGTCGTCGTCGGCAGGGTCTTCCCCCAGCGGGACGGTCGCGCGTGTGGGGACGGCGTAGTACGCGCTCACGCCGATGAAGATCGCGATGCTCGCCCACACGTTCACCAGCGCCAGCCCGAGGGCGGCGATGTACACGAGCGGCGCCACGGCGTACTGCCTGGTCACGGCGCGCAGCGTGTGGGGAGAGACGTCCGGCTCGAGCAGGTGCCCGCCGCGCCGCGCCCAGTACCACAGGGCGTTGTACGCGAACGCGATGTAAAGCGCGATGACGCAATAGACCTCCGCGGCCACCCTCTCGCCGGGGTGCCCCAGGTGGCTCGCCAGCAGCTGCGTGGGGAAGGGGATCAGCGTCACGCCCATCAGGATGAACCCGTTGAGGAGCAGGAAGACGTGGTCCACGCGGCGGATGAGGCTGAAGATGTTGTGGTGGCTGGCCCACATGATGAGGATGCTCAGGAACGACATCACGAACGCCACGTAGGTGGGCCACTGTTCGAGCAGCGCGCGACGCAGCTCAGGCGCGCTCGCGGCTTTCTCGTACGTGGGCACAGCGAGGGTGAGCACGAGCAACGTGATGGCGATCGCGAAGACGCCGTCGCTGAACGCCTCGACGCGGCTCGACTCGCGCAGAAGCCGGGTCGCCGTGCGCTGCGGCGAGATGTCTCTCACCTCGAACTCGGCGAGGTCGCCGCAAGCGTCCGGATCGTCCGCTGCGCCGTCGCGGATATCGGGCGACTGCCTCATGACATCAGGGTAGCAGATGGGTGCGGGGTTGTGCCTGGCCGCCGCGGTCAGCGCCTGGGCGCCCGCACGCTCAGCGCGCGTGCGATGAGGCTCACCTCAAGGGGCACGTCGCCCAGTGCCTCGCCGTCCACATCGAGGGGAAACACGCCGCCGCGGGGCGGCGCCGGCGGCGGGTCGACGGCTTCCAGCCGCACGGCGCGACACGCGAAGTGGTGCACGCCCGGTTCGCTCAGGTGGGTGCCCGAGTACACGGTGAGGAACTTGCCCACGAGCCGCCAGCGCGTGCGGGTCTCCATGGCGATGACCTGCAACAGGCCGTCGTCGGGCTGAGCCATCGGCGCGATGCGCATGCCGCCGCCGAAGGTCGTGCCGTTGCAGATCGCCACGGCATGGCAATCGAGCAGGCGTTCGCCGGCGCTCCCGTCCGGCAGCGTGAAGCCGCAGCGCAGGCGCACGCGGCGACACATGGCGATGCCGCGCAAGGCGGCTTGAGCGTACGCGAAGCGCCCGCCGAGGATCGCGGGGGTGGCGGTGGCGTAGCGGTCCACCAGCCCGCCGATGCCGGCGGAGAGCACGTTGATCCAGTACCGTTCGACCGGCCCGCCGCCGGCGCCGGTGAAGCGCGCCAGGCCGACGTCGACGGCGCGCTCGTGGCCGGCGGTGATGGCGGCGAGATAGTCCTCCGTGCGCGGCGCGATGCCGAGCGCGCGGCCGAAGTCGCCGCCGGTGCCGGTGGCGATCACCCCGAGTGACGGCGACTCGGCGGGCACGCCAGGCGCGCCGGGGCGGCCGCCACGGGCCCGCATCAGCCCGTTCACGACTTCGTGCAGCGTGCCGTCGCCGCCGAGGCTGATCACGAGGGGCCGCCGCGCGCCTGCGGCCTCGGCGGCCAGGTCGGTCGCCTGGCGGGCTGCGGCGGTCGTGACGACATCGAGCTCGCCGAGGGCGTCGCGCAGGGCGCTCAGGAGATGCCGAAGATCGCGGCCGGTGCGGCCGCGACCCGCGGAGGGGTTGGCGATGACGAGAGGGCGCCGGGCGGCGCCGGGGTCTGCCGTCTGCATGGAGGTAAGGTACCAGACGGGCGGCCGCGCGTCAGGGCATGGTCCGCCCGCGCCGTGCTCCCGCGCCGTGCAGGGATTCCCGTGCCGCAGGGCAAAAGAGTGCACACGATGGGGACCCCGGCGACCGAGAGCATCGCGGATCAGAGCAAAGAGGTGGCGCGCATCGCCGCCTTCAGCGACGGCGTGTTCGCCATCGCGATAACCCTGCTCACGCTGCAGCTCGAGGTCCCCAGGAGCGGAGACCTCGGTCAGAACCTGATCGATCTCGAGCCCAACTTCCTCGCCTTCGTCATCAGCTTTCTCGTGATCGGCTCGTACTGGGTGGCGCACCACAGGCTGTTCGCGATCGTGGTGCGCTACGACTCACGTCTCATCTGGCTGAATCTGCTCGCCCTCTTCTTCATCGTGCTCCTGCCGTTCACCACGTCTCTGATTGCCGAGCATGGCGACCAGCCGCTGGGGGTGATCGTCTACGCCGCATCGCTGGCCGGAGCCGGCTTCGCCAACACCGCCCTGGCCGCCTACGCCCTCGTCGGGCGTCGCCTCTGCCCGCCGTCGACATCGACGGCAGTCGTGCGTTACTACCTGTGGCGGGGCACCGTTGTCGCCATCTACTTCATGGCCTCGTTGCTGCTGCTTCTCGCGCCGACGGGCACCGACCTCGTCATGTACTCGTGGCTGGGGATCCCTGTGGTCGAGGAGCTCGTGCGCCTGCACCTTCGTACAGCGTGAGCGCCGCCGCGCGCCGCCGCCAGGTGTGGTGGGGGGTTGACGTTGTCGGTATAACTCTATGGTTGAGTTACTTCATGGATGGGTAAAATTTCCGCGTCAGGCTGTGAGGATGGGCGCGTTCAGCGACATTCGACGCAGCGTTGGAGTGAAGATCTAGGAGGTTTCACGATGTCACTGTCGTCTTCACTCGGCAGGCGTTCTCTTGGGTTCGCGGCCGCGCTTCTGGTGCTTGCCGTCGCGTTCCTGGGCCTTTCGGCCATAGCGCAGGCCGACACTCTCAAGCTTGCGGGAGGATACACGCAGCTGACCACCGCTCCAGCCACCACCAAGGCTCTGGTCGCCAACCGCATTCTTCCCCTGCCCCTGTTTCCGTCGTGGGTGGTCCCCACCCAGGAGAACGGGCAGCTGGCGCTCCGCTACCGCTTCTACATCACCGGTGGGCAGCTCGACGCAGCCACGTTGGAAGGCGAGATCTACCATTCCGGCGGTCTCAGGTTCGCCAATCTCAAGAACGGTAAGTCGCTCGCCGTCCGTGACTTCACGATCGACACGGTCAACGATCAGCTCACGGCCTACCTGCCCGCGCTCGGCGGGCGTGCCCCCATCCTCAACCTCGACCCGAACGGCTACAAGGTCAGCACTACTCCGGGTTCGCCGTACACCAAGGTCGGCCCGGTGCCCGCCACACTCTCCTGATCGGCACGGCGGACGTGTACGCGCGCTTCGCCAAGTGACGATGACCTGAAGTCTCGCGCCTGAGAGGCGGTCCGGAATGGGCCGGAAGGGTCGCCCTTCCGGACCGCCTCTCGTGGCAGCGCGGTTCGCCGCCGGTCGCGCCCTGCGAGCCTCGCGAAGTTCGGCCAAGACCAACGAAAGGCCCCGCCTACCGGCTGTCTCTGGTCGGCGCAGCCTACCGGTGGTAGAAATGGGCTTTGACGCCCGCGCGGCGCTCGCTGCGTTCCCGCGTAGGTGTCCGATCGTCCCCGAGCCGGAGGCTGATCCCTTGGCATCCATCGCACGCCCACCGATCGAGCCGTTGAGGCCCGCCTTCGCGGCCACGTACCACTCTGCGGCGCAGCTCGACCGCCTGAAGCAGGCCACGCTCGACATCCTCGAGACGGTGGGCGTGCAGTTTCAGTCAGAGAAGGCGCTGGACGTACTCGCCGAGCACGGCGTGCGCGTCGACCACGCCGCGCAGACCGCCAGGTTCGCGCCCGAGATCGTGCTCTCGGCGATGGCGCAGGCGCCGCGGCGCTTCACCCTGGGCGCCCGCGACGCGAGCTGCGACATCCCCGTCGGTGACGGCAACACCTACTGCACCACCGACGGCTGCGGCGTGGAGATCATCGATTTCGAGACCCGGGAGCGCCGCCAGTCGACGAAGGCCGACGTGGCCGACGTGAGCCGCATCCAGGACTACCTCTCGAGCATCGCCTTCTGGTGGCCCACGCTCAGCGCCGGCGACTGCGGTGAGACGGCGCAGCTGCACGAGCTCGACGCCGGCTGGAACAACACCGTCAAGCACCTCCAGGGGTTCGTGCAGGGCGAGCGCGAGGCGCGCTACGCCGTGGAGATGGCCACGGTGATCGCGGGAGGGCCGGAGGAGTTGCGCCGCCGGCCGGTGATGAGCGACTTCATCGGCACGATCTCGCCGCTGGTCGTCGACAAGGACGGCATCGAGGCGGCGCTCGTGTTCGCCGCCGCCGGCGTGCCCGTCACGTTCGTCACGATGCCGACGCTGGGCACCACGGCGCCGGCCACCAAGGCCGGCGCCTACGCGCTCGGCTCCGCGGAGCTGGTCGCCGCTAGCGTGCTCATGCAGCTGGCGCACCCCGGCGCGCCGGTGTTTCACTCGACGATGCAGAGCTGGGCAGACCCCCGTAGCGGTAACTTCGTCAGCTTTCCCCAAGACGGCCGCGCTCGCGCCCTGGGCACCGAACTGGCCCACCACTGGGGCGTGCCGGCCGAGTCGGCCGCCTGCGGCACCGACTCCCCCCTGCCCGGCACGTGGCAGGCCGGCGTGGAGGAAGCCCTCGACCTCATGCAGGCCGCGCAAGAAGGCTCGGAGCTGCTGCCCAGCATCGGCCTCGTCGATGTCTACACGCTGTTCTACCCCGAGCACATCATCCTCGGCGACG
>JAPLCM010000126.1 GCA_026392275.1 Actinomycetota bacterium | reverse complement strand
AGCTACTCACGAAGATGGCCGGGCCAGACGATGCCGCCCGGATCCACGCCGTGCTCGTGGACTTCGTGCGGCCCCGCCGCGGCGGCCGCCTGGCGGGGTAGTGCGAATCGGTAAGATAGCGAGCACGCCTGTTGCCTATCTGATGGGAAAATAGGTCTCCCTCAAGCTGCCGGCTCCTGCAGCATGACCGCATGTCCGAGCGCTTCGAGTTGACGCACGAGTCGCTTGGTCTGACGCTCGGGGTCACGTCTCACGAAGTAGTCGCCGCCGAGGTCACGGTAGAGCTCGCCGCTGGAGAGCATGTGCCAGCAGGCGCAGATCATCGAGTGCTTGACGGCGCCGAGCGCACGCCCGTGCCCGAGGCGCGGGCGCAGGCGCTTGTAGAGGGCCTGCAGGTAGCTGCCGTTCGTGCGCACCGCAGCTATGGCGGCTTCTGTGAGCGCCTCGTTCAGCCACTTCGAGCCTTTGCGCGTGCGCCCCGAGCGGCGCTTGCCGGCGGACTCGTGGTTGCCGGGGCACTGCCCCGCCCAGGAGGCGAGGTGCCCGGCGGAGGGAAAGCGGCTCATGTCGAGGCCGATCTCGGCGAGCACGTTCTCGGCGCTGCGCTGCTGGACTCCGGGGATGCTGCAGAGCAGCTCAACGGCTGCGGCAAAAGGGGCGAGTGCCTCGCCGATCGCCTCCGAGAGGCGGCCGATCTGTTCGTCCAGGAAGTCGAGATGCGCGAGGATGGCCCCGACGAGCAGAGCGTGCTGCGCGCTGAAGCGCCCTTCGAGCGCCTCGCGCAGGGCGGGCAGCTTGGCGCGCAGCCGGCCGCGCGCCAGCTCGGCGAGCACCTCCGGGTCGGTGGTGCCGGCGACGAGCGCCTCGAGCATCGCGCGCCCCGAGACGCCGAGGATGTCGGTGGCCACGCAGTCGAGCTTGATGCCGGTGTCCTCAAGCACCTTGTGCAGGCGGTTGGCCTCACGCTGGCGCTCGCGGACCTGCGTCTTGCGGTAGCGCGTCAGGTTGCGCAGCACGCGGATCGGCTGGGGCGGCACGAAGCTCGCCTTGAGCAGCCCCGCCTCGAGCAGCTGGCAGAGCCAAGCCGCATCGGAGACGTCGGTCTTGCGGCCCGGCACCTGCTTCACGTGACGGGCGTTCACGAGGAGCAGATCGAAGTCGTCTTCGAGGATCGCCCAGACGGGCTTCCAGTAGACGCCGGTCGCCTCCATGGCGACCTCGGTCACCCGGTGGGCGCTCAGCCAGTCATGCAGCGTCAGCAGGCCGCGCACTGTGGTGGCAAACTCGGCCACCTCCTGCGTGCGCCTGGCTCTCCCGGCCGGCAGACGCACGCAGGCGGTCACCTGCGCCTTGTGCACGTCCAGCGCCGCCGCACGCTCTACGATCACTTCCACGGTTCTCCTCCTCTCGAGCGCGCCACAGAACAACGGCGTCGCCCGCCAGGAACCTCCAAAGCAGACGAGTCTGATGAGCGTGCTCAAGGGGCAACAGTCCCGGAATCCGGGGGAGGCTCCCACGCCAAACTTACCACGGGCTCACAGGCACCACAGATAACGCGGCGTCGGCGGACGACCCCGCCATCATCGCTCATTTTCACCAGCCGCGGGTGGCGAAAGCCGCCAGGGAAACTTACCGATGTTCAACATGGCGCCCGACCGCCCGGTTGCACGGCCGCCCAGTTGCCCGCCGGCCGCCCGGCTGCGCGCTCGCCGCGCCGGGGCGGCACAGCCGTGACGCGCGCTACGATGTGACGTGCGGATCGTCCCGCCGTGCACATGAGGAGGTGCGATGAGCGTCATCGCGCTCCACGGCGTCGCGGCCGTCACGTTCATGATGGTCATGTACGCGCTGGAGGGCCGCGGCCGCGGGTTCATCCTGGCGTTCGCCGCCGGGTGTCTACTTTTGAGCCTGTACGGATTCCTCTCGGGCGCCTGGCCGTTCGGCGTCGTCGAGTGCATCTGAGCCGGGGCGCCGTGCGACGCTATCTGGCGGTCGACGGCCGTCGCGCAGTTGACACCAACCTGTCTTGATGTATTCTGATATC
>JAPLCM010000157.1 GCA_026392275.1 Actinomycetota bacterium | reverse complement strand
CGCTGCGAGATCCTCAGCATCCGCACCAACGGCTGGCAGCGCCACCACGGCGACCACCGCCGCAGCCTCGTGGAGATCCTCAACAACCTGGCCGCGGCGGTCGCCTGCGGCAAGCTTCGCGTCCTCGACGAGAGCGAACTGCTGCAGGAGGCTCACGCCGGCACGCAGCTCCTGCGTTTCGCGATCGACGATTCGGCCTCACTGGCCACGGCGCGCGACGCCGTCGACCTCGTACTCCAGGAGTCCGACATCGACGACCTGACCAGGCAGCGCACGATCCTCTGCATCTCGGAAGCCGTGACCAACATGCTGCTTCACGGAGGCGGTCGGGGGTCGATGACCCTTCGGCGCCTCGACGATCGCCTGCGGGTCGTAGTCGCCGATGAGGGACCAGGGATGGACTTCCTCAACTGGATCGAGCCGCCGACGAAGAAGGGGCAGGCTTCGATGGGGTACGGCTTCAAGATCATCCTCGACTATCTCGACGCCGTCGGGCTGCGCACCGACCAGACGGGCACCACACTGCTACTGGACCGTAAGACCGACTGAGGCAGGAGAGCATGCTGCGGACAACGATCGCCCCGGGCCCGGCGCCCACCGTGTTCCTCGCCGGCGAGATGGACCTCGACTGCGCCGACACCTTGCGAGAAGCCGTGGCCGAGGCTGCCCGCGGCGCGCAGACTGTCGTCCTCGACTTCGCCGACGTGAAGTTCATCGATTCCTCGGGCACCGGTATCTTCGTGCGGCTCAGCCTCGACATGAAGAGCCAGGGGACCCCCCTGGCGGCGCGCAACCTGTCTCCGGCCGTGAAGGGTGTCTTCGACATGCTGCGGGTGCGAGAGCTGGTCGGCGACGACGTCTTCCCGGACCAGTCGCTCTAGGTGACCCAGCCTTGGGGGCGCGGCCGGCGCACGAGGCGCCCGGGCGCCTACTTGACCGTCAGCTTGGCGAAAAGCGTATCGACCGCCTTGTTGCCGGCGGCGTCGGTCGCCAGCACGCGCCAAGTGTAGGTCCCCTTCCTCAGCGCGGTCTTGAACCTGTAGGCGAGCACCACGTTGGTCGGCTTCGAGCCCACGGAGATGGTCTTCACGACCCTGGTGCCCTTCACGATCTGTAGCTTCACCGTAGCTTCGCCGCAGCTGACGGCCGCGTCGGCGACACTGAACTTGAGCGTCACGGTCTTACCGGCCCGTACGCGGGCAGGCCGCGCCCTCGTCGTGGGGGGCGCTGCGTCGATATTGACGTAGCCGGTCTGCGGCTGCTCGATGTTGCCGCCGTTGTCGGTCGAGAAGTAGGTCACGGCGTGGCTGCCCGGGGCGCTCACCGTGAAGGGGCCGCTGTAAGCGAGCGTAGGGCCGTCGTCGATGCTGTAGCTGGTGCCGGCGACCCCGGAGCCGGCGTCGGTGGCCGTAAGGGTCACCGTCTGGGCGGTGTTGCGCCAGCCGCTGGTAGCGCTGCTCGCCAGCGGCGGCGTGGCCGTGGTCACGGGCGCGACGTCGATATTGACGTAGCCGGTCTGCGGCTGCCCGATGTTGCCGCCGTTGTCGGTCGAGAAGTAGGTCACGGCGTGGCTGCCCGGGGCGCTTACCGTGAAGGGGCCGCTGTAAGCGAGCGTAGGGCCGCCGTCGATGCTGTAGCTGGTGCCGGCGACCCCGGAGCCGGCGTCGGTGGCCGTAAGGGTCACCGTCTGGGCGGTGTTGCGCCAGCCGCTGGTGGCGCTGCTCGCCAGCGGCGGCGTG
This sequence comes from Actinomycetota bacterium, assembly GCA_026392275.1. Classification (GTDB taxonomy): domain Bacteria; phylum Actinomycetota; class Thermoleophilia; order UBA2241; family UBA2241; genus CAIXSE01. Next base: position 15,850 of record JAPLCM010000157.1, on the reverse strand, counting down.
GCCGTGGTCACGGGCGCGACGTCGTCCTCTGCCACGCTGCGGATCGTGTGGTTCGCCGTATCGGCGACGCAGACGTTGCCGGAGGCGTCGCAGGTGACGCCCCCCGGGTAGGAGAAGCGCGCACCGGCACCGCTGCCGTCGGCGCTGCCCTGCTCGCCGACGGCCCCGGCCAAGATGCTCACGAGGCCGGCGGCGGTGATCTTGCGGACCACATGATTGTATGCGTCCGCGACGTAGACGTTGCCGGCCGCGTCGAGGCAGACACCGCCCGGGGTGTCGAGACCTGCGTCTGCTCCTGCGAGGGTGCTCACGTCGCCGGCAGGCGTGATCTTGCGGATGGAGTTGTTGAACGTGTCGGCCACGTAGACAGAGCCGGCGGGATCGCAGGCCACTCCGCCGGGAGAGTCGAGGCCGGCGTCGGGTCCCACGAGGGTACCAACGTCGCCGGCAGGCGTGACCTTGCGGATGATGTTGTTCCCCGTATCGGCAACGTACACGTTGCCGGCCGCGTCGCAGGCCACGGCGCTCGGATAGCTGAAGCGCGCATCGGCGCCGCTGCCGTCGATGTAGTCCTGCTCACCGACGGCGCCGGCCAGGATCCTGACGACACCGGCAGGTGTGACCTTGCGGATCACGTGGTTCCATGTATCCGCGACGTAGACGTTGCCGACCGCGTCGCAGGCGACACCTCCAGGAGAGTCGAGGCCGGCGGCCGCTCCCACGAACGTCGTCACATCGCCCGCAGGGGTGATCTTCCGCACCGTGTTGTTGGCGGTGTCCGCGACGTAGACGTTGCCGACCGCGTCGCAGGCGACACCACAGGGTCCGTTGAAGCTCGCTGCGGGGCCCACGCCGTCCGTACTGCCGACGACGTGGGCGGTTCCGGCGAGCGTCATCACCGTGACGCCCTGAGCCCAGGCCGGAGCCGGTACTCCCGACCAGACGAACAACACAAGCAGCAACGCCGGCCACGCGGCCGACACCCTGCCGGAGAACACCCGTCGCGTCACGCTTCCCATACGGCGACCCCAATCGCTCGATGTTGAGAACGGAGCAGGCGCGCACCACCGCGGCGCAAAGGCGGTCGCGGAGGCGCCGGTCCCGTCGGCCTCGCTCCCTCGATGTATCGACAGGAGTGCCCCCGCGCCTGAGGCCTAAGCATGCAGGCACACGAGGGCGGACGCGGCGGCACGCGATGGAAGGAAGACCGGAAAGGCCGCCGCGTCCCAGGAGGCCGCGTCCGGGCTATCAAGGACCCTGCTCTAGCCGCGGCGCAGCGGGCCCATCCCGGATAGGTTCACGATCGTCGCGGAATCGACGCTGTCGCTCACGCTGGCTACGCACGCTTCACCGCGATAGTGGTCTCCCCCGCGCGTGACCATCGTCAGCGTCATGCACGAGCCATCCGCCAGATGCCCGCGGAACTCGTCGATATCGGCGGGCGACTCGACGTGCAACATCCAGGCGGCTTCGTACCCCTCGTCCGTGACGACGCGCGCGCTCAGGAAACCGAGGTCACGATGGTCGTGCCGTATCCTGAGCAGTCTCCCGGTTCCCACAGACTCCGTGCCCCCGTCGCCGCCTTCAGCTGTCAGTCTGCCCCAACGTGTCGTCCCTGGACATGCACCGACGCCGAAGGGCGCTGAGAGTGAAGGTCAGAAGTGGTGGCGAGGGTCAGAATTGAACTGACGACACCACGATTTTCAGTCGTGTGCTCTACCAACTGAGCTACCTCGCCACCGAAAGAACGCGACTCTCGGAAGAGCGCGCCCCATGCTACCCGCGAGGCTGAGGAGGGTCAACCATACGGGACGCCGTCGCGCCTCAGCCCTCGGACGTATCGAGCTCGGACTCGAACTGCACCCGCTCGGGCTCCTCTTCGGGCAGAAAGACTTTGATGAGGTCCTGCTCCCTGCCCGGCGGCAGAAGGCACAGCACGTAGTCGCCGGGCAAGATCTCGGTGGAGCCGCGCGCGACCAGGGCATGCCCGGCGCGCACGATCGCCGCGAGCACCACGCCTTCGGGCAGGTCGATGTCCTGCACGTAGGTGTGGGCGAACGGCGAGTTCTCGCCGACCTCGAGCTCGACGACCTCCACCTGCTCGCGCTTCAGCGATAGAAGGTGCACGAACTTGTGCGTCGGCAGCTCGTGCATGATGAGATTGAGCATCGCCGTGGTGGCGCACACGGTGTTCTCGACGCCGAGTAGATCGAAGGTGGGCTGGTTGAACGGGTTGTTGACCCGCGCCACGACCTTGGGCACGCCGAACTTGAGCTTGGCGACCTGCGAGATGATGATGTTGTCCTCGTCGTCGCCGGTGACCGCCACGACCATGTCGGCGCGGCCGATGCCGGCCTTCTCGAGGACCCAGATCTCGGTGCCGTCGCCGAACACGAGAGCGTCTTCGCCGAGCACGCCGGCGATGAGGTCGTAGCGCATCTTGCGTTGCTCGACAAGGGCGATCTCGTGGCCGAGCTGCGTGAGCTGACGGGCGGTGTTCAGGCCGACCTTGCCGCCGCCGATGATGAGTACGAACACCGCTCAGCCCTCCTGGTTCGGCAGCGGGACCTGACACGCGCGCACGGCGTCGAAGAGCGACACGCGAACGTCGCGCGTCGGGCATATCGTGTTGATGCCGAGCTGCGCGAACAGCTCGGCGCGCATCGGGTCGTAGACGCGCGCCACCACGCAGCGGATGCCGTACTTCTTCTGCGCGATCTGCGCGATGACGATGTTGGTGTTGTCGCCGTCGGTGCAGGCGACGAACGCCGCCGCATCCTCGATGCCGGCGCGGCGCAGGGTTTCCCAATCGAGCGCGCGTCCCACCACGAACTCGCCGGGGAAGTCGTCGCCCAGCAGGTGGAACGCCTCAGGGCTGTCGTCGACGATGGCGACGTCGAACCCCTCGGTCACGAGGTCGTGGGCGAGGCCGGAGCCGACGCGCCCGCACCCTGCGATCAGTACGTGCATTGGTCACCTCTCATTTGGTCGCGGGTGGCCCCCGGCGCTCGCCTTCGGAGGCGAGAGGCCGGGGACGGGAGGCCTGCGGTCCGCTCTCGAGGACCGCCGAACCCTCGGTGGGATAGCCCTTGGGTACGAGATCCAACAGCACCTCGCACTGGGCGTGGTCGAGGACGAAGTCGGCGGTGCGCCCGAACACGAGGTTGCCGATACGGCGCTTTCGCGTGGTGCCGAGGATGATGACCTCAGAGCGGCGGTCGATGGCCTCCTCGACGATGGCCTTCCCGGCCTGCCGCGCAGTGACCACGTGGGGCGTGAACTTGACCTTGAACTGCTGCGCGATGAGGCCCGCCGCCTGGAGCACTTTGTCTGCTTTGGCGCGTTCGCTGACCAGCCGCGCGTCGAGCGGCAGGTTGAGCGGCACCTCGATCACGTACAGGCCGTCAATGGACGACTTCTTCTCCGTCGCGAGCTGGCAGGCAAGCACCATCATCTCGTCGGTGATGCGCGAGCCGACAATAGGAACGAGGATCTGATCGTAGTCGATGTCGGCCTGCATGGTCTCGGGCACCACGACCTTCTCGACGGTCTTCGTAAGCGAGTAGCCCTTGGCCTTGCGGTAGACCACGTACGTCACCAGGCCCACACCCATCCAGATGAAGCCGATCATGCGTCCTTGTGCATGGGTCGCGACGACGACGCACCACACCGCGAAGGTCCCCAGGCCGCCGATCACGGAGAGCACCGGAATGGAGCGCCCGCCGCGGATGGAGATGTTGACGGGTGTGCGGAAGGGGCGCTCGAGCTCCGGCTCCCTCATGCGCAGCCAAACCACCGACACGTGCGCCACCGTGAACGAGATCATGGCTCCGAAGGCATAGAGGTCGGCGAGCAGGGCGGTGCTGCCCGGCAATATCAGGATGCACGCCACCGCCCCGAACATGATGATCGACACGTACGGCGTGAGTCGCTTGGGATGCACGCGCCCAAGGAACGGCGGTATCTGGCGGTGCTGCCCCATGGAATAGGCCAGGCGTGACACACCGATGAGCCCGGCGTTGGTGGCGATGATGAGGATCGTCGCGGCCAGGATGCCGACCCAGGGCCGCAGGATGGCCTCCAGCCAGCCCAGTGAGGACGGCAGATTATTGACGATGCCCACCACCGGGTCCTCCCGGTACACGCTGCCGAGTTGGCTGCCGTAGAGCCTCGTGTAATCGGTGCCGTTCTGAGCGTACACGGGGCCGGTCGGCGAGAGTGGCTCGACGTACCACTGGGATCCCTTGAGGATGGCCGGTAGGTAGACGTTGTCGTCAGGGTTGCCGGGAGGTGGCGCGGCCTTGAACACGAACGGACCGTTGGGCATCTTGGGATCCTTGGCGACGACGGCGACTTCGGTGGTCTTGCCCGTGGCTTTGTCGACAGGCATCACGTTGTACTTCACGGGCATGGCCGACAGAGCCGTGATCGAGATCCCCGCGTACACGACGAGGACTGCGGCGAGCACATAGTTGATAGCCCGCGGCACGTCACGGTCGGGTCGGGCGGCCTCCTCGGCCATATTGGAGACCGTCTCGATACCTGTGTAGGCTACCGTGCCGATGGAGATGCCGTAGATCAGCTGCCTCCACGTAGGCGCCACTCCCCAGATCACCTGGGCGAACAGCAGCTTGGGAGCGACCAGAAGGATCACGCCGAGCACCATCAGCAAGACCTGCGTCATGAGGTCGAGGACGGCCAGCACGATGTTGAGCCGCGCCGCCTCCTTGATACCGACGACATTGATCAGCACCAGCACGATGACGGTCGCGATGCCGCCGATGGTGTTGGCCGGCCACGTCTTGAGCACCGGCCAGAACACCGCCAGGTAGTTGGGCACGAAGAACGCCGAGATGGCGATCGTGATGATGTAGTCGAGCATGAGCGCCCAGCCGGCGCCGAAGCTCACGAACTCGTTGAAGGCGCGCCGTGCGAAGCTGGACGAGCCGCCGGCCTCGGGCAGCATCGCGGTGGCCTCGGCGTAGGACCAGGCGGTGGTGACGAACAGCATGCCGGTGGCGATGAACACGAGCGGCGTGACGCCGAGGGCAGAGAGCGCAACGACGCCGAGCGCGTAGTAGATCGAGGAGCCCACGTTGCCGTAGGCGGTGCTGAACAGGGCCGGCACGCCAAGGACCTTGTGCAGCCCCTGACCCTCCCTATGTTTTCTGCGAGCCATTGTCTCCCGGACGACGAAGGGTCAGACGAGCGTGCGCCAGCGAAGCACGGCCATCACGACCAGCAGCGCGCCAGCGACAAGTTGCACCGAGAGCGGCCAGAGTTGGCCGTCGAGGGCGGCGCGCGCGATGAGAAGCACGCCGATGACCCCCGTAACGATCGCGATTATCTTGCGTGCGGTCCACATGGTCATGAAACCCACAAAGGCCGACCCGAAAACGAGTCGGCCCAGGCAGTGACAGTAGCACCGGGTGATGCGCTGCACAAGCGTCTTTATGGGTTCTTAACGGCCGTCACGATGGTCCGCTGCGAGATGGCGCGGCGGGCGGCCGGAAGGCCCCCGCCGCGCCTTCAGCGGCGGAGCAGAAGCTCCGCCGTGACGTCTACTTGACGAGGAACGGGATGACGAGCAGGGCGACGATGTTGATGACCTTGATCATCGGGTTGATGGCCGGGCCCGCCGTGTCTTTGTACGGGTCGCCGACCGTGTCGCCAGTGACGGCGGCGGCGTGGGCGTCGGAGCCCTTGCCGCCGTATTCGCCGTCTTCGATGAGCTTCTTGGCGTTGTCCCAGGCGCCGCCGCCGCTGGTCATGGAGATGGCCAGGAAGAGGCCGGTGATGATGGAGCCCATGAGGACGCCGCCGAGCACGAGGTAGGCATGGTTCCAGAACACGAGGGCGATGATGATCGGGGTGAGCACCGGGATGGCGGCCGGGAGCATCATCTCGCGGATCGCCGACTTGGTGACGATGTCGACGGCCGTGCCGTACTCAGGCTTCTCGGTGCCTTCCATGATGCCGGGCAGCTCGCGGAACTGGCGGCGGACCTCTTCGACGACCTTGCCGCCGGCACGACCCACCGACTGCATGCAGAACGAGGCGAAGAGGTAGGGCAACAGGCCGCCGATAAGCAGGCCCACCAGCACCCAGGGCTCGCTGACCTTGAACTCGTTGATCACGCTGCCCCCGAAGCTCTCCTTGAGGTCGTAGGTGTACGACACGAAGAGGATGAGGGCGGCGAAGCCGGCAGAGCCGATGGCGTAGCCCTTGGTGATGGCCTTGGTGGTGTTGCCGACCGCGTCGAGCGGATCGGTGATCGCGCGCACGCTATCCGGCAGGCCGGCCATCTCGGCGATACCGCCGGCATTGTCGGTGATGGGGCCATAGGCGTCGATGGCGACGATGATGCCGGTCATCGAGAGCATGGCCATGACGGCCACGGCAATGCCGTACAGGCCGGCGGTGCCGCCACCGGCGGCCGAATAGCTGGCCAGGATGCCGGCGGCGATGACGAGCACCGGCAGGGCCGTGGACTGCATGGACACGGCGAGACCCTGGATGATATTGGTGGCGTGGCCGGTGACGCTCGCCTTGGCGATGCTCTTCACCGGGTTGTAGCGCGTCGCCGTGAAGTACTCGGTGATCACGACGAGAAGGGCGGTCACAACGATGCCGCTGACCGCGCAGAGGAACAGGCGGCCGACGCTGGGGATGCCGGCGAGGCGGTACTTCTCGGCGCCGAGCATCCAGTTGGTGAGCGGGTAGAAGAGCGCGATGGCGATGAGCGCGGCAATGGCAAGGCCCCTGTAGAGGGCGTTCATGATGTTGGTGCTGCCACTGCCGAGACGCACGAAGAACGTGCCGATGATCGAGGCGATGATGGAGGCGCCGCCGAGGACCAGCGGATAGGTGAGAGCCGCCGTGACGTTCGGCCAGAAGAGATAGGCCAGCAGCATGGCGGCGACGGCCGTGACGGCGTAGGTCTCGAAGAGGTCGGCGGCCATGCCGGCGCAGTCGCCGACGTTGTCGCCGACGTTGTCGGCGATGACGGCCGGGTTACGCGGGTCGTCCTCAGGGATGCCCGCCTCGAGCTTGCCGACCAGGTCGGCGCCGACGTCGGCGGCCTTGGTGAAGATGCCGCCGCCGACGCGCGCGAAGACGCTGATGAGGCTGCCGCCGAAGCCGAGCCCGATGAGCGCGCGTACGGCGTGCTCGGGCCAGAACTGCGTGCCCAGCCAGTAGTACACGGCCACGCCGAAGAGCGCGAGACCGACGACCAGCAGGCCCGTGACAGAGCCCCCGCGGAAAGCAACGGAGAGCGCCGGACCGAGGCCCTTCTTGGCGGCCTCGGCGGTGCGGATGTTGACGCGCACGCTGACCATCATGCCGATATAGCCGGCGGCCGCAGACAGAGATGCGCCGACGACGAAGCCCAAGGCTGTCTCCCAGCCGAGACCCCAGCCCTGCTTGACGCCGAGGGCGACGCCGATGATCAGGAAGACGACGACGCCGACCATGGCGATGGTGCGGTACTGGCGCCCGAGGTACGCCTTGGCGCCCTCCTGGACGGCTCCCGCGACCTCGCGCATCTTCTTGTCGCCTGACGGCAGCGCCAGCAACCAGCGGATGAGCAACACCCCGTAGACCACTGCCCCGAGGGCGCAGATCACAGCGATCAGCACCGCGTTGTTGGAAAAGAACGAACTCACTTGGCTGACTCCTTTCTTGGCTCCACGTGGTCGCGGCCCGGCCCGTCAGGACCTCAGCGCGGCCACCCCAGACTCGGTGGGCATCCCCACTGCCCGATGGCTGTCTTGCCTCGCGCACGCTCCGCCCGGAGGACGGGCGGCGGTGCGTCAGTGCAGGTACTTGCCGATCAACAGGTCGAGCTTATCCTTCGTGCTCTGCGGGATGAGCTCGGCCGGCGTGTTGATGGCGAACTCCACCGCGTGGCGGCAGGTGCAGTCACGATGCTCGTCGAGCGCCGTGACGACGCGTGTGACGATGGCCTGCGCAGCCTCGACGTTGCGGCGCACGTTGCTCAGCACCTGCTCGAGCGTCACATCCTCTTCCCCTTCGTACCACACGTCGTAGTCGGTGACCATGGCCATCGTGGCGTAGCAGAGCTCTGCCTCACGTGCCAGCTTGGCCTCCTGGAGATTGGTCATGCCGATGACGTCGAAGCCCAGTTGCCGATAGACCTTGCTCTCGGCGCGCGTGGAAAACTGGGGGCCCTCGATGCACACGTACGTGCCGCCCTTGTGGACCGTGGCGCCGGCAGCGCGACCATGCTCCACGAGCAGCGCACTGACGTAGGGGCAGAAGGGATCGGCGAAGCCCATGTGCACGACGACGCCGTCGCCGAAGAACGTGCTGGGCCGCGCCTTGGTGCGGTCGAAAAGCTGATCGGGCACGACCACGTCGAGCGGCTTCAGCTCTTCGCGCAGGCTGCCCACGGCGCTGGCGGAGAGCACGTAATGTACCCCCAGCGCCTTCATGCCCCAGATGTTGGCACGGTAGTTGACCTCGCCGGGCAGAATGCGGTGGCCCCGTGCGTGTCGCGGTAGAAAGGCCACCGGCACGCCGCCGATATCGCCGAGGAAGTAGGAGTCGCTGGTTGCCCCGAAGGGCGTGTCGAGGGCCACTTCGCGAGCGTTTTCGAGCAGCTCGTAGAAGCCCGACCCGCCGATGACCCCGACCCTGGCAGAATCCCTGATACCGGACACAGCACCCCCTTCGGAAGATATGCCGCGCGAAGTATACAGGAAGCGGGCCGATCACGAATCCGTGATAGACGCATCCCCTATGTGGACACAGCGACCGCATGACGAAACAGCCGTCTCGATACAGGCTCGCGCGCCATCCGTATGAAGTACAGCCGCTGCGCTGCGGGCGCGGAGTGATACGCTTCCCGCAGCGGCGAGAATGCCGGGCGTGCTCCGCGCCCGGACCCGCGCGCTCGAGCCCCGCTCGTCTCTCCCGCGAAAAGGAGTGAAACGTGCCCAAGAACAAGGTGGTACCCATTGAGGAGGCGTTGTCCCACATCGAGAGTGGGATGAGCATCGCCGTCGGCGGTTTCATCGGCCAAGGTGACCCGCTGACGATCATCGACCATCTCAAGACCATGGACGTCAAGGATCTGACCCTGTACGCGAACGACGCCGGCTACCGCGAGCGCGGCATCCTCGAGCTCGCCCGGCAGGGTAAGGTCAGGAAGATCGTCGCCAGCCACGTCGGCACCACCCCGTGGGTCGGCACGGCGATGATGGAAGGCAGGCTGGAGGTCGAACCGGTCCCGCAGGGCACGCTGGCCGAGATGATGCGCTGCGGCGGCGCCGGGCTCGGCGGCTTCCTCACCCCGACCGGCGTCGGCACCGTCGCCGAGAAGGGAAAGGAGACCGTGGAGTTGAACGGGCGCACCTACATCCTCGTCCCCTCCCTGCACTGCGACGTCGCCATCGTCCGCGCTCACCAGGGCGACACCTGGGGCAACCTCACCTACCGCGGCACGTCGCGCAACTTCAACGTCCCGGCCGCGACGTGCGCCGACTACGTCATCGCCGAGGTCGAGAACCTCTGCTGCCTCGGCGAGCTGGACCCCAACCACGTGCACACCTCCGGCATCTTCGTCGACGCCGTGGTCCGCGCCAACATCGACTACTGTGTGCTGCGTGAGGAGGCGATCAACGATGTCTGACGCGAAGAGGATCATCGCCGCCCGCGCGGGCCGCGAGCTCAAGGACGGCCAGATCATCAATCTCGGCATCGGCCTGCCGACGCTGGTCGCCAACTACGTGCCGGCCGGCGTGGACGTCATCATCCAGACCGAGAACGGCGCCATCGGCGTCGGCCCCCGCCCGGACGCCGGCTGCGAGGACCGCGACCGCGCCAACGCCGGTAACCAGCCGATCACGCTCATCAGCGGCGGCAGCTACTTCGACTCCGCCACTTCCTTCGGCATGATCCGCGGTGGTCACCTCGACGCCACCTTCCTCGGCACGCTCCAGGTCGACGAAGAGGGCAACATCGCCAACTGGACCGTGCCGGGCAAGATGCTCGCCGGCATGGGCGGCGCCATGGACCTGATCACCGGCGCGAAGATCGTGCACATCGTCACCGAGCACTGCTCGAAGGACGGCGCCTCCAAGCTCATGAAGCAGTGCACTTTCCCGCTCACGGGCGCCAAGGAGTGCGACGTGATCATCACTGAGCGCGCGCTCTTCCGCCGCTACCCAGACAAGGGCTTCGTGCTCGAAGAGGTCGCGAAAGGATACTCGCTCGACGACATCGCCGCCTGTACTGACATGGCGTACACCGTAGCGGACGACCTGAGGCTGGACGCCTTCGGTGAGTAGCAGGCGCGACTGCGCCGCCCGTCGGAGAGTCGGCGGCTCGGCATGAGCCGCGTTTCCGCGCCGCGCGCCTGCGGTATCTCTGCAGACAAACGCTCGACGGACCTAGCAAGGGGAGCCCCACCATGTCCGATCTCAAGAAGAAGTTCAGCCGCAAGGAGTGGAAGGACTGCTGCGGCAAGGGCTGCAAGAAGTGCGAGATAGCCCAGACCTATGTCGGCGTGTACGGCAAGACGAAAGGCCTCGACAAGCTCGACCAGGACCGCAAACAGATGCGGGCCAAGAAGGGCGGCAAGAAGAAGGGCGGCAAGAAAAAGTCCAAGTCCTGAGCGCCGCGGCTTTTCGCCACTCGAGGCCGCCTCTGACGGCCGGCGCTACGCTCAGATCTCGGCGATCACAGTCGCCAGCTCGCGGCTGAAGCCGCTGCCGGCGATCGTCGGCCAGACGTCCGGGAAGGTGAGGACCAGCCGCTCCATCTCCTCTTGGCGCGCGGCCAGATACCGCGCCGCCCCCGGCGCGACGATGACCTCCACTGGGCCGGGCAGGTCGTGGCCGCCGTGGCGCCACGTCCCCCAGGTGAGGTAGTCGCGCAGCACGCCGCTGGTGACGACCGCGTCCTGAAGGTCGCCGAGATGGTCCTGGAGTCCCTTGACCTTCTTGATGAGAGGCCGGGCGCCGGGGCCGAGCACGTCCTCGAAGAACTCGAGCGTGTACCGCAGCCCCTTGCATCCCTTGCGCAGCGCGTGGAAGCGCGGGAGCGGCGTCTCGAGGCCGTCGATCTGCCCCTCGAAGGCCCAGACGACCGCCATGTCCTTGTAGAGCACCCCCGGCAGGACCTGGGAGACGCGCTGCGGACGAGGGTCGACCGGCGGGCGCCCCGAAAGATGATCGAGCGGCCCATCGAGCAGCTCAGCGAAGCGCTCGACAAAGTCGCGATAGCGCCCGCCGTCGAGATAGTCGACGAGGTGCTCGCGCTGACGCTCGCGCTCCGCGCGGCAGGCCGCGAGCAGGCCGTCGAGATCGCCGGCGCGCTCGGGCGGCAGGGTGTCGAGGTAGTGCTGGGTCTTGTACTGGAAGACGTCGAGGTCACGCACCGCGCCCAGCGTGCGTCCGGTGCGGCGCAGGCCCTTGAGGACCGGCCGCATCGTCTGCCGGTCGAGATACTCGTCGAATACCCGCAGGGCCATGCGCATGCGCCGCGTGGAGACACGCATGACATGCAGTTCCTCGGAGTCTTCGCCGAGGCGCGTGCCGGCCTCGTGCTCGAGCATACGCGCCAGATGAAAGCGCAGCGTTTTGACGGCCGCCTCGACCATGGTGTCGGCGGGCAGGATGCCGGGGCGCTTCTTCTTGTCGTCAGTCTCCGCGGCGGCCTCGGCGGGCGCCTCGACGACCTCCGCCACGAGGCTCTCAGCAGAGACTTCGCTCGCGCCGAGAGCGTCGGGCGCTCTGTAGATGCCGAGGCCTTCGACGCGATACCGCGCCAGCCAATAGCGCACGCGGCGGCTCGAGAGGCCGGCTCGCGTACCGGCCTCCGTCTGCGTGAGACCCTCATCGAGGGCCAGCAGCGCTGCCGCACGACGGGCGGCGCGCACGTCAGCGCCGCCGGCGTGGGCCTCGTGGACAGAGCGCTCGGCCGGTGGCAGCAGGCTGCCGTCGCCGCCGGCCTCCACCATCTCGAGGGCGCGCGTGAACTTGGCGCGGGACTCGGGCGTCAGGCCGGGCTCGGCCCGCAAGGCGGCCGCGAGCCGCTCCAGATCGTCGTCGTCGCCCTCGCCGCGCAGCTCCAGCTCGGCCTCGAACCAGCGCCGCGCGCGCCCACCGGCGGCGATGGTGACGTCGTCGAGGCTGAGCTCGGCCACTTCGCGGGCGCCATCGAAGACGCGCCGCGCCAGCCGTTCCTGTTCGAGGAAGAGGAACGGCTCCAGCGGCGCGCCCTGCGCGATGCTCTGGACGCGCTCGCGCAGCTCGCCCTCCGGCCACTCGGCCGGCGGCACGTCTGCCGCGACCCGCGCCTCGAGCTCCTCGCGGCGCAACACCCCGGCGTCGCCGATGACGAGCTGCTTCAGCGTGAGCCGCACCCCGCCGCCCGTCTCGCGGCGCCGCAGGTAGTATCCGGCGGCAAGAAAGCGCCGATCGGCCGTGTCAAGAAAGGTGTCGCGGTCACGGCGGCGCTCGCCGGCGTCGACGTCATATCCGGCGAGCTCAGTCGCCTTCGCCAGACGGGCGAGCGTCGCCGCGTCCGCCGCGGTGTACTTGGCCTCTACTTCCACGCCCTCACTCTCCCGTGATCAGGGCAGGCGTGAGCAGCCACGCCAACATGCCGTCGTCCAGCTCGGGGCCCCTCACGTCAACACGCGCCAGGCCTCCCTTCTTGAAGTCTACACGGCCGCCGCCCGTGAGCTCGGCGACTGTTGCGCTCAAGTCGGGCTCGTGGCCCACGACCATGAGGCTCGCGGCCGGAGCCTCACGCGCGACGATCTCGGCCAGCCCGGCCGCGTTGAACCCGTGGGCCAGGCGCCGGTCGTCGAGAAGCCGCGCGCTCATGCCCAGCTCTTCGGCGACGATCTCGGCGGTGCGGCGCGCCCGCGCCAGGGGGCTGGTGACGATGACGTCGGGAGCCAGCCTCATGGCCTTCATGGCGCGCCCCTCGGAGCGGACGAGCGCCTCGCCGGATTCGGTGAGAGGTCTCAGGTCGTCGTCGTCGTGCCAATCGACCCGCGCCCAAGCCTTGCCGTGTCGCAGGAAGTAGATCCGCAGCGTCACTCGTCCTCCTGTCTGCTCACCGCCTCGCGCGCCTGGGCCACGAACCACTCCTGCGCGTTGAACGGCTCTTCGTCGTCGGCCGGCCAGATGTGCTCCCAGGTGCCGTCCGGATGCAGGACGCGAGTCTTCATGTTGTCGTTGAGATAGACGCTCAGTATCTCGTCGCGGAGGCGCCTCTTGATGCCGGGATCCAGTACCGGGAAGAGGATCTCGACGCGCCGGTTGAGATTGCGCGGCATGATGTCGGCGCTCCCCATAAGGATCTCCTCATCGCCGCCGTTGCGGAACCAGTAGATGCGACTGTGCTCGAGAAAGCGCCCAACTATGCTGCGCTGGCTGATGTTGTCGCTCACGCCGGAGATGCCGGGTCGCAGGCAGCAAATGCCGCGCACGTTGAGCTCGACCTTGACTCCCGCCTGCGACGCCCGATAGAGGCGGCGAATCAGAGGCTTGTCGACCAGCGAGTTCATCTTGAGGATGAGGTGCCCTTCTTCCCCCCGCTGCGCGTGCGCGATCTCGCGGTCGATGCGCTCCTCGATGCCGCGGCGCATCGTCGTGGGGGCCACGAGGAGCTTGCGATAGTCGCCGCTCGTGGCGTAGCCGGTGAGCTGGTTGAACACCACCGACGCATCGGCGCCGAGGTCCTCGTCGCAGGTAAGAATGCCGAGGTCGGTGTACAGCTTCGTGGTGACGCTGTTGTAGTTGCCCGTCCCGAGATGCAGGTAGCGGCGGATGCGGTCGCCCTCGCGGCGCACGACGAGCATGATCTTCGAGTGCGTCTTGAGGCCGACAAGCCCGTACACGATGTGCACGCCCTCGCGCTCGAGGGCCTTTGCCCAGCCGATGTTGCTCTCTTCGTCGAAGCGCGCCTTGAGCTCGAGGAGAACGGCCACCTGCTTGCCGTTGGCCGCGGCCTCCATCAGCGCGTCGACCACCGGCGCGTTGCGGCCCACGCGGTAGAGCGTCGTCTTGATGGCCAGCACGTCGGGGTCCTTCGCCGCGGAGCTCACGAAATCCACGACCGGGTCGAACGAGTCGTAGGGGTGGTGCAGCAGGATGTCCCGCTGGCGGATGGCGGCGAAGATGTCGGCATCCTCGGCGCCGTCCAGCGCCACCGGTTTGGACTGCACCAGAGGCCGATACGAAAGGTCGGGTCGTTCGATGCGCTGGAGGTCCCAAAGGCTGCTGAGGCCGAGGGGCGACTCGACCGTATAGATGTCCTGCTCACTCAGCTCGAGGTTCTCGCTGAGAATGCCTCGGATGCGCTCGGGCATGTGCTCATCGACGGTGACGCGGATGACCGAGCCGAAGCGCCGCCGGCGCACGAAGTGCTCGATGGTCTCGAGCAGGTCGTCCGCCTCGAGCTCCTGGATGGCGAGCTCGGCGTCGCGGGTCACGCGGAAAGGATGCGATTCGATGACCTCGATGCCGGGGAAGAGAGACTGGAGGTTCGCGGCGATGACCTGCTCGAGCCAGGTGAACCACTGCTGTGGCGCGGCAGCAGTATCATCGGCCGGTTCAGCCGCCGCGCCGGCAGGCGCGGGCACGGGCACCAAACGCGGCACCGGGCTACCCGGCACCTTGACGCGCGCGAAGCGCTCCTCTCCGCTCTCGTCGCGCACCAACACCGCGAGGTTGTGGCTCATGTTCGAGATGTGTGGGAAGGGCCGCCCGGGATCGAAGGCGAGCGGCGTGAGCACCGGGAAGACCTGCGCGAAGAAGTACGCGTCGAGAGCCGCCGTCTGAGAGGCATCGAGCGTGACGTAGTCGACCACGTGGATGCCGGCGGCGTCGAGCTCCGGACAGAGCTCGCTGAAGCAGGCGCGCGCCTCTTTCATGAGGCCCCAGGCGCGCTCCCGGACAACCGGCAGGAGCTTCTGAGGCGTGTACCCGTCCGCCGAGGTGGCCGTGACGCCGGCGTCGACCTGCTGGCGCAGACCGGCGACGCGGACCATGAAGAACTCGCCGAGAATCGAGCCCACGATGCCGATGAACTTCAAGCGCTCCAGCAAGGGGTTGTTGGAGTCACGCGCCTCGTTCATCACGCGCTCGAAGAAGTCGAGCAAGCCGAGCTCGCGGTTGATGAAGAGAGAGGGATCGCGCAGGTCGGTGTCGGCCTTCTCGGCGGCGAGCGCAACGTCCGTGGAGAACTCTTCATGGGCAGCCTCAGTACTGATCTCCATGGCCTTGCGCTCGTGATCCTCGTCGGCGCGAGAGTGGTTGTCGGTGCCTCGCATAGAGCCCCTCCTTAGCGGCCCGGGTCGCCCACTCCGGACCTTCTGTTGTGAATACGAGAGTATATCTCATGCACGCGAAGAGGTGCGCAGACGCAGCGGCGGCCGGCGAGTCACCGAAGGATGACTCGCCGGCCGCCGTGGGAGTTCGGGCTGTCAGCCCGCCATGTTCTCGACGCGTTCGACGCCCGGCACGACGTTCTTGAGGTGCCGCTCCACGCCGTTGGCCAGCGTGAGCTGCGACATCGGGCAGCCGGCGCAGGCGCCCTGGAGGCGTACCTGGACGACCCCGTCCTTCACGTCGACGAGTTCGATGTCGCCGCCGTCGGCCTGCAGGGCCGGGCGGATGTCGCCGAGAGCCTGCTCGACCTGCTCTTTGAGTTCAGTCATCTGTTGTCACCTCCTCGTCGCTTGCGGGCGGCCGCTTGTGCCCGGCGCTCGGCGCCTTGGATCGGCTAAGGCCGCGAACGTCACAGTCTGCAGCTCCTCGGTGAGAAGCGTCTCGACACCGCTCCAGAACGCATGGGTGTCGCACACATC
>JAPLCM010000112.1 GCA_026392275.1 Actinomycetota bacterium | reverse complement strand
GCCGTCTTTCAGCGCGCCCACGAAGACAGCGACCACTCGGGCATGGGCACCACGCTCACGGCTGTCGTGATCCAGGGCGATACCGGTCACTTCGTCCACATCGGCGACAGCCGCGCCTACCTGCTGCGCGACGGCGCGCTCGAGCAACTGAGCGACGATCATTCGCTGGTCGGCGAGATGCTTCGCGACGGGCGCCTCAGCGAGAGGGAGGCGGCCTCGCACCCGCACCGCAGCATCCTCAGCCGTGCCCTCGGTACGGAGTCGCTGGCGCGCATCGACGAGTTCGCCGTCGACCTGCGCGCCGCCGACGTGCTGCTGCTGTGCAGCGACGGCCTCAGCGGCGTGGTGTCGGCCGCGGCCATCGGTCAAGCGCTCGGCCGCGCCGACCCCGGCGAAGCCGCCGCCGAGCTCATCGCCCTGGCCCGTGAGCGCGGCGGCCCCGACAACATCACCGCCGTGGTCCTGCGCCTCGACGAGCCGCTCGACGCAGACGAGGAGGTCACGCTGGTCGTCGGCGCCGAAGAGGCGACGACGACGATGCTCGCGCCTGCGGACGCGCCGCGCGGACGTTCGGCGGTCGCTGAAGAGGCGGTCACGCTCGTCCTTCCCGCCGGCGAGGCGGTGACGACGGCGCTCGCGCCTCTGGTCGCGCCGCCCGGACCGCCCGCGATCCCCGGTGAGGCGGAGGCCGGTACGGCAGCAGGAACCTTCCGGCCGGACGAGGCCGGGGACGGCGGCGACGAAGTCGCCGGGGCGCCGCCCGATCCGCCCTTCGCGGCTGCTGCTCCGGCGCCCGGGCGCAAGCGCCGCCTCGGCTGCCTTGCCGTCGTGCTCACGCTGCTCACGGTGGTCGCCGGCGCCGGCGCGCTCACCGTCAGCACCGTCTTCTACGTGGGCGTCGACGACGGCCGGCTGGCCATCTACAGCGGCCTGCCGGCGGCGCTCGGGCCGGTCCGGCTGCACGCCGTCTACCGGAGGAGCGCGCTCCCCTACGAGTCGCTCGGCCCCGCCGAGCGCCGCCTCGTCGACGAGCAGGACCTGCACACCAGGGGCGGCATCATGGCTATCGCCGAGACCCTGGGCATGTGGCCTTGAGCCGGCGTAACATCGAGCTGCTCTTCCTGGTGATCGCCGGGGCCGTGAGCACGATGGCCTACGTGTCCGTGTTTGCGGGCCGCTACCGCGAGATCAATCGCGTGTCGCTCATCTACGGCCTCGTGTTCGTGGCCATCTTCTTCCTTCTGCACCTGCTGGTGCGCTTCAAGCTCCCGCAGGCCGACCCGTTTCTGTTGCCCATCACCGCCCTGCTGGCCGCCATGGGGCTCACCGAGATCTTCCGCATCAAGCCTGCCCTGGCGCTCGCCCAGGGGCAGTGGCTGCTGGTCGGAGCCGGCCTCTTCGTCCTCACCGTGCTGATCGTGCGCGACCACATGAAGCTCGACAACTACCGCTACATCATGGGAGCCATCGGTCTGGCCTTGCTGGTCGCGACCATCGTACTGGGCACCACGATCAACGGCGCCAAGCTGTGGATCCACGCCTTCGGCTTTTCGATCCAGCCCTCCGAGTTCGCCAAGCTGGCCATCGTGATCTTCCTGGCCGGCTACCTCAACGACAAGAAAGCGCTGCTCTCGGTGCCCACGCATCACGTCCTTGGCGTGCCGCTGCCGGCGGCCAAGTATTTCGGGCCGCTACTCGTCATGTGGGTGCTGTCGCTCGCCATGCTCATCTTCATGAAGGACTTCGGCATGGCGCTGCTCTTCATGTCGATCTTCGTGGCGCTGATGTACATGGCCACGACACGCATCGTGTACGTCGTTCTCGGCGGCGGCCTCTTCGCCGCCGCCGCCGCTATCGCGATCGCCGTCGTGCCTCACGTCCAGGACCGCTTCTCCACCTGGCTCGACCCTTGGCCCTACGCCAGCACCACCGGCTACCAGCTGCTGCAGTCGCTGTTCACGATCGCCGACGGCGGTATCCTGGGCGCCGGCTTCGGACGCGGCTTTCTGCTGTACGCCAACCGCCAGCCGGTGGTCCCCGATCTGCAGACCGATTTCATCTTCGCCGCCATCGCCAACGAGATCGGCCTCCTCGGCGCCGCCGGCGTGATCCTGCTCTACCTGCTCTTCATGTGGCGCGGCTTCCGCATCGCCGTGTGGGCGCCGGACGGCTTCTCCAAACTGCTTGCCGCCGGCCTCGCGTTCGCCTTCGGCCTGCAGACCTTCATCATTCTCGGCGGCGTCACGCGGCTCATTCCGCTGACCGGTATCACGCTGCCGTTCGTGAGCTACGGCGGCAGCTCCATCACCGCCAACCTCATGCTGGTGGCGCTGCTCCTCATGGTCTCGCACCGCACCAACGTGGTGCGCGCAGGCAGCGACCTCGAGCGCCGTCGCCTGGCGGAGCGCGGGTAGAGGGCGGCGATGAACAAGGCCATCTCCCGCATCTTCATCGTCGGCGCGATCCTGTTCGTCGCGCTGATCGTCAACCTTACCTGGATCATGGCCGGTCGTGCCCAGTGGTTCACCGACCGTCCCGAGAACAAGCGCGGCATCGCCAAGGAGATGAAGATCAAACGCGGTGAGCTGCTCGGCTACGACGGTTCCGTCATCGCCGGTTCGCTGCGCCGCTCGGGCTACTACCACCGTGACTACCCGCAGGGCACCCTGGCGCCGCAGCTCGTCGGCTACGACAGCGTGCGCTACGGGCGCAGCGGTATCGAGCAGGAGCTCAACGACGAGCTCACGGGGCAGTCCACCGACCTCGGCGTGCAGAGCTGGATCGACCGGCTGCTGGGGCGCAAGCCCAAGGGCGCCAGCGTCCGGCTCACGCTGGTCCCGGCCGTGCAGAAGGAGGCCCAGAAGGCCCTCAACGGCCAGAAGGGCGCGATCGTGGTGCTCGACCCGAAGACCGGCGCCCTCATCGCCTCGGCCTCGGCGCCGACCTACGACCCCGCCAACCTCGAGGACATCTGGGTGCGGCTGAGCACGGATCCCGGCGCGCCGCTGCTCAACAGGCCGACGCAGGGTCTCTACACCCCGGGCTCGGCCTTCAAGGTCGTCACGGCCACCTCCGGCCTCGACAGCGGCAAGGTCACGCCGACCACCGAGTTCATCGACACCGGCACCTACGTCGTATTTGGCGGCAAGGTCACCAACTACGGGGGTGCGGTGTTCGGCGCCAACGACTTCGCCACGGCGCTGACGTACTCCATCAACACCACCTTCGGCAAGGTCGGCAACCTGCTGGGACGCAAGCGGCTGATCTCGTCGATGCAGCGCTTCGGCTTCTACCAGACGCCGCCGCTGCCGCTGCCCCGCGGCGAGGTCGCGCCCAGCGGCCGCTACGGCAAGAACGGTCTTCTCCCGCCCGACGCGTTCATGGACCCGTTGGCCGTCGCCTGGGCGGCGTGCGGCCAGGAGCAGGTGCTGTCGACGCCGCTGCAGATGGCTCTTGTCGCCGCGGGCGTGGCCAACGGCGGGCGCGTCATGAAGCCCTACTACCTGCAGGAGGTGATGGCGGCATCGGGCGTCGTGGTGCAGAAGGCGCAGCCACAGCAGTGGCTGGTGGCCATGAAACCCGCCACCGCCGCGGAGCTCAACATCCTGATGCAGCGCGTCGTCACCGCCGGCACCGGGACGGCCGCGGCGCTTGAGGGCATCCAGGTGGCGGGGAAGACCGGCACCGCCGAGCGCGGCGACGGCAGCAATCTGGCCTGGTTCATCGCCTTCGCGCCGGCGGACGACCCGCAGGTGGCCATCGCGGTCGTGATCGAAGACACTCAGTCGACCGGCGGGGAGGCGGCTGCGCCGCTCGCCGCCGCTGTGATCAAGGCGGCTCTGGCGCAGCCGTCCCTGCCCTGATGGGGCAGGGAGTCGGCGCCCCGGCCCGTATCTGTCAGCAAACGAGTGAGGTAACCGGACGTGAGTGACGTGTTTCAACCACAACAGGTGGTGAGCGGGCGCTACCGCGTGCAGCGCAAGATCGGTGGCGGCGGCATGGCGGACGTCTATCTCTGCGAAGACCTCGTGCTGGGCCGCCGCGTGGCGCTCAAGGTGCTGTTGCAGCGCTTCCTCGACGACCCCACCTTCGTCGAGCGCTTCCGTCGCGAGGCCAAGGCCGCCGCCGGTCTGAACCACGCCAACCTTGTCAGCATCTACGACTGGGGCGAGGTCGACGGCACGTACTTCATCGTCATGGAATACGTCGAGGGCGAGACGCTCAAGGACCTGGTGCGCCGTCAGGGCCGCCTCGGCGGCAGCGAGGCAGTACGCATCTCGCTGCAGCTTCTGGCGGCCCTCGAATTCGCGCACCGCACAGGCCTCGTGCATCGCGACATCAAGCCGCAGAACGTGATGCTCGATCGCGACGGCAACGCCAAGGTCACCGACTTCGGCATCGCCCGCGGCGGCGACTCCGGCATGACCGAGGCCGGCTCCATCCTCGGTACGGCCCAGTATCTGGCCCCCGAACAGGCGAAGGGGCACCGGGTCGACGAACGCTCCGACCTGTACTCGGTCGGCATCGTCCTCTACGAGATGCTCACGGGCACGGTCCCGTTCAAGGGCGACAGCGCCGTGACCGTGGCACTCAAGCACGTCAACGAGATGGCCGCCGAGCCGGCGCAGCTGGTGCCGGGCCTGCCCTATGCGCTCAACCAGATCGTCCTCAAGGCCCTCGCCAAGGATCCCGAGCAGCGCTACCAAACGGCCGAACAGTTCGCTCGCGACCTGCGCTCGGCGCAGGTGGGCGGGCCTGTGGACGCCGCCGCGTTCGACCCGAGCGCCGAGGCCACCAGACTGATGGCCGCGGGTGCCGTCGCCGGCGCGGGCGCCACGTCCGTCATGACGGGCGGCCCGCTCGCGCAGAGCACGGGCGACCGCGGCCGCCGCCGCCGGCGCTGGCCGTGGGTGCTCGTCATCGTCCTGCTCCTGCTCGTGATCGCCGCCGCCGCCTACGGGCTGGTGCGGGCCATGGGCGCGGGCAGCGTCGCCGTGCCTTCGGTGGTGGGCAAGAGCAAGGCGGCGGCGGTCACCAAGCTCGAAGAGGCGGGCTTCAAAGCCGGCGTGCAGGAGGAGTACTCCGACAAGGTCGACGAGGGCTTCATCAGCCGTCAGGCGCCCGTGGGCGGCACCAAGCTTCGCAAAGGCGACACCGTCGACATCTGGGTGAGCAAGGGCAGCGAGACGGTCACGCTGGAGGACTTCAAGGGCTGGACGCCCGGGGAGGTGCAGGACTGGCTCACTCAGAACGGGCTTGTCGGCCTCCAGAAGTCGGGCAAGTCAGGGGCGGTCTCGACGGGCAGGGTGTACAAGCAGGACCCGCCGGCCGGCGATCAGGCCAAGCGCGGCGGCACGATCACCTACTGGGTGAGCAGCGGCAAGCCGCAGGCCACCGTACCCGACCTTACCAACCTCACGCAGACCGCGGCGCAGACGGCTCTGGCCGACGCCGGCCTTGTGCTTGGCGTGGCCACGCCCGAGCCGAGCAGCACGGTGCCCAGCGGCCAAGTGATCCGTCAGGACCCCGCCGCTGGGGTCAAGGTGGTGAAGGGGTCCGCCGTGAACATCGTTGTGTCGAGCGGATCCCCTTCCCCGACGCCGAGTCCGACGGCGTCGACGGTCAGCGTCCCCAACGTATATGGCATGGATTCGACGAACGCGACAAACACGCTCGAGGCGGCCGGCTTCGTCGTGAAAGTGAAGCAGAAGGGCGGCACCGGCCAGGATCCCGGGACCGTGTTCGCGATGATGCCGGACTACGGTACCGAGGTCGCCTTCGGCTCGATCGTGACTCTGATCATCGCCAAATAGAGGCGTTTGCCTGCGGGTGCTCAGCGGCGGGCGGGGCCGACAGGCCTCTCCCGCCGCCTACTTGGCGAAGCCGAACACGTAGACCAAGTAGGCGAAGTACACCGAACCGGCGCCGCCCAGCGACCACCAGGTGAGCGTGTGCCTGACGCGCAGGGTCAGGTAGAAGACCGTGCCGCTGATCAGCGCGAGTACGCCGCTCACCAGTCCGACGGTGTCCAGCTGCCAGGTCGTGAAGAGCAGGCCGACCGACACCGGAAAGGTGGACTGGAACACCATCGCCCCGGTGATGTTGCCGAGCGCCAGCGTGTCCTTGCTCTGACGGATCCACAGCACGGAGTTGAACTTCTCCGGCAGCTCCGTGGCGATGGGAGTGATGAGCAGAGACACGACGAGTGGGGCCGCGCCCAGCGTCTCGCTGAGGACCTGGACCTCGGTGACGAAGATCTGCGCGCCCACGATGATGCCGAGGATGGCCACTCCGATCTGCACGAAGATGCGGTAGCGGTGTGGCATCTCCGGGTGGCGATGGAAGTACAGAGGCTTGGTGTCCCCCTCGAGGTCGCCCTCGCCGCGGAGCGTCTCCCAGACGTAGAAGCCGTAGAAGCCGATGAGCCCGGCGGCGAGCGCGTAGTGCAGCGGACGCACGTGGATCAGGCCGGCGCCCATGGCCAGCGCGTAGGCGATGAGGAAGTGGCCGAGGTCGCGGCGCGTGACCTCCTCGTTCACCGTGACCGCGAGCCCGCGGCGACCGCGCCACGTGAAGATCACGACCGCTGAGGCAGTGACGACCATGGCCAGGCTGGCAAGCATGAACGGCGCTCCCAATATGGCGCCCACGCCGATGTCGTCGGCGGCCTGCCCGCCCGTGAACACGATGGCGATGATCGGCACGAGGGTCTCGGGAAGGGCCGTGCCGACCGCGGCGAGGACGCTGCCCACGGCGCCTTCGCCGAGCTCATAGCGCCGTCCGAACCACTCGACGCCGTTGGTGAACAGCTCCGCCGAAGCGAGGATGATGACGAGGGCGAGGATCAGCAGGGCGACGGACATGGCGGCGGCAAGAATAGCAGAAGGGCCGGGCCGCCCGCGGCGGCCCGGCCCTTCGACCGTGTCCCTGGCAAGTGAGTCTGCGGATCAGACCCAGCCCTTGGCCTGGAGCAGCGGGATCAGGAAGTACAGGATGAAGCCTGCGGAGGCCAGCCAGAGCATCCAGCTCACCTCGCGCGCCTTGCCCTGCGTGATGCGGATGAGCGTGTACGCGATGAAGCCGAAGCCGATGCCGTTGGTGATGCTGTACGTGAGCGGCATGATCGTCATGATGAGGATCGCCGGCAGGCCGAAGGCGACATTGCCGAAGTTGATCGACGCCTGGCACGCGCCGGTGTCGTGGTCCGCTTCGCTCTCGCCCTTGGTGAGCGTGGCCATCATCAGGTAGCCGACGATGATGAGTGCGGGCGCCGTTGCCGACGCCGGCACGACGGCGGCGATCGGCGAGAAGAACATGGCCAGCAGGAACAGCACGCCGACGACCACCGCGACCCAGCCGGTGCGGCCGCCCTGCGCCACGCCGGCGCCGGATTCGATGTAGGTGGTCGCCGACGAGGCGCTCACGGCGCCGCCGGCTGCGGCGGCCAGCGAGTCGACGAGGAGGGGGCGGTTGACCTGCGGCAGGTCGCCTTTGTCGTCGAGGTAGCCGGCCTGGCCGCCGACGCCGACGAGCGTGCCCATCGTGTCGAAAAAGTCGCTCAACATGAGGCTGAAGATCCAGAGGATCGCGGCGGTCACGCCGAGCTTGGCGAAGGCGCCGAAATCGAAGGCGCCTACGAGGCTGAAGTCGGGGGCGGCGAAGATCTTGCTGGGGATGACCGCCGTGCCTTCCATGAAGGAGGTCTTGTCGTATGCGTAGTTGAGGATGATGGCGAGGATCGTGGAAAAGAGGATCCCGAGGATGATGGCGCCGCGCCATTTCCGCGTGAACATGATGATGGTGATCACGAGCCCGAAGATGGTGACCGCCACCGGCACGCCGACGAAGGACCCCAGCGAGAGCGGCGTACCGCCGCCGCCCACCACGAGGCCGCCGTCGACGAGGCCGATGAAGAGGATGAAGAAGCCGATGCCCACGACGATGGCCTTCTTCAGCTCCAGCGGGATGGCCTTGAAGATGGCCTCGCGAAAGCCGGTGAGCACAAGGATCGTGATGGCCACGCCTTCGAGGACAACGAGGCCCATGGCGCTCTTGAAGGTGAGGCCCTGGCCGAGCACGAGACTGAACGCGACGACCGCGTTGAGACCCATGCCGGGCGCGATGGCGTAGGCGCGGTTGGTGAAGAGGCCCATGATGATCGTCAACACGCCGGCCACGAGACAGGTCGAGGTGAGTGCGGCAGCGAACGGCAGGCCCTTGCCCTCGAGACCGAGGATGCCCGGATTCACAAAGATGATGTACGACATGACGATGAACGTCGTGAGCCCGGCGAGCGTGTCGCGCTTGAGTGACGTGTCCCACTGCTTGAACTTGAAAAAGCGCTCCAGCGCGTTGGTCGAGCCGGCGTCGGCGGCGGCTTCCATAGACCTCGTCCTCCTACAGGGTGGTGAAATGGGGGCAAGAGCGGGCCGAGTGTATCTCAGGCGGACGCCCGCGCGAAAGGGAACGTGGACTTTGGCTCATCGAACGTGGACCTCGGCTTATTGACGACATGCGTGCCGCCCGGGTATCCTCGCCGCGTCCTGCGGGGGTCTCCGCCGGCGAAAGGATGTGACTCGTTTCCGTGGACGACGACCCAGCCTCGCTCGCCCTCTCCGAGCTCGAAGATATGACCGTGATCGACGCTGCCGGCGCGCAGATCGGCGAGCTGCTTGACGTGGTCGCCCTCTGTGCCTCCGAGACCGCCGTGATCACCGGCTTCTTCGTCGAGCGCGACGACGACAAGTACCGCGCCTCCTGGGCGCAGGTCGCGATGGTCGACGTCGACGGCGAGAAGCTGCACCTCTCGTGCCTCGCCGCCGATCTCGAACCTGCTTCGATCCGCGGCGACGAGCTCGCCCTGGTCGATGCCGTGCTCGACAACCAGGTGCTCGACATGCGGCGCCGCGTCTTCGTGCGCGTGCAGGACGTGCTTCTCGAGGCCCGCGACGGCAACCTTGTGGTGGGCGGCGTCGACGCGAGCTCCGGCGCGTTGGCGCGGCGCTTCGGTCTCGGTTTCCTCTCGCGCCGCCTGCCGCGGCGCAGCGGCGACTTCGTGCCGTGGGCCGACGTCAATCTCATCGCGCTGCGGCTGTCGCAGCTCAACTTCGTTGAGGCGTTCGCGGAGCTGGCGGAGCTGCATCCGGCCGACATCGCCGACGTGATCAGCCAGGTGGGCCCGCGGGAGCGCGCGGCCGTTCTGGCCGCGCTCAACACGGGCCTCGCCGCCGACACTCTCCAGGAGATGGAACAGGATCTTCGCACGGCGGCGCTTCAGGACATGCCGCTCGAACGCGCCGTGGGGGTGCTCGAGCAGATCGAGGCCGACGAGGCCGCCGACATCCTCAGCGACCTCCCCGACGAGCTCTCGCAGCAGATCCTCGCGCGCCTCCCCGACGAGCGCGAGGACGACCTGCGTGGGCTCGCCAGCCACCCTGAGCACACGGCGGGGTCACTGATGACCACCGATTTCGTGGCCCTCCCCGTGGGTATCACGGCGGGCGCGGCCCTCGAGTGGATCCGCACCGAGCGGCCGGAGCAGCACGCGATGACCTACCTGTACTTCACCGGTGACGACGGCCGGCTGGCGGGCGTCGCCAGCCTCAGGGACCTGGTGCTCGCCGAACCAAGCCTGCCCGTCGCCGAGCTCATGGAGGACGATGTCGTCGAGATCGCCGCCGACGTGGACGAGGAGGAGGTCGGCCGCATCATGACCAAATACGACCTCCTCGCCATCCCGGTGGTCGACCAGGAGCGGCGGCTCGAGGGCATCGTCACGCTCGACGACGCGCTCGACGCGGTGCTGCCCGACGACTGGAAACAGCGGCTGCCGCGGCTCTTCCGGTAGGGACGCCGCCGCGGCTTCTTGCGGTAAGGTCCTGGCCGCCGGGTGTGCGCGACCGGATGTGCCCGTCGACGTATCACGCATCGGTCCCCTGCCCGATTCCCACGCAGCGTGGCCACGAGGGAACCGTCTGGTGGCCGTCGCGCCCGCCCTCGCGCCCGCCGAAGCCGTTGAGGGTACATCCAGCGGTACCGCTGGACGCACGACCAACGGTATCGCCAACGGAAAACGGCCGCACAGCACCTTAGCCGGGGGCGGCGACCACGGCCTTCCGCTCCCGAGGGAGGACCATGCCGGGCGGCCGGACGCCTGCGGCGGTGCTCAGACCGGCTGCGCCGCCGCCGGCGCCTCCACTGCTTCCCAGGCGACGCTGTGGCGCGATGCTTCGACGAGTGTGGCGAGGTCGAGGCGGAAGCGCGCGATCTCGCCCTTGGCCTGGACCTTGCGAAACCCCCCGCCTTCGAGCACCTCGGGGTGAAACAGGTTGAGCTCGCGGATGTAGCCGCGGAACGGGTCAGCGGGGCGCGCCCGGCTCAGGCCGAAGGCCTCGAGGGCCGCGACGCGGCGGAGTTTGAGCGACGCCTCGATCTCCTGCAGGAGGAACTGGAAGCCACGCAGGTACTCCTCGTCGTAGAAGTACGAGCACGTGAGGACGTAGGCGTCTGGTGAAGGAGGGCCGGCCGGCAGGCAGCGCGCCCGCGGCAGCAGGCGCGCTGCGGCGGTGTGCATCCAGCCGACGACCGCGCCGCCCTCGAGAAGAGCGCGGCCGAAGAAGCCGGCCTCGGCCTCGGCCTCGCGCTCCCAGGTCAGACGCAGATCGGGCGCAGCGGTGCCGGCGGGCAGCGACTGCCACCAGACGCAGCCCCGGCAGGCCGGCGCCAGCAGGTCGCGGGTGCTCGCGCTGAGGTCGATCGCTCTCACTCGTCGTCGTCGGCGACGTCGTCGACATGCACCTCGACGTGCCTGATCGGGGAGCCCGTTGTGCGCTCGAGATAGGTCGCGCCGGCGTGCGCCACGGCCTCGCAGACGGCCGGTATGCGGGCGCCCGGGTGAATGATGAGGTGCACCTCAAGGACCGGACCGGCGTCGTCCTCCCCGAGGCGCACCGGGCCGTGACGCTCCAGGCGGACGCGTTCGCCAAGGCTCTGCAGGGGGTTGCGGTGGAGGTCCGCCACGCCGGGGATGTCCTTGATGGCGTCCCACACGGTGCTGGTGATGACTTCGGCCGAGAAGCTCGGCCCGGGTCGTTCGCGCACGCCGCCCCTTCCGTCGCTGCTGGCGCGAGTATACCGTCGTCGCCGGTCGCGTGGGGCGGCCGGCCCCCTCTGTTTGCCACTGTGCGAGGCGCTCCCCTATACTCCTTGGGCACGAACGGGGCCGGGCTCTGAGCCCCGGCATGCCCCGCGCGACGATCGAGGCGGTCATCACGAGCGAGAACATCACCATCTACCGTGCAGACTGGGTGCTGCCTGTGGCGGCGCCGGTGCTGGCCGACGGCGGGCTCGCCGTGGGCGGCGAGCGCATCGTCGGCGTGGGCCCGGCGGCCCACCTCACGGCTGCTCATCCGGAAGCTCGGGTGATCGATCTCGGCCGCTCCGTGATCATGCCCGGGTTCGTCAATTGCCACAGCCATATCGAATACACGTCATTTCGCGGCATCCTCGACGACTCCGAGTTCGGCGACTGGATCATCAGCCTCGTCGACGTCAAGGCGTCACTGACCCCCGATGAGTACTTGGCCAGCGCGAAGCTCGGCGCCCTCGAGGCCATCTCGTCGGGCATCACCACGATCGCCGACACGAGCTACGGCGCGGCGACCCTCGAGGCGGCCGGCGAAGCCGGCCTGCGCGGGCGTCTGTACCTGGAGGTCTTCGGGGTCGACGACAAGCGCCTCGACGAGACCATGGCCGATGTGGAGCGGCGACTCACCGAGGCCCAAGCCGCCACGCCGCCGCGCTTCGACGTCGGCCTCGCGCCGCACGCGCCCTACACTGTCTCCAGCCGTCTCTATCAGGCCGTCTCGGGGCTGGCGCGCGAGCGCGGCCTCAAGGTCATGAGCCACGTCGCCGAAAGCAAAGAGGAGCTCACGTACATCCGCTCCGGCTCCGGCAAGTTCGCCCACGACTATCGCGAGAAGATGGGCTGGGAGCGCATGCTCGTGCAGCCCTTCGGCGTGAGCCCAATCAAGTACCTGGAGCAGTGGGACGTCTTCGACCACGATTTCCTCGCCGTCCACTGCGTGCAGGTGAGCCGCGACGACATCCGCATCCTCAAGGCCAAAAACGTCGCCGTCGCCCACTGCCCCAAGGGCAACGCCAAGCTGGGCTGTGGCGTCATGCCTCTGGCCGACCTGCTGCACGAAGGCGTGCGCGTCGGACTGGGCACCGATAGTCCGGCCTCCAGCAACATCATGGACATGTTCGACGAGATGCGCACGATGTTGCTCCTGCATCGCGCGACCGAGCGTGACGTGACCGTCCTGGACGCCGAACGCTGCGTGCGTCTCGCGACCCTGGGAGGCGCTGAGGCGCTCGGCCTCGGCGATGCCGTCGGCAGTCTCGAGCCCGGCAAGTTCGCCGACTTCATCGCCGTCGACGTCTCGCGTTCGCACTTCGAACCGATCGCCAACCCCTGCTCGGCGCTCGTCTACGGGGCCAACCAGGACGACGTGTTCCTGACCGTCGTCGGCGGCCGCGTGCTGTATCGCGACAGGGTCTTCACGACCATCGACGACGCGGCCTTCCGCAGCGCCGCCCTCGTCGTCCGCCAACGCCTGCAGGAGCGGGTCCAGGAGGGCGTGCAGGTCGGCTCCGCCGAGTCCGGATGGTGGCGCCCCGCCCCGGCCGGGTCCGGCGCAGAAAGGTAGGCACCGTGCTTCTCGACCGCAGACGGGTCAGGTTCTGGCAGAAATGGGTCTTCGGGGCCATGGCGGTCTTGATGGCGCTGT
>JAPLCM010000312.1 GCA_026392275.1 Actinomycetota bacterium | reverse complement strand
GAGTTCGCCAAGCCGGCGTGGGTCTTCGGCCTGCAGAGCTACGACTTCCTGCCCGACGGGCGCATCGCGGCCTGCTACGGCCAAGACGGCGTCGAGCGCCTCGGGCTCATCGACCTCACGCACCCCGGCATCGTGCCGCTGCCCTGCGAGCTGACCACGTTCTCGTCGCTGGTCGTGCTCGGCGATCAGGTCGCGGTCATCGGCGGCGGAGCTGCGCGGGCCGCCGGCGTCGCGTTCGTCGATCCCGGGAGCTGCGCGCTGCAAGAGGTCCGGCGCAGCAAGACCGTCGACATCGACCCCGGCTACCTCTCGGCGCCGGAGCCGATCACGTTTCCCACGTCGTACCCGGCGGGCTCGATCGTGGGGCCACTGGCCGCGGAGACGGCGGGATCGGCCGGCGCAGGAAGCGACGCGGCCGACGAGAAAAGCGTCGGCGCCGGTCCAGGCGCCGACGCCGGCCTCACCGCCCACGCCCTCTACTACCCGCCGGCGAACCGCGACTTCGAGGCGCCGCCGGGCGAGCGACCGCCGCTCGTCGTGATGAGCCACGGCGGCCCGACCTCCGCCGCCTACTCGCAGCTCACGTTCGCCATCCAGTACTGGACCTCGCGCGGCATCGGCGTCGTCGACGTCAACTACGGTGGCTCCACCGGCTACGGCCGCGCCTATCGCGAGCGCCTGCGCGGCAACTGGGGCATCGTCGACACCATCGACTGCATCAACGCCGCGAGCTATCTCGCAGATCGCGGCGACGCCGATCCGGCGCGCCTGGCTGTCGAGGGCGGCAGCGCCGGCGGCTACACAACGCTCAATGCGCTCACGCGACATCGCTTCTTCGCCGCCGGCGCCTCGTACTTCGGCCTCGCCGACCTCGAGGTCTTCGCGACCGGCGGCACCCATAAGTTCGAGTCTCAGTACCTGGTCGGGCTCATCGGGCCGTATCCGCAGATGGCCGCCGTGTTCCGCGAGCGCTCGCCGATCAATCACGTCGAGGACATCGCCTGCCCTGTCATCGTGCTGCAAGGCCTGGACGACGCCATCGTGCCGCCGGCGCAGGCCGAGATCATTGTGGCGGCCCTGGCGAAGAAGGGCCTCCCCTACGCCTATCTCGCCTTCCCCGGCGAACAGCACGGCTTCCGCAAAGCCGCGAACATCGTGCGCAGCCAGGAGGCCGAGCTCTCCTTCTACGGGCGCGTGTTCAGGTTCACGCCGGCCGACGAGATCGAGCCGGTGCGCATCGAGAACCTCGACTGACGCGGCGCGGTCGTGGGGGCGGCGACGGGGGTGACCCTGCGGCCCCCCACCTCGGCCGTGCCGCCCGCCTGGTGTGCGGTGCCCCTTTGGCGCCCCGCACGTTGGCCCCACTTCGTCGGCTAATCGCTCCAGGCGCAGGTCACCGGCAGCAGATTGGTCGTCCAGGCCCTGACTTCTTGTGAGGGATCCTCGAGGCCGGTGACGATCTCGTCGAGCGACGCCGCGTCGACGGTCTCCCCGAGCGCTGCACGCGCCGCGGCGCGCACGTCGTCGTCGGGGTCCACGAGCAGCGC
This sequence comes from Actinomycetota bacterium, assembly GCA_026392275.1. GTDB lineage: Bacteria > Actinomycetota > Thermoleophilia > UBA2241 > UBA2241 > CAIXSE01. Next base: position 3,620 of record JAPLCM010000312.1, on the reverse strand, counting down.
CGCGACCGCCTCGGCGGCCACCGGCGAGGCGAGCCCGATCAGATTCTCGCAGACGGCTCGCCGGTCGGCGGCGTCGTTGCTCTCGGCAAGCTGAAGGAGCTCCTCAAGGGTGCCGCGGCCGAACATGGCCACGAGAGCATCGGCGTACACGCCGTCGGGGCGCGCTCCTTCGAAGGCCTGCCGCACGACCTTCGCGGCGCGAAAGTCGCCGAGGAGGCCGAGGGCGCGGACCGCCTCGTCGTACATGGGGCCGTCCGCGCCCTGCGACTCGACGAGGAAGATGAGGGGCTGCACGGCGCGCGGGTCGCCGAGCTGGCCGAGCGCGTCGATGGCGGCGCACGCGTCGTAGGGATAGGCCTCCGCCCACGCGTCCGGGTCCGCCTCGCGCGACGGCATCTCCCACGGGCGCGTCGCCAGGGCAATGAGCTTCGGCACCGCGCGCCGTGAGTCGTGAGTGCCCAGCGCGTAGGCGGCCGACTGGCGCACGAGTTCGTCGCGGTCGTCGAGCAGGCGGATGAGCGGCTGCTCGGCGTCGCCCCACGTGTCGCGCAGGGCCGTGAAGAGAAACGCCGCCGTACCGCGCACCTCGGGGTCGGCGTGCTCGAAGCAGGCGAGGAGCGGCTCCACTGCCGGTTCGCCGATCTCGCAGAGGATCAGCGCGGCCGCCTCGCGGCCGCGCTTGGGGTCGTCGCAGACGAACCGCACGAGCGGCTCCACGGCAGCCGGGCCGATCTCGACGAGGAGGCGCTCGGCGGCGCCCGCCGTCTCGTCGTCGGCGTCGGGGTCGTTGGCGACGGCGACCAGCTCCGCGGCAAGTGAGCGCAGGAGGTCAAGCGCGGCGCGCGCCTCCGCAGTGACGATGCTGATGTCGACGACCTTGCCGGCCAGGTCGGTCACTGGTACTCCTTGCGGTCTGACGAGGGCGCGGGGCGGATGCCAGCGCCGCGCCGGGGCGGCATAGCATACATCGGGCTGTCGGCGGCCGCCTCCCCGGACGGACGTGAACCCGGCAGATGGCGACGACACAGGCTGCACCACGACTCACGCATCCGCTCCCGCTATAGTCCTCTCATGAGCAGGCCCCAGACCCCCACGCCTACGCCCTGACGCCATGCGCGCCCTGCGCTTCATCCTCTCCAGCATTCTGCTCATCGCGGTAGCGGTCGTCACCGTGTACGGCTGCGGCGTGGCCTGGCAGTCGTTGATCGTCAGCCTGGGCGGCGCCGACCGGTCGAACGACCGGCAACCCACGGAAGCGGTGGCGCTCTCGTCCCTCCCCCAGTACACGCAGAAGGTCGCCGGCAAGGCCTGGTTTCGCCGCTACTTCGCGCGCATGGTCTTCGACGACGGCAACGGCGCCGGCTCGTACACCGGCATCCTGACCAGATGGGACAAGCAGCGGGTGAGGATCGACATCCTGAATAGCGGTGGGCCCGGCATGCACCGCTACGTGGTGATGCTGGTGCGCCGTCTCAACCGCATGCAGCAAGCGGTCACGTTCGTGGTGGTGGACGGGCGGGCGGAGGTAACCATCGAGTACCTCTCCCATGACGCCTACCGACGGACCATCGGCGACGACAACACCGTGGGTAACTGCGCCACCCGTTTCTACCAGGGACCCCCTGGGCTGATCAGCGCCGTCATCAAGGTCGATGCCGGGGTAGAAGCGACCAGCGTCGATCGCAAGGCCACGATCGTCCACGAGCTCACCCACGCGCTCGGCTTCAGCGGGCACTTTCGCAAGAGGAGCGACCAACGCCGCAGCGTCCTCTACTACGCCAGCACGCTGACCAACTGGAGTCAGGCCGACGCCGCCGCCATCCGCATCATGTACTCGTCCAGCATGAGAAACGGGATGAACGTGCACGGTGTGGACAGGGCGCTGCGGCGCTTCGCGGCCGGCAGACGCTGAGGGGCGCGGGCAGCCGCAGGCGGACCCCGCGAGCGCGACACCTCGGCGCACGGGCCGCCGGAGGCGGGCCGCCGCAGGCCCGCCCGCCGCAGGCCCACCCGCCGCTCGCGGCGTATAATCGCCGCATGGCTCGTCTCGCCCGCATCATCCTGCCCGCCGCGGCGGCGCTCGCGCTCTGCGCGAGTCTCTCCGCGGCCTTCCTGCTCTGCGCCGCCGCGCCCGCCGGCGCCGCCACGGCATCCGCGCCGAAGCCGCCGATCACCGTCAAGCTCATCCCCTTCGGCGACACGCGCAAGGCGCAGATGGCCGACTACAGCCGGCGCCACTATCATCAGCACACCTGGAAGCTCACTCGTCCGAAGGCCGTCGTGCTCCACCACACCGCCGGCGCCACCTGGCAGCCGGCCTGGTGGACCTTCGCCAACAACACCGCCTACGAGTCGATCCCCGGCAAGCCGGAGAAGCCCGGCGTCTCGGCGCACTTCATCGTCGACAAGGACGGCACCATCTACCAGTGCGTCCCGCTCTCCGTGCGCGCCCGCCACGCCATCGGCATGAACTGGTCGTCCATCGGCATCGAGTTCGTGCAGGAGGGCAAGAGTGGCAAGGACGGTCACTGGATGGACCGCCAGATCCTCGCGCGCACGGCGCAGGCCAGCGCCGGTCTGCGCCTCGTCCGCTATCTGCAAGCGCGCTTCGGCATCAAGAAGCGCGACGTGGTCGGCCACGCCACCGCCAACGGCTCGCCCTACTTCAAGGAGTTCACCGGTATCAAGAACGCGGCCGGTGACTGGTTCGCGCCGGAAGTGTACGCCTTCCGCGCGCGACTCTGACCGGCGAGCGGGATCGCAGGCGCATCATGGGCATCCACCTCGACGGCATCCACTTCCTCGTCACGTATCGCTGTACCTACGCCTGCGACCACTGCTTCGTCTGGGGGTCGCCTGACGCGGAGGGCACGATGACCCTGGCGCAGCTCACGAGCGTGATCGACCAGGCGGCGGAGTGCGGCGTGGAGACGGTCTACTTCGAGGGCGGCGAGCCCACGCTCGCGTACCCGATCGTGCTGGCCGCGGCCGCGCATGCCCGGTGCCGCGGCCTCGAGTGGGGCATGGTGAGCAACTGCTACTGGGCGACGTCGGTCGAGGATGCCAAGGTCTGGCTGGCGCCCTTCGTCGACCTCGGCATCAGCGACCTTTCGCTGTCGTCCTACGCTTACTTCGTCGAGGACGCCGACGAGGACCGGCTGCGCAACGCCGCGCTGGCGGCGCAGCAGCTTGGCCTGCCCATGGCCGTCCTCGAGGTGGGCGCCGCCGCATGCCTCGACATCCCGGGCCTGCGCCTCGGCGAGGACGTCGGCGCGATCATGTGCAAAGGCAGGGCGGCCGTGGAGCTCGCCCCCGGGCGAGCGGCCCGGCCGCCCGAGACGCTGGTCACCTGCTCCTTCGAGGACTTCGCCGACCCGGGCCGCGCCCACCTCGGCTGTGACGGCGAGCTGCAGCTCTGCCAGGGCATCAGCGCCGGCAACGTGTTCGCCGGTGGGGCGGACGAAGCCGGCGCGCATGACGGCGCGCTGCGCGCCGGCGGCTTGGCCGCCGTGCTCGAAGGCTACGACCCGGCCCGGCGGCCCGTGATCGCCGAGATCCAGGCCGGCGGCCCCTGGGCCCTAGCCCAGGCCTACCGGCACACGCCGCAGCGCGCGCTCTAT
>JAPLCM010000227.1 GCA_026392275.1 Actinomycetota bacterium | reverse complement strand
GGCACGTCGCCGTCGCCGCCGACGGCAGGGTGCGCCCCGGAGCGAAACACGGCGCCGGGCACCGAATCCGGAGAGATGACGCAATGCAGGGGGTCGGCGAGATCGCTCCCACCGCCCGTGACGCGCAGGACCTGCGGGGCGCTATCAGGATCGTCGAGATAGCGCTTCCGGATCGGCGCCTGACGCCCGCGCACGTCTACCTTCGATTTGGGCATGCGGCTACTCCTTTCTCAGGTCGATGGTCCGGGCCTCGACGCTCCCGACAGGCTACGTGGTGATCACCACATTGCCGGTCTTCTGCCCCGTCTCGACGTACCGATACGCCTCGACGATCCGCTCCAGGGGATAGCGTCTGTCGATGACCGCCCTGTACTTGCCTGCCTCGACGAGCTCCCGGAAGAAGCGCACGTCGTTCCGGCTCACTTTGGGGATCGGGAACTTGATCCTCCTGCCGCCGATCCCCGAGGTCCACAGCGCCAGCAGGGGGTTCTGCGCCAGGAAACCGAGCTCCGATGAGAGGTAGACCCCACCCTTCTTCAGCAGCTTACTGCAGCGCCGAAACGAGCTCTTGCCGACCGTGTCGAAGACGGCGTCGAACTGCCGACCGCATCTGGTGAAGTCCTCGCGCGTGTAATCGATGACTGCGTCGGCGCCCAGAGATCGCGCCAGCTCAAGGTTCCTGGCGCCGCACACCGCCGTGACCTGCGCCCCGTAGTACCTGGCGAGCTGCACCGCGGCGGAGCCGATGGATCCGGAAGCTCCATTGACGAGGACCCGTTGTCCCGCCTGAAGATCCGCCCATCTGAGGAACGCGATCGCGAGCATCGCCCCGTCGCAGACGGCCGCAGCCTCTTCGTACCCCATGGTGGCCGGTCTCGTGGCGATGGCGGCGTCTTCGGGCAGGCACACGTACTCGGCGTGCGCGCCGAAGTGCGTGCCGGTCAAGCCGAAGACCTGGTCGCCCTGCTTGAACGACGCGACGTCCTTGCCCACCGCCTCCACTTCTCCGGCCAGCTCACTGCCGAGGATGGTCGCCCTGGGCCGCAGGAGGCCGCTGACGACCCTGACGAAGAAAGGCTCAGCCCGCAGAAACCCGCAGTCGGTGCGGTTCACGCTCGTCGCGTGAACGCGGATCAGGACCTCATCGTCCTTCGGAACGGGTCTGTCGACCTCCACGAGCCGAAGGACGTCCGGAGAGCCGTACCTGGTGTGCACGCTCGCCTTCATCACGGCTCGCGACCTTAGGCGTCCGGACCGGCGGCGGCGGCCCGCGTGCGCTTCCTGAGGAAGCGCACGGCCTCGAGCGCCGCCACCTGGCCCTCGCCTACGGCCTTGGCGGTCTGATACGGCTCACCGGTGCAGTCGCCCGCGGCGTAGACTCCGGGCACCCCGGTCTCCATGCGCCTGCCGACGGTCACGTGGCGGCCGTCGGAGGCCAGGCCTTCGAGCAGGGTACGCGGTGAGACGCTGTTCTTGTAGATGAACACCGCGTCGACCTGCAGATCCTCACCGGGCAGCGACACGCGAACGTGGCCGTCCGCTCGCGCCAGTCGCGTCGGTCGCGCTCCCGAGAGCACGCGCACGCCCTCCGGGAGGCGGTGGTCACCCTGGTACAGGGGCAGGTACGTGACGTCCACGCCGAAGTCCTCGGCGAGAGCCGCTGCCTCCTCCTCGCCTTCGGGGACGTAGCTGATGAACGCCGCGCGGCGACCTGCGAACAGCCTGCCGTCGCAGGTGACGCAGTAGCTGACTCCCTGCCCCACGAGATCCTCTTCGCCCTCGATCTCGGCTTCGCGGTACACGCCGGTGGCGAGCACCACGGCGCCGGCGTGGTAGACCTCCCGCTCGCCGAAGACAACGAGCTCGTCGACGTCGGGGATGATCTTCGACACCTTCTCCCCGATGACGGGCACGTCGAACTCCTCGAGGTGGCGCTCGAATGCCGCCGCCAGTTCCTCGCCGCTCGCGGAAGTGAACCCGGGGTAGTTCGCGATCCACGGCGCCTTGCGAATCCGGCCGAACGGCGCCTGCCCACCCAACAAGGCCACGCTGCGTTTGCGGTTGGCCACATTGATGGCCGCCGAGACGCCCGCCGGCCCCGACCCCACCACGATGACGTCGTATCTCGACAGATCGGCTGCAGGCTCGCCCATGGAGTGCCTTCCTTCAGTATCCCGAGCCCCATGGATCGGGACTCACCTCAATCGGGGATACCCTCCGCGGGCATCCGCGAAAACGGATTGGCTGGGGAGAGAGACGCAGCACGAAGGAGTGGCGAGAGGCTGCGTGGGTGATACGCAGCTCCGTCGTAGTGCATCGACAGCCGGATCTGGCTCGGCCGGTGGCCCGGCGTTGCCGGGGCCGTCTGCGCGCAGCGCAGGCTGGCGTCTTCCTCGCTACCCTGCTGCTGGCAGCGTTCAACGGAGCCAAGTACACCTCAGCGCCGGCGCTGACGAGCTCACCGCGGTCCGCCTATACCGACAGTGGCCCCCACGAGCTGGCCGGAATGATCGAGCAGAAGGACTCACTCCTGGTCAACGCCCACGCTCCGTACGAGGGAGAGATCGCGCGAGAGAACCTCTTCCTCCCGTTCGACCGCGCCGCCAGGCTCGTCGATCGGCTGCCGGCAGACAAGGCGGCGAAGATCGTGGTGTCGCGCCCCGGCGACCGCGTGAGCCGCATCGCCGCTTAGGAATGGGCCGAGGCTGGCCGTACCGTTCTCTGCAATCTGGGCAGCGGCTTCGAGGCGTGGGAAGCTGCCGGATATCCGCTCTTCCAGCTCGGCCGCGAGTGACGGGAAGTCCTTTCACCGTCCATGAGCGCACGCACTCGGCCGTGCTGCTGTCAGTGGTCTGCTCTTGGCGGCATCTGGTCGGCGCCCGCCGGCGCTGCCGCGTCTGCGGAGACCGCCGGCGGCAGAGTCGCAGTCACGGCGGCGGCCGACCCGCGCCTCCCACGAACCACCACGACGACCGCGGCGCCCAGCGAACAGGCCATCAGCACCGCGAAGAGCGGGATGAAGAAGGCCCTGTTGCTCTGCAGGACATTGCGCTGATCCGCGGCGAACGCGGCCTTCTGTGCGGGGATCTCCCAGACCAGGGCGGACTCCTGCTCATCCCAGCGCACATTGGTCGAGCCCTCCGGGAAGGCGACGTACGTGGTGGTCTTGAAGTCCATGTCCTGCCAGAGCGTGAAGTCGCTGTTCTCGGTGGTCTCTTCTTCGATCACGACCTCTCGGTCGGTGATCTTCGACGGCCGGCTATCGAACCCGTACATGATCCAGTAGTCATCCATGTTGTAGGCCCGGCCGGTCTCGCGGAAGGTGAGCGTGACGGTGGCGTTGGCTTTGTCCAGATCGGCGCGGAAGTCCTGGATCTCGTCGACCTGCTCCATCGCACGGTAGCGACGCGAAAGAAGGAAGGGGTACTCCTCGAAGGTGGCGCTCTGCGAATCGAAGAACTCGCGGTCGTAGACGAGCACGTCTTCGTTGCCGACGTTGCCGACCGCGTCGACATCGACGCGAAAGACCTCCTGCACGCCGTGGGCGTCGGAGACGGCGGCGTCCTGCGGCGTCTCCTGCGCAAGCACGGCGCCGGCAGACACCACACAACACAGAAGAGCGAGCGCGGCCACCGTCGTTCGCGGGAGGCCAAGCGCTGCCCGCCGTGCGCCCGCACGCCCTGCGCCGCTCACCATGTCGGCACCATCCCCTCAGCCCAGGCCTCCTCGACATCGACGTAGATGTAGGTGCCCTGCGCGGACTGCTCCTCGTACCACCGGTAGCCGACATCGAAGGCGTCCTGGAGCGTCTTCTGCGAAGCGTCGACCATGGTCGCCTCAACCGGGATGATGGAGCCCTCCTCGGGTAGCTCGATGCTGACCTGGCAGTGGCCGGTGGAGAGCGTCAAGTAGGTCTTGACGCCCACCGCTTCGAGCAGCGAGGCGAACAAGACAGAGAGGTCGACGCAGTTGCCGGACTGGTAGGTGATCGTCTCGCGCGGGAACTGCACATGCTGGGCGTAGCCTTCCGTCCAGTAGGACTCGGGCTCCGTGATGTACTTGAACGGCGTGTCGCGCAGCCCGTAGTAGACACGGCTCAAGGCCTCCATGGCGCCGTCGTCCGTGGCGGTGAAGATCCCGCCGGTGAGCCGCTTGGCAAGCTCCTGGACGCCGGGGTCCTTGTGGGTGACAAAAGCCGCCAGAAACTCGTTGTTGTCGTGCCAGTCCTGAAAGGTCAGGCACTCGTCCGCAGGCAGGTCGGTGCGCACCCACTCATTGTGACCCAGGAAGTCGAAGCGTGCGGTGGTGGCGACTGATCGACTCATACCGGCGCATTCGTAGGTGACGAGCAACTCGGCAGGCGTCTCGCTGTCGATCGCCGCCATCTGATCACGGTCGAAGACGGGATAGCAGTAGTCGCGCACCGTCTGGCCGGGCAGGATCAGAGGGTATTCCTCGGCGGAGGTCGACTCAGCATAGCCGGAGATCCGATACTGGATGCGCAGATCGCGCACCGCGGTCTCGCCGGTGTTGGTGATGACGGTGCGGGCCAGCCAGCGGTCCCCGTCGCCGCCGCCGTAGGCCTTGTAGACCGCCGTCATGAACTCCGGGACCGCGTAGATGTCGACCGTGAGTCCAGGCTTGGCTAGTGCGGCATCGGAGGCCGGAGAGATGCTGACCACAAGCCCGATGAGCGCTCCGATGAACACAAGCGCACAGACGACAAACACGATGACTCTGCGAGAGCCTCGCACCAGTCCCTCCCCCTCGGCAGTCTGGCTGCCTCAGAGCCTAGCGCGCAGGCGTGCAGGTGACAAGGTCGAGATCGAGGGCTCACGCCGGCGAGGCACCCGGGTCGAGCTCGGGCGGAAGGAGGATGCCGTCGAAGAACGCCGCCGCTCACTCTGGAGAACGGCGTCGCACATGACCAGCGGAGTCAGCCGCTACGACGCCGCGACCGGCCGCGCTGATGCAAGGTGAGCGAGCGGGTCGCCGCGGCGCGCGTAGGCCTCCCCGCAGGTCGCGCAGCGAAACCTGATCGGGGTGCCGAGGCGCGCCTCGCCACAGTCGTCGTGCAGCAGGCACAGGCGAACTCGACCGGGACCCCCTCCCACAGCGTGCCGAGCACGACGCGGTAGCGCTCGGCGCTGCGCAGCAGCCGCTCCGTTCTCACTCCGCGTTCGTTCCCACACACGAATACGCGCGCATGCGCAGCGAATCCGCCGCGTCCTGGGCCGGATATCGCCGTCTTCGTCTGGGGAGCAGGGGCCTGATCGACAGGGGCTCCCGGCCTCACACTGCCGTGTTCGCCCTCAGCGACCTACTTGACCACGAGCACCTGCGCGCCGACCGTGGTCTGCGCGTTGCCGGCGAGGTCCGTGGCGTAGACCCTCCAGGTATAGGCGCCGGGGGCCAGCCCGCAGGTGAAGCGGTGGAGGATCGTGCTGTTGGTGGCCCGCCAGCCGAGCTTGAGCGTCCCCTTCACAGCGCTTCCCTTGGTAATCTTCACGACGACCGTCGCCTTGGGGGAGACGGTGTCGTCGACGCGCAACCGCAGGGTCGCCTTCTGCCCTTGCTTGACGGTCGCCCTGGCGAGCGCAGCGGTGGCGGGGCCGGTGAGGTCGAGACGCACCGGGGTCGTCTGCGCGGCCTCGGCGTTGCCTGCCCGGTCGGTCGAGTAGTACCAGAGGCCGGTCACGCCCTCTTGCGAGACGACCGGCCTGTCGGTATCGACGTAGACGCTGTAGTCGCCGGCGTCACCGAGACGGTAGTACGTCGTCGCGATGCCAGACGCCGCGTCGCTCGCACTCAGCCTCGCGGTGACCGGCTGGGCGTGCCAGCCGGCAGCGTTCTCGCGTGGAGTCAAGCTGAGACTGGTCTCGGGCGGCACGACGTCGAGCAGGAAGACCCAGGCGCTGCCCTGGCCGCGTAAGGGGGCGCTGTCCCATGCGGCGACCACCGCCGTGTCGCCGCACACGGCGACCGAGTCGCCGAAGTGGTCCCAGGTCCTGCCGTTCGAGGCGCGCAGCGGCTCCTGCTGGGTCCAGGCAGCGCCGGAGCGCACGTAGACATAGGCTGAACCCTGTGCCCGATTGGCGCCGACATCGGCCCAACGCGCCCCGATCAGGGCGACGTTGCCGGACAGCGCGACCGAACGGCCGAAGTCATCACCGGCCGCGCCGTCGGCGGCGGTCAGCTTCTGCTGCTGCGTCCAGGTCGTGCCGGAGCGCGTGAAGACGTAAGCCGAACCTTGGCCCTTGTTGGCGCCGATGTCGTCCCATCGTCTCCCGACCAGTGCCGTATCGCCGGAGAGGGCGACGGCATCACCGAAATGCGACATCGAGAAGTCCGCCGCGGTCAGCATCTGCTGGAGGCTCCAGGTCACTCCGGAGCGCGTGAAGACGTAGGCCACGCCCTCTCCGCTGCGCTGGTCAAAGTGGAAGAGGTGGCTGTCCGCGGCGATCAGGGCCGTCGTGCCGGAGATGGCGACGGCGCCGCCGAAGGCGTCCCAGGCCTCGCCGTCGGGAGCCGTAAGCTTCTGCTGCTCGCTCCATGATCCGCCGGAGCGCGTGAAGACGTAGGCGGCACCCTGCTGGCGCTTGGCGCCGACGTCGTGCCTCTCCACGCCGATCAGGGCGGTGTCACCGGACAGGGCAAGTGCTCCGCCCAGCCAGTCGTCGGCCGCCCCGTCGGATGTGGTCAGCTTCTGCTGCTGGGTCCAGGTCGTGCCGGAGCGCGTGAAGACGTAGGCTGAACCTTGGCTGAGACTGGTGCCCACGTCGTCCCACTGCGCTCCCACGAGCACCGTGTCGCCATCGATGGCGACTGCAGAGCCGAATGCATCGCCATGCGCGCCATCGGAGGCGGTCAGCTTCTGCTGCTGGGTCCAGGTCGTGCCGGAACGCACGAAGACGTAGGCGGCGCCCTGGAGAGTGGACTGCCCCCCGGCGTTGTCGGCCTCGGCCCCGACCACGGCCGTGTCGCCGCAGACGGCGACCGAGCAGCCGAACTTGTCGTCGGTCGGCCCGTCGTCCAGCAGCTGCGCCTGCTCGAACTGCTGGAGAGCACGCATGGCCAGCAAGCCCGTGGCGCGATCTCGTGGGGCCTCGGCGGCGGCCGCAACGGCGGCGAGCAGAGCGATAGCAGCGAGCAGCGCGGACGCGAAGACCAGAGCGGCGGCGGCCGGAAGATCACCGTGCATCCTCTTCATGAAGCACCCTCCCGTTTCAGGTGAGGCACGGCTGGAGACAGAGTCTGCTCAGGCCGTGTGGCCCCAAGCGCGTACATGACGAGGCTCCCTCGACTTTCGCTTTCGAGCCTACTCACACCACTGCCACGCGTCAACAGCCCGCGCTGCCTCACCACGAACACACTCGAAAGCGATTCGTTGCCTCACGAAAGAAAGTGCTCGAACGGCGTCGAAGGAGAGCGTCGGCGGCGAAGCCGTCTGGTTTCTCGAGGGCCTCATAGAGCACGCTTCCCGCCGCCTGCTGAGGGACCGGTAGGCCGGCGACGTAGCAGAGCGTGGGCACGACGTCCGTGAGCCGGACGGTGCGTTCGAGGACCTCACCTCGTCTGATCCCGGGACCGTGAAACACGAGGAGCAGTTTCATGGATCACGATCCAGAGGCCCACTCCCCCGTGCCGAGGACCTGGCCGTTCTCGTCACCGAATTCCTCGAGCGGTGAACTTCCAGATCACGGGGCAGTCGCCTGTCTCGACCGCGTCTTCGCGTCGGCATTGGCTGCCGGCTCGTGAGCTCGCCGAGAGCAGTCGGGACACAATGCCACCGCGTTCTCGATCGAGTCCTCCCCGCTCCGCGCCGGCCAACGGGCCGCGACACAACGTGCCGCGGAGCTCCGCTACTCGTCACTCCCCGGCGTCTTCTCGACAGGCGCCGTGCGTTGCGCGGCCTCCGCCAAGTAGAAGGGGCTGAGGTCGATGCCCACAGACTTGCGCCCCAGCATCGCGGCGACGGCGTTCGTCGTCCCGGTGCCGCAGAACGGGTCGAGAGCGATGCCATGCGTGGGGCACGTCGCGAGGATCGGGATGCGGCAGAGGTCCTCAGGGTACGGCGCGTAGTGATACGTGCGCTGCTGGGTGTCCTCCGGGAGGATGTCCCACACGTCGCCCGGCTTGCTGCCCCCCGGATGGTACTTGAGGAAGCAGAAGCCGTTGTCGCGCAGCTCCCTGGCCCTGCCGGATACCCGCTCGGAGTCGGAGTGCGTGGCCCTTTGCCGACCGCGGATGATCATGCGAAAGTCGGCGAGCTCCCCGGCGCGGACCGCGCCGAGGATCGTATCGAGGGCCGCGACTGCAGCCGCCTTCTCCTCGCCCGAGAGACTGGTCGAGAGCTCGATCTGGCGCCGGTAGCGCACGCCCGTGACGCCGGTCGCCGAGACGACGCTGCCGTTGACCACCCGTGACGTGCCGGGAGTCCTGCGGATCGCGTCGGCGTCGTAGAAGTAGCCCGTGGCTTCCTTCACGAAATGGAAGAGTGGCTCGTGGACGTTGCGCAGCTTGTCGTGCGCCGTGTCGGGGCCGCCCTTCACCTTGTGCCACACGACGTCGTTTCTGAGGATCCAGCCCTGCCCGTCGGCCATGGCGATGGCGAGGCGCCAGGGGATCATGAGGAGCCTCTTGCCCAGGTAGCTGTCGCCGACGTTGAGCCAGAACGAGCCGCTCGGCTTGAGAACCCGGTGGAGCTCACTGGTGACCGCAAGCAGGCTCGCGATGTACTCGCGATGGTCGTCCTCCAGGCCTATCCCGTGTTCGTCGTAGACGCGCTTGCCCCAGTACGGCGGCGAAGTCATGGCGAAGTCCACCGACGCCGCCGGCAATGCGCGGAGCACCTCGAGGCTGTCGCCGACGAGATAGAGCGGAGTGGCGTCCTGCGTCAGGACATACTGCCGAAAGGCTTCCGCCCACGTCGTGGTGACGGGCTGCGTGCGCCGGCGCATGTCGTCCAAGGGCACCTTGCCGTTCGTTCGGATGGTACTGCGTCACAGCCTACGGGATGTACTTGCTCAAGACGAACTCGCGCCGGCGTCGGACGAGAAGGAGACGGCGGTCGCGGGGGCTGGTCGTCGCCACGCCAAGACGTCTCTTCATCGTGCCCTCCTCACCGAGTGCGGCCACGACCCAAGCGACGAGGACGGCGAGCCCAACGTTCCCGGGTGCCGGCCGCGCGGGTGGCAAGAAGGCGCGCCGAGCCACTCCCGAAGGTGGCTTCGGACCCCCGCGGAGCAGATACTGACGGAGAGGACGGGAAGGGGGCGGCTCTGCCTGAGAGCAGATTCGATGGAGCGCGGACGGTGCTCGGCTGCCGCGACTTCCGCGTCCTCCTCGCGGCACGCCTCGCCAGCCAGATCGCCGAGGGCGCCTTTCTGGCGGCGGTCTTCAACGCCGTGGTCTTCCTGCCGGAGTCGCAGAGCACCGTGCGCGGGTTCGCGGTGGCGACAGCGCTCACGCTGCTGCCGTTCTCGCTGCTCGAGCCGGTAGCGGGCGTGTTCGTCGATCGCTGGCCCCGCCGCGCCATTCTGGTGGTCCTTCCGCTGGTGCGCGCCGCAGCCGCCCTGCTCCTGCTTCCCGCGCTCGGCGCCGTGGCCCTGGTCTACGCCGGCACGTTCATCGTGTTCTCGGCGAACCGCATCTTCCAGGCGACGTCGACGGCGGTGATACCCCGCGTGGTGGGAGCCGCCGAGGAGGACGTGCCGGAGCCCGGAAAGGCGCCCGACGACGCCCTGCTCTTCACCGCCAACACGCTGACGTCCGTCACGGGGACGGTGGCCCTGTTCGGCGGCATGACCGCCGGCGGCATCATCGCGACCGCGGTGGGCACCTGGGCGGTGATCGCCCTCTCGGTGACCATGTGGGCGGCGACGGCGGCCGTCAGCGCGCGCCTCTCCAGCGCGCTGCCGCCGAAGAAGAGCGCCCGCGCGCTGCGCGGCGAGCTCGCAGTGGTCGTCGTCGATCTCGCCGACGGGTTCCGGCGAATCGGTCGCACGCCCGCCGCTCTCGCTCCCGTCCTGACGGTGGCCGTCGGCCAGTTTCTGCAGGTGATGATCATCGCGACCGTGCTCGTGGTCATCGAGGAGGACCTCGGTGGCGGTCTCGTCTCGTTCTCCGGGTTGGTGGGGGCCGGCGGCGTCGGTGTCTTTGTCGGCTTCCTGACGGCGGGAGTGCTGCGCTCGCTCATGCCCAACCGGTTGCTCATCGGCGCGGCCTTCGTCCTCGCGGCCGCGGCCCTCATCCCGGCCATCGTGACGGTGGACGCGCTCGCCCTCGCGCTCACCTTCGGCGCGGTACTCCTCGGCGCCTCCTACGGCTGGACGCGGGTGCCCGCGGACACGCTCGCGCAGGGCGCAGTGCCGGACCGCTACCGCGGAAGGGTGTTCACGGCCATCGACCTGGGCTTCAACACGGCGAGGGTGCTCGGGGCCCTGGCGGCGGTGGCCGTCGTGCCCCTGCTCGGCCCGCGGACCACCATCATCGTGGTGGCCGCCCTGTTCCTGCTCTGGGCCCCGGTGGTGCCGCTGTGGCTCCGCGGCCGCCGCTGAAGGTGAAGGAACCGCCGTGGGCGAGTCCACCGGGGAGCGTCCTGGGAGGCGAACCATGGGCGGGCTGCGAGAGCGCCTCCTTTCGCGCATCATCCACTTCCGCCCAGCCTCCGCTCCACCTCGTCGCCGTTGCGCTTGCCGATCGCGATGACGCGCAGCACGCCGTCGTGCACAGCGAAGATGACGCGGTACTCCCCCACCGTCGCGCGGGAGTAGTCGTAGCCCTTCAGGCGTTCGGCGTCCGTGGGCTGGGGGTCTGCCATCAGCATGATGATCTTGCGCGTGACCTGCCGGTACTGCTTGGGCGGTAGAGTGTCGATAAAGCGCACCGACGCTTTCGACAGGCTAAGAGGCAACACGGTCTTCTGTGGAAGCACCGTCCTGAAGATACCTCAGCGAGTCCTCGACGCTGAGAAAGCCCTCGGCCTCCGCGGCGCACGCCGCCTGACCCCAGAAGAAGTCGTCGGAGCGCTGCAGCAACTCGCACTCCTCGAAGGAGAGCAGCACGGCGACCGGGCGCCCGTTCTTCTCGACGGCCACGGGCTCGACGGCGACGCGCGCCAGGTACTGACCCGAACGGTTCTTGATCTCGGTGGCGGACACGGTCTTCACGGCGGCGGCGCGGCCCACCGGCAGTCGTGAACGCGTCTGCCGTCGCCTGATCGAGCAAGCCCCTCTCGCCGCGGCTGCCGGGCGGCATGGTGCGAAACGGTAAGTTAAGAAGCGACCCTCTCACTATCTTACCGTTTCGCACTACCCCGCCGGGCGACGCCGGCAGCCGCGCCAGACGCAGTGCGGATCCGGGCCGCAT
>JAPLCM010000051.1 GCA_026392275.1 Actinomycetota bacterium | reverse complement strand
CGGGTCGCGGGTGACGTCCTGGGTCATGCCCTCTCCCCTCTTCCACTGGAGCCGAAGCCCTGCGGGCCGCGCTCCGTCTGGTCGAGCTCGTCGGTGGCCGCCAGCTCCACCTTAGTCAGCGGCAGGAACAGCAGCTGGGCGATGCGATCGCCCACGGCCACACAGAAGGCCTCGTCGCGATCGGTGTTGAGGAGGATCACGCGCACCTCACCACGATACCCCGGATCGATGAGGCCGGGGGCGTTCACGATGGAGATACCGTGGCGGGCGGCGAGGCCCGAACGCGGGAGCGTGAGGGCCGCCAGACCCGGGGGGAGCCCGAGGACGACGCCGGTGCCGACGACGGTGCGGCCGAGCGGCTCGATGACGAGCTCCTCGGCCGCGTACAGGTCGTAGGCGGCGTCGTGCTCGTAGGCGCGTTCGGGGAGGCGCGCCGACACGCTCAGGAGCTTGACGGGCACGCTCACCCCGTCCGGTCCGTCGAGCGCGCCGTCGCGGAGCTCAGACCCCACCGTCGGCCTCCTCCTCGTCCTCCTCGCCGGCAGCCTCCACCACGGACGTGTCGAGGCTGTAGCGCGCGTAGCGCCCGGCTTCCGCTACGGGCAGCCGGGCCGTGAAGACCACGCCCTCAGGCGTGTGCTCCTCGCGAACGTCGCTGGCGATGCCGCGTAGGCGGTGCATGTCGGCGGCGGCGGCGTACGGGAAGAGCAGCCGCACCGGCCGCAGGGCGCGGTCGAAGAAGTCGGCCAGATGCTGCTGCAGCCGGCCGAGGCCCTCGCCGCGGGCCGCGGCGACGAACTCGGCCTCCGGATAGCGCGCCCGCAGGCGCGCCAGCTTGCCGGGGTCGGCGAGGTCGGTCTTGTTGAAGACGACGATGCGCGGCGCCTGCGCGCCCAGCATGTCGAGGACGTCGGCCACGGTCTGCTCGCGCGCCTCGATCTCCGAGGGCTCGAGATGGGCGTCCGCGACGACCAGGACGACGTCGGCCAGTGTCGTCTCTTCGAGGGTGGAGGCAAACGCGTCGACCAGTGAGTGCGGCAGCTTGCGGATGAAGCCGACCGTGTCGGTGAGCACGTAGTCGCGGTCGCGGAAGCGGTACGAGCGCGACGTGGGATCGAGTGTCTCGAAGAGCCTGTCGCACACCGAGACGTCGGCGTCGGTGAGCGCGTTGAGGAGCGTCGACTTGCCGGCGTTGGTGTAAGCGGCGAGGGCGACGAGCGGGACCGCGGCGCGCAGGCGGCGGGCGCGCTGCGTGCGCCGCGTCCTGGCCATGTGGTCGATGCGCCGGCGGAGGGTCTGGATGCGCTGACGCACGACGCGCCGGTCGACCTCCAGCTTGGTCTCGCCGGGGCCGCGCATGTTCACCCCGGCGCCGAGCCGCGACAGGATATGACCTTGGCCGCGCATCCGCGTGAGCTCGTATTCCAGCTGTGCGAGGTGCACCTGCATGGTGCCCTCCATGGAGTTCGCGTGCTTGCTGAACACGGTGAGGATGAGCTCGGTGCGGTCGAGGACGTCGATGTCCACGGCGTCGAGCACGGCCGCCACCTGGCCCGGGGTCAGGTCGTCCTCGCAGACCGCCACCGTGGCGCCGCTCTCCTCGACGGCCGCCGTGAGCTCGACGAGCTTGCCTTTGCCAAGGTACGAATGCGGATGCGGCCGCTCCTTGCGCTGGAGCACGTCGCCGACCCAGTCCATATCTGCGGAGCTCAGCAGCTCCTTGATCTCGTTGAGCGGCTCGTCTTCGCCGGGCCGGCCATGGCCGCCCGGCATGACGGCGAAGACCACGGCGCGTGGCCGTGGCGCGGTCGCGCCGGTGTCCACGCCGGAGGCGTCGATACTCATCTGAAGGCTCCTAGATGCGTACCCGCTCCTCGATACGCCGGACCGCCTCGCGCAGCCGCTCGTCGGGAACCGTGAGGGAGAGCCGCACGTAACCCTCGCCGCGAGCGCCGTAGGCGGCCCCCGGCGTGATAACGACGTCCGCCTGCTCGAGCACCTGCTTCGTGAAGCTCGCGGAGGTGTGGCCGCTCGGCACCGGCGCCCACAGATAGATGGTGCCCTTGGGCGGCTCCACGTGCATGCCGATGGTGCGCAGCGCCTCGACAAGCAGGTCGCGGCGGCGCTGGTAGACGTGGCACATCTCGCGGACACAGCCCTGCGGGCCGCTGAGCGCGGCGACGCTGGCGCGCTGCACGGCGCCGAACATGCCGGAGTCCATATTTGTCTTGAGGCGCCAGTAGGCGTCGACCACTTCGCGGTTCCCGACCATGGCGCCGGAGCGCCAGCCGGTCATGTTGTAGCTCTTGGAGAGGCTGAACATCTCGACGCCCACGTCCCTGGCGCCCGGCGTCTCGAGGAAGCTCGGCGCCACGTAGCCGTCGTAGGTGATGTCGGCATAGGCGTTATCGTGCACCACCACGAGGTCGTGGGCGGCGGCGAAGGCGACCAGCCGCGCGAAGAAGTCGTCCTCGATGACGGCTCCCGTGGGGTTGTTGGGGTAGCTCACGAAGATCATCCTGGCCTTGCCGAGCACGCTCGGCGTGAGGGCCTCGAGGTCCGGCTGGAAGCCGAGCTCCGGAACCAGCGGCAGCGGCATACCCCTGCCTCCGGCCAGCAAGGGGCCAGTGATGTACACCGGGTAGCCGGGATCGGCGGCCAAGGCCACGTCGCCCTGGTCGAGAAGGGCGAGGCCGACATGGGCGATGCCCTCCTTGGCGCCCAGCAGCGGAACGATCTCGGAGGCTGGGTCGAGCTCCACGCCGAAGCGCGTGGAGTAGAACCCGGCCACCGCCTCGAGAAACGCGAGCTCCCCTCGGTTACTGGGGTACTGGTGCGTGGCTGGGTCGAGGGCCGCCTCCGCCAGCGCCTCGACGATGTGCGGCGGCGTGGGCAGGTCGGGGTCGCCGATGCCGAGGCTGATCACGTCCACGCCGGCGGCGCGCCGCTCGGCGATCTGCCGCTCGATGTCGGCGAACAGATAGGGCGGCAGGCTCTGCACGCGCCGTGAGAATCTCATGGCTCTCCTGGGCTCCTGGTCGGCAGCGCCGGCGTCACTCGAGATGGTCGAGGAACTCCAGCGAGAGGTCGCCGTGGTAGATCTCCTCGGCGGGCCCGGTCATGAACACGCGCCAGTCGGACCGCACCTCGACGACGAGGCTGCCGCCCGGCAGCTCCACTGTGACCGGCGACGTGCATTGGCCGGTACGGACCAGGGCGACCGCGGTCGCGGTGGCGCCGGTGCCGCAGGCGCGCGTCTCCCCCACGCCCCGCTCCCAGACCCTGACCTTGGCCGTGTGCTCGTCGATGACCTTGACGAACTCGACGTTGGCCTTGCGCGGGAAGTTCTTGTGCCCCTCGATCACGGGGCCCACTTCGTGCAGCGGGACGAGCTCCAGAGGCCACGGCGACTGGATCACGGCGTGCGGGTTGCCGACATCGACGAACGTGAACGTGAAGCTGCGACCGGCGGCGTGAAGGGATTCCTCGACGCAGTCGCCGTCGAAGCCGCTAAGCTTCTCGCCGCCGAAGCGGGCGATGCCCATGTCGACGGTGACCAGATAGCCATCGCCGAGCCTGGGCACGATCTCGCCGGCGGCGGTCTCGAGGACGACGGTGTCGCCGCTCATCGAGCCTTCCATCTTGAGCTTGCGGGCCACCATGCGCACGCCGTTGCCACACATCTCCGCCTGGCTGCCGTCGGGGTTGAAGATCGTGATCGGGAAGCGGTTCGCGCCGCTGGGGGCGCCGATCACGATGATACCGTCCGAGCCGATACCGAGGTTACGGTCGCAGAGCAGGCGCACGCGCTGCGGCGTGAGCTCGAACGGCACCTCTTCGCCGTGCAGCACGATGTAGTTGTTGCCGAGGCCCTGCCACTTGGAGAACTGGACCTTGCCGAGGCCCTGCCATGTTGGCGTCACCCGTCACGACCCCCTGTGAGATGGACCGCCGCAAGAGCGGCTCGAGCGCATACTCTACCACGGGCTCGCCTCCACGAGGGCGAGGATGCTCTCGGCCACGGCTTCTGGCGGCCGCCCGTCCGCGGGCACGTGCGCGGCCGCCGGCAGCTTGCGCATCCAGGTGAGCTGGCGGCGCACCAAGGCGCGCGTGCGCGCCTTCATGCGCGCCGCGGCCTCGTTCAGATCCATGCCCCCGTCGAGAACGGCGCACAGCTCGCGCACCCCGATGGCCTGCAGCGCCGTGCGTGAGATGGGCCCGCCCTCGCGGGCGCGGGCCACCTCCGCCGCGGCGCCGGCGGCGAGCATCCCGTCGACGCGCGCCTCGAGGCGCGCCTTCAGCGCCTCCCGGTCGTCGTCCGGCACGAGCGCGACGAGAATATGCGCGTAGCGCTCCCCCGAGCGCCACAGGCGGTCGCGGCCATCGGGCGGCAAAGGCCGCCCGCGCACGAGCACAGCTTCGAGGGCGCGGACGACGCGGCGCGGATTCGAGGCGTCGAGGTGCGCGAAGGCGCCCGGATCGAGACGCCGCAGTTCGTCGCTGACCGCGGCCGGGTCGCGCGTCCAGCGCTCCTCGAGCGCGGCGCGCACGGCCGGGTCCGGAGGCGCCGCAAACTCGAGGTCGCCGAGGGCGGCTCTGAGGTACAGCCCGGAGCCGCCTTCGACGATCACGGTGCGGCCATCGTGGCGCAGGTCGTCGATGACCGCGTGCGCCTCGCGGGCGTATTCGGCCACGGTGAACTCGCGCTGCGGGGGCACGAAGCCCACGAGGTGGTGCCGCGCGCGGGCGCGTTGCCTCTCGTCGGGCTGATTCGTGACGATGGGCAGGCCCCGGTAGACCTGCATCGAGTCGGCGACGACGATATCGGCGTGGAGCAGCTCGGCAAGCGCTACCGCGATATCCGTCTTGCCGAGAGCGGTCGCCCCGAAGAGAGCGACGACCGGCGGAGCCTCGCGGCGTGGGGTGCCGGCGTCGCCCGGCACGTCAGTTCGACGGCGGGGGCTGCGCGTCGGCCTCGTCGGCCCGCGGCGGGTCGCCCTCGCGGTAGCGGGTCACGCTGAAGCGCTCGAGGGTGAACGCCTCACCGGGGCGGATGCCGGCCTTCTGCCGCGCGATGTCGACCTGCTGTTCGACGGTGTCGACGCCCTGGAGGTCGGGCAGCAGGACTCCCCGGCGAACGCCGCAGAAGACGATCACCCCGTAGACCGCGGGGTCGAGGTGAGCGCGCTCGCAGGCTTCGCTCGGGCTGAGCACGTCGACCGAGCACACGAGATCCGGGAGCTCCTCGGGGCGCACCCGGTGGAAACGGGGATCGTGAAAGGCCGCGGAGCGCGCATTGCGGGCGATCTCGGCGCCCAGGTCCGCGGCAGCCGGCTCCAGGGTTCCGATACAGCCGCGCAGCTCGCCGCGCTTCTTCAGCGATACGAAGCAGGCGGCGCGGCGCAGGTAGAGCTCATGCGGGGCCGGGGCCGGCAGCGGGCGCCCCAGCACGCAGCTCTCGACGCAGGCGCGGGCGTAGTCGGCGGGACCGCGCGGAGCGCCGCTCGCGTCTGCGCTCCCTTCGCTCAAGCCTCGACCCCTGGGCGCTCAACCTCGGCGGCGCCGAAGCGCGCCACCATGTAGCCGACGCCGAAGGGAGCCTCGTAGCTAAGGATCTCGGGCGCGACGGTGGCGTCGTCGCCGAGAAAGCCGCCGAGTGCCATGAAGCTGCGCAGGCCGCACTCGGCGGCCCCCTGGAAGAGGATCGGGTCCATGCGCCCGAGCCCGACGAAGTCGCCGGCGGTCAGCAGACTCACCACCTCGTCGTCGAAGAGCTTGCCGCGTGGGTCGTAGGGCGCCGGGGCGCTGTGCGTGAGCGCATGCGAAAGGTCGCCCGAGGCGAGAAACAGCGTGTCGCGACCGAGTTCCTCTGCGCAGCGGCGCACCAGCTGGCCCAGCGTGCGATGCTCGCCGTAGGCGCTGACGATGGACAGCGAGACGATCTGCCGCGCTTTGAGGAAGCTCAGGGGCACCAGTACGCCCCAGTCGAGCTGATCGCCGTCGTCGGGCACCAGCTGCAGGCGGCGATAGTCGCCGGCGAGGGCCAGCAGGAGCTCGGCGAACGGCACGTCGTTGTCGTAGGTGAAGGAGACCTCCGGGCAGCGGAAACGGCCGAAGTCGCCGCGGAGACGCCGCGTCGTGCGCACCACATGCGCATCGCCGTAGCCGTCGCTGTGGGGGGATATGACGACCACGGTCTCGGGCTCCCCCACCTGGTCGGCTAGACGCCTCATGGCCGCGACCGTCGCGCTGACCTGACGCAGCGAGGCGCGGCCGACCTCGGGGATGAGAAGTGGCGGGTGGGGACAGATACAGCCCTGCATGACGGCACCTCCTGAGTGCGTCCGTCAGGCCCTTCCGCGAAGGGTCGTCGAGGACGCTCCGGTGACCTCGATCTCCACTATAGCACCGGGCTCGGTCGCACCGGTCACGTTGGCCGTCACGTTCTGCCTCGTACGACCGCGAAGGCTCTTGCCGTCGCGGCTGGGACCTTCGATGAGCACTTCGGCGCGACGGCCCACCCAGCGCCGTCGTGATCTCAAGGCGAGCTCCTGCGTGAGGGCGATGAGGCGCTCCACGCGCTCGCGCTTGACGTCGGCCGCGAGCTGCCCCGGAAGGTCGGCGGCGGCGGTGCCGCGGCGCGCCGAGAACACGAACGTGAAGGCCGCGTCGAACTCCGCCGCCCGCACCAGCTCGAGGGTCTGCGCGAAGTCATCGTCGCTCTCGCCGGGAAACCCCGCGATGAGATCCGTGGTGACGCTCACGTCCGGCACGGCCGCACGCAGCGCATGCACGCGCTCGAGGTAGGCCGCCGCGGTGTAGCCGCGAGCCATCGCGGCCAGAACGCGGTCGGAGCCGGCCTGCGCAGGCAGATGGACGTGTTCGCACGCGCTGGGAAGTTCGGCGATGGCCCGGATGAGGTCGCCCGAGAGGTCTTTGGGGTGCGAGGTCATGAAGCGCACGCGGGCCAGCCCGGGCACGGCGTCCAGGGCGCGCAGCAGCGCCGGGAAGTCCGGCGCTCCCTCGCGTCCTCCCCGCCGCAGATCGAGGCCGTAGGCGTTGACGTTCTGGCCGAGGAGGGTGACCTCCCGTACGCCGTCGGCGACGAGGACGCGGACCTCGGCGACCAGCGCGCCGATTTCGCGACTCCGCTCGGGGCCACGCACCTGGGGCACGATGCAGTACGAGCAGAAGTTGGTGCAGCCCGACATGATCTGCACCCAGGCCTGATAGGGCCGCTCGCGGCGCGCCGCGAGATCGCCGCTCATCGCCGGGCCGTCGGCGAAGAAGCCCGGCGGGCGACCCTTGGCCGCCGGCTCCACCGCTGCCGCGAGCAACTCGGGCAGGCGCTGGAGGTTCTGAGGGCCGAGGGCGCCGTCGACGAAGGGAAAGCGCCGGAAGAAGTCGTCCTGCTCAGCTTGCGGCAGGCAGCCGGTGACGAGGACGATGCGGCCGCGATCCTCGCGCTTGAGGCGGGCGGCGGTGCCCAGATGGCCGGCCAGCCGCTCGTCGGCGCTCTGGCGCACGGTGCAGGTGTTGTAGACGAGCACGTCGGCGCCGTCGGGCTCGTCGGCGCGCTCCAGGCCTTCGGCCTCGAGCAGCGCGCGGATGCGCTCGGCGTCGTGCGCGTTCATCTGGCAGCCGAACGAGCGCAGATAGTAGGTGCGCATGGCCGCAGTGGCCCCTCCGCGCCGCCCCCGCCTACTTGGCGATGTCGACGGCGCGGCTCTCGCGGATCACGGTGACCCTGATCTGCCCCGGGTAGTCGAGCTGAGCCTCGATGTCTCGGGCGATCTCGCGGGCCAGCAGCGCCGTGGCGTCGTCGTCGATCTCGGCGGGCTTGACCATCACGCGCACCTCGCGGCCCGCCTGCATGGCGAAGCACTTCTCAACGCCCTTCTTGCTCTCGGCGATGCGCTCCAGCGACTCGAGCCGTTTGACGTAGTTCTCGAGCGATTCACGGCGGGCGCCCGGGCGCGCCGCCGAGATGGCGTCGGCGGCCTGCACCAGCACGGCCTCGATGGTCTGCGGCTCGATGTCCTGGTGGTGCGCCTGGATGGCGTGGCACACGCTCTCCGACTCGCGATACTTCTTGCAGAGCTGCTGGGAGATATCGGCGTGCGAACCGTCGACCTCGTGGTCGACGGCCTTGCCGATGTCGTGCAACAAGCCGGCGCGCTTGGCGATCTTGACGTTGGCGCCCAGCTCGGCGGCCATGATGCCGGCGAGATGAGCGACCTCCATGGAGTGGTTGAGCACGTTCTGGCCGTAGCTGGTGCGGTACTTGAGGCGCCCGAGGACTCTGACGAGCTCGGGCGCCACGCCGTGCACGTTGGTGTCGAAGCAGGCCTGCTCGCCGGCTTCCTCCATAGTGGCCTCGACCTCGGCCTTCGCCTGAAGGTATGTCTCCTCGATGCGCGCCGGGTGGATACGCCCGTCGGTGATGAGCTTGGTGAGCGTGAGGCGCGCGGTCTCGCGGCGCACGCCGTCGAAGCCCGACAGCACCACGGCCTCGGGCGTGTCGTCGATGATGAAGTCGATGCCGGTGGTGTTCTCGAGAGTGCGGATGTTGCGCCCCTCGCGGCCGATGATGCGGCCCTTCATGTCGTCGGAGGGCAGGTGGACCACCGAAACGGTGGTCTCGGCGACGTGGTTGGCGGCCGTGCGCTGGATACTCAGCGCCAGGATGTTGCGGGCGCGGCGGTCGGCTTCGCGGCGCGCCTCTTCCTCGACCTGGCGCACGAGCTTGGCCATCTCGTGGCGCGCTTCGTCCTCGGTCTGCTTGAGCAGCATGTCTTTGGCCTGCGCCGCGCTGAGCCCGGAGATGCGCTCGAGCTGGATCATGGCCTCGTCGTGGGCGATCTGCAGGTCGTCGGCGATGCGCTGGGAGTTGGCGTCGCGGTCGCGCAGCGACTGCTCGCGACGGTCTTGCTCCGCGGCCCGCGAATCGATCTGCTCGTCGCGCTGCAGCAGGCGCTGCTCTGCCTTGCCTATCTCTTCGCGTCGGTCGCGCAACTCGGCCTCTACCTCGCTGCGCACCCTGTGCACTTCTTCCTTGGCTTCGAGCCGAGCTTCCTTCACGAGAGTCTCGGCCTCACGCTTGGCGTCGCGCAGTACCCTCTCGGCTTCGCGCTCCGCTCCGGCCAGCTTGTTGGAAGCGAGATTGCGGCGGATCAGGTACCCCGCGACCACGCCCACTGCCAGCCCCACCACGATGTACACGGCGATCATCATCTCAGTCCTATCCCTTCACGGGTCGCGCGGCACGAAAAAGGCCGAGCAACGCGCCCGGCCGGTGCCACACTCGTTCGTGCGAGGGATACGGATCTGCAGCTGTATCGGCGTCCAAGGGTCGGGACGAGAATCAGGTAACGCTACCTCCCAAAACTCTCATAATGGACCCCTGGTTCGATGGTTTCAGCCAATGGGCGCCGAAGCGCCGTGCGTATCGCCATGCAAGAGCGAGAGTGAATTGCACAAAGCACGCGCACACGTTGCGCAACAGGATAGTAGGCGATTGAGGCTCACGATGTCAATTCGCCGACGACTCCCCAAGCGTCTCACCACAGGCGCTCACGGCGGGTCCGAGGCGAAGTCGCCGGGGCGGCCGGGCGCCTTCTTCGGCCGTTCACCATCATTGTCGCTGCCTCAGGCTGCCTCTGTTTCTGGGGCGCGGGCGCGAGACGGCCTCCTGTAACTGGAGCCTCTCGTCGCCATGGCGCTCGCGGCCTTCGGTGCTGCCGGTGCCGAGAAGCTTCCTATGGAAACGACGTCGTCGATGGTACCCACGATGTCGTCGCCCACTGTGCCGCCCCCATTCAGTGCGTAACGGACACGCTGCGCCACGGCTTCTTGCGCTTCAAGGTACGTTGCGCGCAGGAACTGCACGGGATCTCAGAGACGCCGTGAGATTCTGGAATGAGCGGCCGACGCGAAAGATAGATCCATGCGGCGCGGGAATGAACTTCGCTGAGCCCGAAGGACGGCCGCCGGATGCTCCGGGCGCGACGGCCGGCCCGGCAACGTGACGTCAGTCGGCCTGCGCGTCAGAGGCCGAGAGTCGCGCCGTCCACGCGTACCCGTCGAACGTGAAGAAGGTGCCGACCGTGCGCGACCCGATCCGCGCGACAGTGATGGCGTAGGCGCCGATCTGCACGCGCAGAGACGACGCGGATTCGGCCACCGTCCCAGGCTCGTCGCCGACGTCCATGCGACCCCAGTATTCGGTGTACGTATCGCCGTCCTCGCGCAGCACGCGGGGATTGCCTTGGCACGGGCACAGTCGAGCACGGTCGAGCGCCCCGGCGCGGTCCTCGGTATCGAACCGGTTCACCCATTCCATCGTGCGGGTCTCGGGGTCGTAGGATGAGCGGCCCGCAAAGGCCTGCGTGGACGAATAGGGAAAGCGCGCGGCCTCGGCCGAGCGGGCAACACGGACGTCGGCAAACCGCCGGCCACACTGCAGCCACCAGACCTCGGAGACTTCACGCGGGCCGCCGCCGATGTCGATAGAAAGGCGGCGCCATGCTCCGTCGGGCCAGGCCACTACTCGGCCCGCGGATGGACGCAGGTGGAAGCGATCAGGTCGAGCGTGGACGCAGACGTAGTGGCCCCCATCCCTCAGCGAGAAGGACACTACCGAAGCAGGAACGACCATGCAATCGGCCGCATCGCATCGCACGAAGACGGGTCGAAAGCCAGAGGTCGGCCCCGTGAAGGAAGCGGTCAGGCGGCCGCACACGCCGCCTCAGCGGAGCGGCGGAAGACGCGTCGTAGCCGTCGGAGCCTCACCCCTGGCCGAAGTCGCCGGGCGGCTGCTCGCCACTCCAGAGCCGGATGGCCGCATAGGCGACCGACGAGGAGAAGCCACGCCGCAAGAGGGCTTGGTAGGCGCGCCGCCGGGCCGCGTCGAGCGGCGGCTGGGGCGCGGCGCGGCGGCGCAGCGCCCTGAGAGCGCGTTCGAGTTCGGCCTCGTCGCCCTCGGCGGCCGCGGCGGCACCGAGCGCCGCGTCGATCACGACGTGATCGACGTCCAGCTCGGCGAGGCCGCGGCGGATGCGCTGGCTGCCCCAGCCGCTGAGGCTGCGCTTGTCGGCCACGTAGCAGCGCGCGAACTCTGCGTCGTCGAGCAGGCCGTCGTCGATGAGCCGTTCAAGGGCGCCGGCGACGACCTGCTCGTCGTGCCCCTTCTGCAGCAGCCGCCGGCGGAGTTCGTGGCGGCCGCGGGCGCGGTGCCCGAGCAGGCGGTACGCGTCGGCCAGCACGAGTTCGGCCGACGCTCGGGCGCGAAGCTCGGCGAGAGCATCGTCGTCGAGCTCGCGGCCCTGGTATAGATGCCAGCGCGCCACGAACGCGTCGCTGACACTGCACACGAAGCCGCCGTCGACGTGCACGGCGACCTGACCACGGCGGGTCGCCCGCAACGCGGTGACGACGGGCACGACCGCGGGACCCTACAGGATCTCGCCGGTGACCGGGTCGACGCCTTCGGGCGCGAGCGCCTCGGCGGACGCGGTCGCGACGGTCGCCGTGCCGCCGACCGAGACAAGCGGCAGCCCCGCCTTCTCGCGGATCTGCAGCTCGATGGCGTCGGCCATGTCGGGGTTCTCCTTCAGGAACGCCTTGGCGTTGGCGCGGCCCTGCCCGAGGCGCTCGTCGTTGTAGCTGAAGAAGGCGCCGCTCTTCGCGACCACATCGTGGACGACGCCAAGGTCGAGCAGCGTGCCTTCGCGCGAGATGCCCTGCCCGTACATGATGTCGAACTCGGCCTGTTTGAAGGGCGGGGCGACCTTGTTCTTGACGACCTTGACGCGCACGCGATTGCCGACCGCGTCGGTGCCGTCCTTCAGCGTCTCAATGCGGCGGATATCGAGGCGGATGGTGGCGTAGAATTTGAGCGCCTTGCCGCCGGTTGTGACCTCGGGGCTGCCGAACATG
This sequence comes from Actinomycetota bacterium, assembly GCA_026392275.1. Lineage (GTDB taxonomy): Bacteria > Actinomycetota > Thermoleophilia > UBA2241 > UBA2241 > CAIXSE01. The sequence goes on along the minus strand of JAPLCM010000051.1, from coordinate 4,437 downwards.
ACGCCGATCTTCTCGCGCAGCTGATTGGTGAAGCAGCAGATGGTGCCCGAGCGATTGAGGCTGCCGGCGAGTTTGCGCAGCGCCTGGCTCATGAGACGCGCCTGCAGGCCGACGAAGCTGTCGCCCATCTCACCCTCGATCTCGGCCTTGGGCGTGAGCGCCGCCACCGAGTCGATGGCGACGATGTCGAGAGCGCCGCTGCGCACCAGCATCTCGGCGATCTCGAGCGCCTGTTCGCCGTAGTCGGGCTGCGACACCAGCAGATTGTCGACGTCGACGCCGATGGCCTTGGCGTAGATCGGGTCCATGGAGTGCTCGGCGTCGATGAAAGCGGCCTGGCCGCCGAGCCGCTGCGCCTGCGCGATGAGGTGGTACACCATGGTGGTCTTGCCCGACGATTCCGGGCCGTAGATCTCGACGATGCGGCCACGCGGGATGCCGCCGACACCGAGGGCGATGTCGAGGGCCAGCGACCCCGTGGGCACGAACAGCATGTCGTCGCTCACGGGGTGATCGCCGAGGCGCATGACGCTGCCCTTGCCGAACTGGCGCTCGATCTGTGTGACGGCTGCCTCAAGGGCTTTGTCCTTGTCCAAGGTAGCGCTCCTCTCTTGCTCAGGATGCGGAGAATGTTGCCAGGGGAGTATGCACTGCGCCGGCCCTCTCCAGGAGGCTACTATACAAGACGACGCGGACGACACAAGACCCCGGGATGTTGACGTTTTGCAGGGAAAACGGGTGACCTGGGCGGCGATAGCGGGCGACCGTGAGGTGTGGCAGCCACGGGCGTGCCTGCGCCTTGAAGAGGCCCGTGCCGGCGAGCGCGTCCGCCACGTCGGCCTGCAGGCGCGTCAGCTCGCCGTCGCGGCTCTCGAGCTGCAGCGCGACGACGCGCTTGGCGCCGCGCACGGGCAGAAAGACGGGCTCCGTGACTTTCACGCGACAGGGTCGCACGCGGACCTGCGAGAGCGCCTCGGTGAGCTCGGGCACGCGCACCGCCGCCACCGAGCCCAGAAACGCCAGCGTGATGTGCAAGGCGTGATTGAGGCGCAGCCCCTCACGGCCTACGAAAGCCCTGCACTGCCAGGCCTCGACGGCGCGCCGCATCTCGTCGGGCAGATCCCCGGCGACGAACAGCCGGAGGGTGTCGCCGCCGCCGGCCGCCTTCACCCGGCGAGCTCACGGCGCAGCAGATGGAGCGCCGCGGAGACGCCGTAGTCGCGTACCGAAGCGCGGTCGCCCGGGTAGAGGCCGCGCACGACCTTCGTGCGGCGTGGCCCGCTGCAGGCCACATAGACGAGGCCCACGGGCTTGTCGGGCGTGCCGCCGTCGGGCCCGGCCACGCCGCTCACTGCCAGGGCGTAGTCCGCACCGGTCGCGGCGCGCGCGCCTGCGGCCATCGCCCCGGCGACCTCCTCGGAGACCGCGCCGTACTGGGCGAGCATGCCCGCCGGCACGTCCAGCAGCTCCATCTTGATCTCGTTGGCGTAGCTGATGACGCCGCCGAGGAAATAGTCGGAGCTTCCCGGCCGCGCGCTGAGGCGAGCGCCGAGCAGACCGCCGGTGCAGGACTCCGCGACGGCCACCGTGAGGCCACCGTCGCGAAGAGCGTCGGCGACCAGATCATCGACGGTGCGACCGTCGCTGCTGAACACCGGGGCGCCGGCAGTGAGCGCGGCGACCAGCGCCGTCGCCTGGGCGTCAGCGGGTGTGCCGCGCCGGTAGCGCAGCCTCACGGTCACCTCTCCCCTGCCGACGTTGATCCCCGTCTCGAGCAGATCCTGTGCTTCCGCGTTGAGCAGCGGCGCCACCTGCAGTTCGGCGACGCCGAAGATTCGCACGATGCGCACCGCGACCTCGGGGAAGAACCCCTCATCCGCCAGGCGCGCGGCCGTTGAGAGCCACATGGTCTCGAACTCGTAGGGCACGCCGGGGTAGGCGAAGATGCGGGTCGGACCGCGGCGCGCGGCGATCCCGGGCGCGACGCCGGCCGGCGGCACGGGAGTCGAGCCGGCGGGCAGCAGAGCCTGGCGGCGGGCCAGGGGGAACAGCTCGTCGAAGTCGAGATGGCGCCGCTCCGCGACCCAGCGCACGCGGTCCTCGACCATGCCCAGGGCGGTGGGGTCTTCGCGGAGGCTCACGCCCAGCGCCCGGGCCAGACAGGCGGCGGTGAGGTCGTCGTGCGTCGTGCCCAGACCGCCGCCGACGACGAGCAGGTCCGGCGCGGCGGCCAGGGAGTACTCCAGAGCCGCCGTGAGGCGCTCTTCGTCGTCGGCGACCGTCACGACGCTGGTCACTTTGACACCGCGGGCGCTGAGATCGGCGCTCACGAAGGCGCCGTTGGTCTCCTGGGTGCGGCCGTCCAGAAGCTCGTTGCCGCTGAGCACGACGGCGGCGCGCGGCAGCGCGCCGCTCACGGGCCCGTGCGCTTCGGTCGGCCGCGACTCAATGCGGTGGACTCCCGGGCATGCGGATGACGCCGCGGGCGTTCAGGAAGTAGCGCACGCCCGACGCCAAGGTGACGATCACCACGACGCCCGCCAGGATCCATTGGATGATGGTGGCCACGTCGGTGGACACGTGGATGAGCTCGGCGATCTTGTCGGTCGGCACGAGCACGTAGACCACGTAGACGATCTGCAGCACCGTCTTGAGCTTGCCGTACTTGTCGGCGGGGATGGAGACGCCCTGCGACACCCCGACGATGCGCAGCACACTGACGGCGATCTCGCGGCCGATGATGAGCATGGCCACCCAAGCCGCGATACGGTCCTGGCTGACCAGCGCTATCAGCGCCGCCGCGATGAGCAGCTTGTCGGCGAGGGGGTCGAGGAACTGCCCGAGGGTGGTGATCTGCTTGTTGCGCCGCGCCACGTACCCGTCGAGCTTGTCGGTGGCCGCCGCCAGGATGAACACAGCCGCGGCGGCGATGTCGCCGTACGGCTCGGGGATCCCCGAGAGCAGCAGCACCAGGAACACGGGGATGAGCAGGATCCGCGCGATGGTGATGGCATTGGCGAGGTTCAACTGGCTGCTGCTCACGGCTCCCGTCTCCCGGCGTCGGCCTCGACATCATAGCCGACGCTGCCACGCGCGACCGCATGCACGACCTGGCCGCGCCGCAACCCGGCGCCGCGCACGAGGGTGCGGCCGTCGACATCCGGCGCCTGCAGGGCGCAGCGCCCCACGGCGACCCCGTCAGCTCGCACGCCGCGTTCGATGAGCACCTCGAGCGGTCGGCCGACGAGCGCTCCCCAGTACCCGGCGGCCACATCGTCGACGGCTTCGCCAAGCTGGGCGACGCGCTCGAAGGCGAGCGCCGCCGGGACCTGCCCCGGCAGCGTCGCCGCCGGGGTGCCCTCCTGGGCGTCGTAGGGAAAGACGCCCGCGGCGGCAAGGCCGGCCTCGCGCACAAAAGCGAGGAGCTCGTCGAAGTCCTGGTCGGTCTCGCCGGGAAACCCGGCGATGAAGGTCGAGCGCACGGCGGCTCCCGGCAGCGCTTTGCGTACGCGCGCGAGCAGGTCGAGATACTGAGAGCCGTCGCCGCGGCGTCTCATGCGCCGCAGGACGGCGCCGGCGGCGTGCTGAAGGGGGACGTCCACATAGGGCACCGCGTGCCGCGAGAGAGCCTCCAAGAGCGCCTCATCGATGCCGTCTGGCTGCAGGTAGAGCAGGCGCAGCCAGACGGGCGCGGGCGCGAGCGCCTTGAGCTCCGCGAGGAGCTGCTCGAGCCCACCCCAGCCCGGCTGCGCCCAGCGGGACGTGTCCTGGCCGACGAGCACGAGCTCTCTGGCGCCGGCGGCCAGCGCCGCGCGGGCGGCGCGCAGGATCTCCGCGGCCGCCACCGTCTCGTAGTCGCCCTTGATGAGCGGTATGGCACAGTACGCGCAGCGGCGGTCGCAGCCGTCCGAGATCTTGAGGTAGCTGGAGACGGCGCGCGGGCGGCGCGGCACCGGCGCGGACGCGCCGCGCCCCTCCGCGCCCTCTCCCCCGCCGCTCGCTTCGCGGAGGGCGGCGAGCAGCGGCGCCGCGTCGAGGCCGCACCACAGATCCACCTCGGGCAGCTCCGCAGCGAGCTCGTCGCGGTAGCGCTCAACGAGGCAGCCAACGGCGGCCACGCGCGCCCCTCGCCCGCGGGCGAAGTCCACCGCCTCGAGGATCGCTGCGATGGACTCCTCCTTGGCGGCGTCGATGAACCCGCAGGTGTTGACGACCACCACGTCGGCCCGGCCGGGCGGCGCTTCTCGGTGCCCGGAGGCGCGAAGCCGGCGAGCGAGCGCGTCGGAGTCGGCCTCGTTCTTGGGGCAGCCGAGCGTCTGGATGAAGAAGCCCGCGCCCGTGGCGACCTCAGCGATAGTTGACGAACTGCAGAGGGACGCCCCAGTCCTCTTCGCGGAGGGCCGCCATGGCGGCCTGGAGCTCGTCCTTGCTCGCCGA
>JAPLCM010000207.1 GCA_026392275.1 Actinomycetota bacterium | reverse complement strand
GGTTCGCCTGCCTGGCCGCAGCGGTCTGCCTCGCTGCCGTGACCACGCTGACACTCACCGCCGCGGCAGGGGCGGAGCCGTTGGCCCCGGCGGTCCACATGCTTCCCGCCGCGTCGACCGCGTCCCCGCTGAGGACGCCCTCGCCGGAGCCGGAACCGCTGGCGACGGCGATGAACACCTCTGGCGACCTGCTCCCAAGTGGACTGAGCTTGCCGGGCGTCATCGCAGTACTCGTCGTCGCAGCGCTCATGGGCGGCATCTCCGTGATGGTTTCGCGAGGCGCCGGTGCAACGCGCCAAGTCCCCGAGCAGCAACTCACGGTCGGGAAAGCCGTTCAGTCGCCGTCAGCTGGTGAGCCAGTGAAGCGGGCCGCCTGAAGCCGCCTGTCGGCCTTGCGGTCCGAGAGCCGGCAGGGCGCCACCGCAGCCGACACTGCCGGCTTTCGAGGGTGCAACCACGGCGCGCCCGTCACGGGTCTCCAGGACCTGTGCAAGGGACGTGGCCTTCGCCGACGCCCTTGAGCCAAGTCAAGTTCCGTCGCCGTTGCCCGGTGGTACCATTCCGTCAGAGCCTAATCCCAACTGATGGAGTCGGGTATGAGCAATCTGACGATCACACCCAAGACCACCGTGCACACGCTGCTCAAGGAGTACCCCTTCCTCCTCGAGTATCTGGCGGCCTACCACCCCGAGTTCGGCAAGCTTGCCAACCCCGTGCTGCGCCGCACCATGGGTCGCATGGCGACCCTCGACAAAGCGGCGCAGCTCGCCAACGTGCCCCTCAACCAGCTGATGAACGACCTGGCCGGCGAGATCGAGGCGAAGACGGGTGCTCGCCCCGCCGTCGCCGACACGCCGGGCGTCGACACCGTCGACCCGGCGCGCCTGGCAGAGCTCGGCGCCATCGTCGCGGAGCTGCACGCCGGCAAGACCGCCGAGGAGGTCAAGCCGCGCTTCGAGGAGCTCATCGCCGACGTGGAGGCCACCGAGATCGCCGCCATGGAGCAGCAGCTCATCGAGGGCGGCGTACCCGCGGACGACGTCAAGCGTCTCTGCGACGTGCACGTGCAGGTGTTCGCCGACGCCCTGGAGGGCCACGCGGCGGTCAGCGCACCACCCGGTCACCCCCTCGATACCTTCCAGCGCGAGAACCAGGCGCTGCTGCAGGTCACGGCCTCACTGCGCAAGGTAGCGGAGGCCATCGGCGAGCCGCCGGCGCCCGACGCGTGGGGTCGCCTCAAGACCGCGCTCACCGGCACCGTGGAGCGCCTCGCCGAGGTCGACCTGCACTACCTGCGCAAAGAGAACCAGCTCTTCCCCTACCTGGAGGCGCATGGCGTCGAGGGGCCCAGCAAAGTGATGTGGGCGATCCACGACGATGTGCGCGCCCTCATCAAGCAGGCGCGCGCGAGCATCGCCGCCGATCAGGCCGCTCTCGCCGTGAGCACCTGCCTGGCGCTCGCCAAGATGGCCGAAGACATGGTGAACAAAGAAGAGAAGGTGCTCCACCCCATGGCCATCGACACGCTGAGCGACGAGGAGTGGGCGGCGATCCGCGCCGGCGAGGGCGAGATCGGCTATGCCTTCATCAGCGGGGTGCCGCCGTGGCCGGCGGCGGACGCGCCCGCTGAGGTGGCGGGCGCCGAGGCAGGCGCCGCAGGCGCTCCGGCCGGGCCGGCTACGCCCGCCGGCCTCCTCGCCCTCACCACCGGCGGCCTCAGCCTCGAGCAGCTCAACCTGATGCTCACCATCCTCCCCATCGACGTGCAGTACGTCGACGAGCACGACCAGGTGCGCTTCTACAGCGAGGGCCAGCGCATCTTCCCGCGCAGCCCCGGCGTGATCGGCCGTAAGGTACAGAACTGCCACCCGCCGGCGAGCGTGCACAAGGTGCAGCAGATCATCGACGCCTTCCGCGCCGGCGACAAGAGCACCGCCGAGTTCTGGATCGAGCTCGGCGGCAAGTTCCTGCACATCCGCTACTTCGCCGTGCGCGACGCCGCGGGCGCCTATCGCGGCGTCGTCGAAACCGCCCAGGACGTCACCGGCATCCGTGCCCTCGAGGGGCAGCGCCGGCTGCTCGACTGGTAGCATTGCGCCCGGCAGCCCCCGACGACCCGCGAGGTGATCCGGCGATGTACTTCCAGCACGGCACGCTCACACCCGAACAGACGAGGCTGGTCCTGCGCGACCTGCCCATCGACGTCAGCTTCGCCGACGAGAACGACGTCCTGGTGTACTGGAGCGGCGCCATCTTCAAGACCTGCGACGCGCGCTATATCGGCCGGGATGTGCGCGCTTGCCACCCCGAGAACACACTCGAGTGTCTCGAGGAGATCCTGCGCGAGTTCAAGGCCGGCACCAGGGACGTGGCAGAAGGCTGGGAGCAGGACGGCCAGCGCTTCAAGTACACGAGCTACACGGCAGTCCGCGACGACACCGGCACCTACAGAGGGATCCTCGAGGTGCATCACGATGTCACCGGCATGCGCGCCCTGGAGGGCGCGCAGCGCCTCCCCGGCTGGTGAGGGGAGCGCCCGTCGACATGCTCGCGGTCCTTGCCATGGCAGGCACGAGCAAGGCGCTCCTGCTGGTCGTCGCCGGCGTCGCCGGCCTCTTCACGGGGCTCTCGCTGCGCTCCTGGCGGGAGCGCCGCAAGAAGTAGCGCTTACCGGCGCGCGAACAGCCCGTCGCGGCCGCCGAAGGCCAGCACTACGAGCTTCACGCTGCGCGCGCGGCCGTCGCGCACGCTGAAGACGGCCGCCGTGTCCGTGTCGGGCTGGCGCCAGGTGTCGCCGTCCCACGGCACGTAGCGCAGCGTCTCGCCACGACCGAGCCGCACGCTGAGCCCCGCGCCGGCACCGCGGCGTACCGTCACGCTTCCGTAGTAGTCGTTCGCGTAGACGCCCTCGTAGGCGGCCCTCCCGCGCGGCGCCACCGCGCCGGCAGGAGGCTCTGCAGGCAGATGCCGGTAGGGGTCGAGGATCGACCCCTTCAGCGCGTCCTGCAGCACGTGCTGTTGATCCGTCAGCCAGTCCTTCTGCGGCTGACCCTCGATGTAGAGGTCGTAGAGGGTCTTCGTCAGCGCGCTCGCCAGCGCGTGGCCCTCGGGGAACGCGTTGGCGAGCACGACGATGCCCACGCCGTCGGCCGGCACCATGCTGATCACGGTGCTCACGCCGTTGCTGAAGTCGCCACCGTGCTGCACCACGCGGCGCCCGAGATAGCCGGAGGTCTGCCACCCCAACGCATAGGCCGTGGTCCCCGATTCGTCGTCACCCGTCACCGTGGTCGCCGCATGGGTCGCCGCCAAGGCCTCGACCCCCGCGAGGCGCACGCCGGCGAGCGCGCCGCCGTTCAGCTGCAGGCGCAGGTAGGGCACCATATCGGCGATCGTCGAGCTCACGGCCCCCGCGGGGGCGAACACGTCGTCGTCCTGCGCCGGCCCGGCCTGCATGGTGCCGTTGACCAGGGTGTGCGACGCCGAGCGGTCGGCCGCGTCAAGGTAGTCCTGGTAGCTGAGGACGGTCGAGCTCATGCCGATTGGCGCGAGCACGCGCGTGCGCACCAGCCTCTGCCATGACTCGCCGGTGGCCCTCGAGGCGCCCTCGGCGGCGGCGGTGGGCAGGGAGTTCTGGTAGGCGTAGGCGGCGCGGAAGCCGGCGACCGGCGCGAGGTAGCGGAGCCGGCGCAGGATCTCCAGGCGGCCGTAGCCGAACCGCTCAAGCTCGTCGCCCGCATATTCGGGCAGACCGCTGCGCTGGGCCATGAGATCGCGGAACGTGACGTGCCGGCTCACCCAGGGATCCCACAGCGCGAAGCCGGGCCAGTACTTTGCCACCGGGTCGTCCCAACCGATCTCTCGCTCCGTCACGAGCGCGGCGAGCATCGTCGCGGTGAAGCTCTTTGAGACGGAGGCGAGCTGGAACACCGTGTCCTTGTCGACCTTCTCCGGCTTGCCCGCCTCGCGGATGCCGAAGCAGCGTACGTAGACGGCGCCGTCACCGGCCACCACCGCCACGGCCGCGCCCGGCACCTGGCTGCGCGTGAAGATGTCCTCGGCCTGCACGTCGAACTCGGGGAGGATCGCCTTGACCGCGACGGTCGCGGCCGCCCGCCTCGCGGCGGCGGCCTCCGCCGACGGCGTCGGCGTGGGCAGCGGAGCGACCGAGGGCGACGGCGCAGCCGTCGCGGAGGGCGACGCCGAAGGAGTGGCCAGGGGCCGCGCCGCCTGCGTCGCCGTGGCCGCGGGCGACGCTTTCTCGGCGACCTTGACGCCGCACGCGGCCGGGAGCGCGGCGAGACCGGCGGCCGCCAGGAGCAGCAGCGCCAGAGTGCGCGTCTTCATCAGCGTGCCTCCTCGTCGGGTGGGGCGGCAGAGGGCGCGGCGCGGCCGAACGTACCCGCGCTCGCGGCCTCGCCTCTCCTGTTCGCCGCAGGCGCTCTCATACCCCCCGTCGCGACGCGGTTCCTGGTGTAGACTGCCCGAAGGCCCGAAGCGGGGGCGGGATGGCTACCTGCGCTGCGGCACACCGACAGACTCGCGAGCGACGCCGTCGGACGCGTTTCTGTCGACGACGACGCGGTGGCGGAAGCCCCTGCCGGGCGTATCCGCCGGCGCACGGCACAGGAGGGACCATGTCACTTAGTACGCAGAGCGAAGCGCCCGAGACCACGGCGCGGCAATGGTCGCCGCGCGTGAGCGCGGCGCTTCTGGGGCGCCTCGCGGCTCGCGCCGCCGCGGCGGCGGCCACGAAGACCATCGCCGTCGAGGCGCCGTTCACCGGCGAAGTCCTCGGGCAGGTGCCGCACGGCACTCCGGCCGACGTAGCCGCCGCGTGCGCGACGGCCCGCGAGGCGCAGCAGGAGTGGGCGCAGCGCTCGTTCGCCGAGCGCGCCGCCGTGATGCTGCGCTTTCACGACCTCGTCATCGACAATGCCGCCGAGATCCTCGACATCATCCAGCTCGAATCCGGCAAAGCGCGCCGCCACGCTTTCGAGGAAGTGCTCGACGTGGCCATCCAGGCGCGCTACTACGCGCACACGGCGGCGGCCTTTCTTGAGCCGCGCCGCCGCCAGGGCGCGCTGCCTGTGCTCACCAAGGCATGGGAGTACCACCACCCGCGCGGTGTCATCGGCATCATCTCACCCTGGAACTACCCGCTCACGCTGGCGGTGGGCGACGCCGTACCAGCGCTCATGGCCGGCAACGGCGTGGTCGTCAAGCCCGATGCCCTGACGCCGTTCTCGGCGCTGTGGGCCGCGGGGCTGCTCGAAGAAGCGGGTCTCCCTCGAGGGCTCCTGCAGGTGGTCACCGGGCGCGGCGCCGAGCTCGGCAAGCCGCTCGTGGACGGCGCCGACTACCTCCTGTTCACCGGCTCAACGGCCACGGGCCGCAAAGTCGCCGCCCTGGCCGCCGAGCGGCTCAAGGACAGCTCGATGGAGCTCGGCGGCAAGAACGCCCTGCTGGTGCTGCCCGACGCCAGCCTGCGGCGAGCCGTTCCGGGCGCCGTGCGCGGCATCACCTCCAACAGCGGGCAGCTCTGCATCAGCATCGAGCGCGTGTACGTGCACGCCGCCGTCTACGACGTGTTCGCGGCGCGGCTCGCGGAGTCGCTGCGCGCCGTGCGGCTCGGCCCGAGCCTCACCTTTGTCGAGGACATGGGTTCCTTGGTCGGCGCCGACCAGCTCGCCAAGGTCGAGGGCCACGTCGCCGACGCCGTCGGCAAGGGGGCCGTTGTGCTGGCCGGCGGCGGGGCTCGCCCCGACCTCGGCCCGTACTTCGTCGAACCAACGTTGCTGGCCGGCGTAAGCGACGACATGGACCTCTGCCGCGCCGAGACCTTCGGCCCCGTCGCGGCCATCTACCGCTGCGACTCGGTGCAGGAGATGGTCGACCGCGCCAACGACTCGAGCTACGGCCTCAACGCGAGCATCTGGACGCGCGACACGCGTTTCGGCCGCGAGCTTGCCACGCGCGTGGAGGCGGGTACCGTCAACATCAACGAGGCCTACTCGGCCACGTGGGCGTCCGCGAGCCCGATGGGCGGGTTCAAGGAGTCGGGCCTCGGCCGCCGCCACGGAAGCCAGGGCATCGTCAAGTTCAACGAGGCGCAGACGGTGGCGGTGGAGCGCCTCATGGCCATCGACACGCCGCCGTTCCTCAGCCACCAGCAGTACGCCACGGTCATGAGCGCGGCGATGAAGCTGCTCAAGTACGCCGCGCCGCTCATCAAATGACCACTTCCGGAGGCATGCCGTGACGACGATCAACAACAAGCACGTGCTCATCACCGGTGGCGCTTCGGGCATCGGCCGGCTCCTCGTGCTCAGATGCGCCGAGATGGGCGCCGCCGTGACCATCCTCGACGTCGACGAGGCCGGTGCTCGGGCGGCCGCCGCCGAGGCGGCGGACCGCGGCCCCGGCCCCGTGCGCGCCTTCGCCTGCGACGTCGGCGACCGCGAACAGGTCGCCGCCCGCGCCGCCGAGGTGCTCGCCGCCCAAGGACCCGTGGACATCCTCGTGAACAACGCCGGGGTCGTCAGCGGCAAGCCGCTACTCGAGCTCTCCGACGAGCACATCGAGCGCACCTTCCGAGTCAACACGCTGGCCCTGTACTGGACGACCAAGGCCTTTCTGCCCGCCATGGTCGCGCGCGGCAGCGGGCATATCGTCACGGTGGCCTCGGCGGCGGGCCTCATCGGCTCCCCGCGCGAGACCGACTACGCAGCCAGCAAGTTCGCCGCCGTGGGCTTCAACGAGGCGCTGCGTATGGAGCTGAAGCGCAGCGCCCCCGGGGTCAAGACCACCGTCGTGCGGCCGTTCTACGTCGACACCGGCATGTTCGCCGGCGTGAAGACGCGCTTCCCGCTGCTGCTCCCGATCCTCAAGGAAGGCGCCGTCACGGAGCGCATCCTGCGGGCCATCCAGCACGACACCCCGCAGATCGACATGCCGTGGATGGTGCGCACCCTGCCGCTCATGCGGATGCTCCCCGTGTGGGCCTTGGACGGCCTCGCCGACTTCTTCGGGATCACGGTGGCGATGGACGAGTTCACGGGGCGGGAGACGCCGGCGAGCTGAGGCGTACAGAGGCCGGCGAAGCGGCGGCGGACAAGGGCCGGCTGCGCTGCGCCGGCCGGCCCGCCTACAGCCGGAACTCGTGCCTGCAGTACTCGTCGCCGGCGCTCATGGAGTGCGTCTGGGTGTGAGCGGACGGCTTGACGCCGAGCATGCCGCACACCGTGCCGCGGTCGAACGGGCACACGATGTAGGGGTACTCGTCGGCGAGCTCGCGGTACACGCAGTTGCGGATATCGACGGCCAGGACGCCCTTGGCGCCGTCGTCGAGGGTCACGCTGTAGCCCGCGTCGTCCATCCAGGCGGCCACGGCGTGCGGGGACAGCCTGACCGGCGACGTCACGTCGTCGCCGGCGATCTCGGCCGCGGTCTCGGCGCCGAACGCGCGCCCCAGATCGAACGCCGCGGCGGCGGCGACTGCGGGTTCGACGGTGGTGTCGATGAGCCGCAGCACAAGCCTCGACAAGCGCTCGTAGCGTCGCGGCGGCAGCATGATCTCGAGCCGCTCCCCGGTGAGCCCGTAGGTCTTGGCCGGCCTGCCGCCGCCGGCACGACGGCGCGTGCCGGACTCCACCAGGCCGAGCTGCGTGAGCTTCTCCAGATGGGCGCGCGCGACGGTGCGGTGCACGCCGAACACCTCGGCGACCTCGCTGGCCGTGAGTGGCTCTGAGACACCGCGCAGGTGACGGTACACGCCGCGACGCGTGGGGTCGCCAAAGACGTCTGCGAGCTTGCCGAGATACGTACCGTGCTTGTCGTAGGCGGTCTCCACGCCGCTCACTGTATCTCAACCCGCGGGCGGCGGAAAGGCTGGCGAGCGTCTCGCTGCACAGAATCATGTCGTGGGCGCGGCCTGGAAGGCGCGTGGCCCGAGTTAGGGAACCCCGCGCCGGTGGGAATGCAGCAAGCACCGGCGCGTGGTTCTCACGAGAGCAGCCGTCGCCGGACTGCCGTCGCCGGACTGCCGTTGCCGAACTGCCGTCGCCGCTGAAGGGAGCACCATGATCAAAGTACGGACCTTCGCCACACCCATCAAGATCTTCGCCACCCAGCGTGAGCTCAAGGAACTCGACGACCAGGTGGGCGCGTTTCTCAATGAAGAGCGCGCGACCGAGGTCTATTCGGTCAGCGACACGACGACCGCGGGCGAGAACGGCGAGACCATCGGCCTGATCCGCACCGTGGCGTACAGGATCGATGACGACTGAGCAGGGCCGGAGCGCCGACATGGCAGACCCCATCCCGGCCGCGGCTCGCGCCGCCAACCTGCGCCTCTGGAACGCGTGGACTAAGGTCCACGAGAAGAGCGCGTACTACGACGTCGCGGGCTTCAAGGCCGGCGCCACCTCGCTGTGGCCGCTCGAGCTCGAGGAGCTCGGCCCGTTCGTCCACGAGGGCACGTCGCTGCTCCACCTGCAGTGCCATTTCGGCATGGACACCCTCAGCTGGGCACGCCTGGGCGCCGACGTGGTGGGCCTCGACCTCTCCGACGAGGCCATCGCCCTGGCGCGGAGGCTGGCCGACGAAGTCGGCCTGGCCCGCCGCGCCCAGTTCGTCTGCACCGATCTCTACGACGCGGACGCCCATCTCGAAGGCCGCCTCTTTGACGTCGTCTTCGTGAGCTGGGGCGCCATCGAG
>JAPLCM010000252.1 GCA_026392275.1 Actinomycetota bacterium | reverse complement strand
GCCCCCTTGCTGTTTGCTCAACGAGGGTCTCGAGTCCCGCAGTAGAGTCCGACCTCCCAGGGTTGGCACGACATGCTGTTTGGGTTCGCATTTCTCAGCCAGGACCGCTCGCGACGGCCCGCGTGTTCACGCCTTGGGCGGAGTCCACGGCCAGGCGTCGAGCTTGGCCTTCACGGTCATCAGACGATGACCTCGGTAGAACGTGACGGAGACCGTGTCGCCGGGCGTGTGCCCTCGGCCTAGCGCATCCACATCCGTCCAGGTGCGGAATGGCTTGCCGTCGACCTCTACGATCAAGTCGCCGCCGATCACGTACTGCACTCCGTCCACGGTCTTGGCTCTGGTGCCCCCGCGGATCCCTGCCCGTGCGAGAGTCCCTCCTGCGTCGATCGTCTGCTGTACCAGCATCCCTCTCGGCGCGGCCAGCCCCAGAGCCTTCGCAAGACCAGGCGTGACCACCGCGTAGTTGTCAAAGGAGAGGCAAGCACGACGACCGCGGTAGATCTTGGCAAACATGGCCGAGGCTGTCGACCAGGCGCTGATGGCCGAGGCGCAGCCGGCGCTCTGCAGACCGCGCACGTGCGGCAAGATCATGGGCCCCATGACGGCCACCACGCGCCCGCTGGCATCGATCAGTGGACCGCCGAGGAAAGGCAGCGGTTCTCGGCTCGAGTCACGGCCCTCGGGGAACGTCGCGTCGGTCTTCAGGACGACCACGGCCTTCTCACCGGTGATCAGGTTCTTTCCGCGCACAACATGCGTCAGGGTTCCTGCCGCGCTCGATACCTCGTTCTGTTGACGGCTGAGGGCTACGACGGTCTCGCCCTTGCGCGCTGCCTCGGCGTCCCCGAGGGGGATCGGCACGAGGTGTACCTGACGCGGATCGACATGGATCAGCAGCCCGCCGCAGCCGGTCTCCCAGCCGATCACGAATCCGCGCACCGCCGTGTACTGGCCCTGCGCCCCCACGAACTCGACCTTCACCCAGTTCGGACTGTAGTTCTCCTCTACCTGTCTGTAGGTCTTCCCCGCCCAGTACTTGTCGCCCCAGTGACGATAGAAGAGGGCGTAGCTCGCGAAGATGGCGCCGTTCTTCGAGGCGACGAACCCAGAGCTCACCACCTGCTTCCAGGTGACCCTGTTGTTCACCACGACCGGCGCCTTGGCCGTGATACGCACGATGCTCGGGCCGTACTTCTTCTCGATCTGCGAGGGGGTCATCGTCACTGGCCCGGAAGGCTTGGCGTCCGCCGAGTTCGGCATCTTCGAGGGCATGAACGCCCAGATGGCGAGGGCAGCGACCGCTGCCACAGCGATGACGGCCGCCGCGGCGACGAGCAGCGGCGCACGGCGGCGGATGGTGCGCCTGGTGCGCCGCGAGAGCAGCCAGCGGCGCTTGGGGCGTTGGGCCTCCTCCGCGACCTTGCGGGCGCGGGCGAAGTGGTGCTCGGCGGCGGTGGCGTCGAGAGGCGCCGTGCGGCCGCCGGCGAGCGCCAGGTAGCGGCTGGTTGGCTCGCTGAGCTCGTCCTCGAGCTCGAAGAGCCCGCAGGCAGCGGCCATCTCGAGGGCTGTGCCGTAGTGGTAGGCGAGGATCTCGGCGAGGTCCTCGCTGCGCCCAGCGGCGCGCCCCTCGAGCCAGCGCGCCAGGGCGGCGTGCTTGGCGGCGCGGTCGGCACGTGTGAGCTGCCCGTAGGCCACGTCGCAGACGAGCGCGTGCACGAAGAGGAACTCGCTCTCACCTTCGATCGAGGAGCCACGCACGGGGCGCACCAGCTCCTTGGCGACCAGTTCGTGGAGGCCCTCGAAGACCCCGGCGGGATCGTGGCCGCCCACAGCCGCCGCAGCCCCGGCCCAGAACGTACGCCCCACCACCGCGGCATCGGCCAGCAGCGCCTTGCGTTTCGAGCTGAGCAGGTCGAGGCGCGCGGCGATAAGCGCACCGATGGAGTCGGGCGTCGGCAGTTCTGCGCCCTCCTTGAGCATGGTCTGCCCGCCCCGGTTGACCAGCAGGTCGCGGTCCTCCAGCAGCCGGACCAGCTCCTCCGCGAACAACGGGTTGCCGCCAGAGCGCTCGAGCAGCGTGGCCTGCAGGCTCACGGGTAGCGACTTGGCGCCGAGGCAGGCAAGGACCAGCTGCGCCGTCTCGTCGCCGGAAAGCGGGCCGAGCGCGACGCGTCGTGCGCTGGCAACGAAGCCGGCCCCGGCGCCCGTCAGCTCGAGAACCTCGGGACGCGAAGTAGCCAGGAGCAGCAGAGGCACCTCGGCGGTGCTCGCCGCCAGATAGTCCATGAAGGCGAGCATGCCGTCGTCGGCCCAGTGCAGGTCTTCGACGACGAGAACGGTCGGACACTGAGCGAGGCCCTCGAGAAAAGCACGCCAAGCGGAGAAGTTCTCCTCGCGTGAGGCCTCGTCCGCCTCGAGGCCGAGCAACGGTCGGAGGCGGTCACGGACCGTGTCATGGTCCGCGCTCTGCGGCAGCACGGTCTCGAGCCGCGCCTCGGTGCGCGCGACGCCGTCGCTCTCCAGAACGCCGGCGCAGGCCCTGACGATCTCGGACAGTGCCCAGAACGTCACACCGGAGCCAAAAGGCAGGCAGCGGCCCTGGCGCCACGTGACGGAAGCCGGCTGGTCGTTCAGACGACCGCCGAATTCGGCGAGCAGGCGGCTCTTGCCGATGCCGGGCTCGCCGACAATCAGGCCCAGCTGAGGCGCGCGGCCGCTCGCGGCGTGGTCGTGCAGCCCCAGCAGAGTCGCAAGCTCGTCCTCACGGCCGACGAAGCTGGTCGTAAAGCTGCGCAGCTCCGAGCCGGTACGTGCCAGTGGTGCGGTCGCGATCCAGGCGCGCAGGGGCTCGCTCTTGCCCTTCAGCGCAACGTCGTGGCAGGCGTCGAAGCCAAAGACCTTCTCTGTCGCGGCGTGGGTCGCCTCCCCGACGACCACCGCCATGGGCGGTGCAGCGGCCTGGAGCCGCGCAGCCACGTTGACGGCGTCGCCGGTGAGGAAACCTTCGCCACTTGCCGGATCGACTCCGAGGTCGACGAGGGCTTCCCCGGTGTTGACGCCGACGCGCACCTCGAGCGGCTCGCCGCCAATCCCGGCAAGCGCGTCGATCTCGTCGACGAGGCGAAGAGCGGCGCGCACGGCGCGCTCAGCGTCGTCTTCGTGCAGGCTGGGAACGCCGAACACGGCGACCACGGCGTCGCCGATGTACTTCTCCACCGCGCCACCGTAGGACTCGACGACGCGGCGTGCCGCGGCGTAGTAGCGACGCAGCAGGGCGTTCACGACCTCGGCGTCGTTGCGCTCACTCAGAGCGGTGAAGCCGACCAGATCGCAGAAGAGCGTGGTGACGATGCGGCGCTGTTCAGCGCGCCTGAATGGGATCAGCTGCGCCCGACAGTTCGGGCAGCTGGTGGCGCCGTCGGGCGCATCGTGCCCGCAAGACGAGCAGGCGATCATCTCCTTCGCCTGGCGTGCTGCCTGACTGGCTCCCTCAACCGCATCCGACCGGCCCCCTCGGAGCTGCATACGCCTACTCTACATCTGAGCCGGCGCCTTCATAGGGGGGAGTGCGGCGGCGAGAGCGAGGACGTCGTGCACACGCGCGCTCGGCCGTGCGCAATGGTGCTGCGGATTCTCGTCGGATTCTCGTCGGCCGAATGTCGGCAGTCCTACCGAATCGGAAGTTCCGCGCGGGTACGAGCATCACCGGAAATCGCCAGGTGCAGGGAAGTTGTTGGAGGCGGCGATCGGAGTTGAACCGATGATGGAGGTTTTGCAGACCTCTGCCTTACCACTTGGCTACGCCGCCCCGACGCGGGCCTCCCTCACAACGACGAAAGGCAGACGACAGAGCACATCGCCTCTGTCCTCTGCCTCACCCTGTGAAGGGAGATTGGAGCGGGTGAAGGGACTCGAACCCTCGACCTTCTGCATGGCAAGCAGACGCTCTAGCCAACTGAGCTACACCCGCAGCAAGCGGGGATGATACCAGACCCCCATATGGGGCGCAATTCCCGCGTCAGCGTGCGCTGGTCAGGCATGCAAATCGACCACTCAGTGGGTAATAATCACCCACTCCGTGGGCGATTTGCAGAAGACAGCGAGCCGCGGGAACGCTATCGGACCGCGCGGGCGCTAGTGGCCCGCGGCGTCGAGCGCCTCGTTGACCAGGCGGTCGGCCTCGGCGTTCTGTTCACGGCGCACGTGCTTGACGTCGACCTCGTGAAAGCGGCTGAGGAGCTGGCAGGCCTGCGCGTGCAACGGCTTCAGGCCTGCGTCCTTGACCTTGTACTGGCCGTTGACCTGCCGAACCACGAGCTCGCTGTCGACGAAGACGTCGAGGCGCTCGACGCCGCGGTCGAGCGCCAGCTCGAGCCCGGCCAACAGCGCTTGGTACTCGGCGACGTTGTTGGTCGCCGTGCCGATGAAGTCGCCGAGCTCCTCGACGACGTCGCCGGAGGCGGTCAGCAGGACCGCGCCGATACCGGCCGGGCCGGGGTTCCCGCGGGCGCCGCCGTCCGTGTACTGGTGGGGGCGCGCGTCGTCGCGGTTGACGGGGCGCGCGGGTACGGCCGCGGGTACCGGCGCACCGGCAGGCGCAGGCGCGCCGGCAGGCGCCGGAGCGCTCGCGGGCGAGTCCGCGGAGGCGAGGGCGAGCGCAGGCGAGGCCGGCGGCGAAGCCGCTCCGGCCGAAGCCCCCTCAGGCGTCTGCCACACACTCACGGCCGGGTTGCGGAACGTCTCCACGCGAGCGCCGGCGCCGAGCGCATCGGCGAACGTCTGCGCCCAGCGCAGCAGGGCCTCCTGCTCGGTGACGCCGTGCGGGGCGTCGATGAGGGCGAGGCCCTGGGCCTGGGCGAGGCGCGCCTCGTGGTACTTGACGTCGCCGGTCACGAGCACGTCGGCGACCTGGGCCACGCCGCGAGCGATGGCCTCGGCGCCGGAGCCCGGGAGCACGGCCACGCGCCTCACGAGGCAGGCGCCGTCGCCGGCGGTGCGCACAGACGGCAGGCGCAGCACGGCCGCGACGTCGGCGGCGAACGCCGCCAGCGGCAGCGCGGCCGGGAGCACGCCGAGGCGGCCGAGGCCAAGCGTGGCGACCTCGTTTTCGACGGGGTACAGGTCGTAGGCCGGCTCTTCGTAGGGATGGGCGGCCACGTAGGCGCCGGTCACGCGACGCTTCAGCCGGCGCGGAAAGACCACCTCCAGGCGCAGCTCGCTCACAGCCTCGTCGCGGCCCGCCTTGCCCAGAGTCGGGTCGGCGCCCTCGCGGCCGAAGAACGTGCCCCGGCCCTCGACCGCCCACGAGCAGTGCTCGTACTCGCCGATGACGCCGGCGCCGGCGGCGAAGAGGGCCTTGCGCACCAGGTCGGCGTCGTCGGCGGGCACGAAGCCGACCAGCTTGAGGGCGTCGGCGGCGGCCGGCGCCAACGGCGCCGCCGCTTCGAGCCCGAGCAGCTCCGCGATCACGTCGGCGATGCCGCCGTGCGCCTTGTCGAGGTTGGTGTGCGCAGCGATCACGGCGACGCTGCCCCGCGCCGCACGCAGCGCCAGCCGGCCGGCTTCGGTGTCGTCGCTGAGGCGCGCGAGCGGGTCGAAGATCAGCGGGTGGTGGACGAGCAGCAGGTCGCATTCCTGGCGACGGGCCTCGTCCAGGGCCGCGTCGTCGACCTCCAGGGCGACCAGTACACCGCGCACCTCGTCGGCCGGCGCGCCGACCTGCAACCCCACATGGTCCCAGGGCTCGGCCAGATCGAACGGCGCGAGGCGGTCGACCACCCCCATGACGTCGCGTACCAGCATGCTCGTGATTGTAGCGCACAGCCGCGACCGCCACGCCGCGATCTTCCACGCCGCTCCCGACTCGCCGGCGTCATCGGCGCGCGATGGGATCCGTCAGCCGCCGGCAGGCGGGTCAGCTGCCCGCGGGCGGCGCCTCCACAGCCATGTGATTGATGACGTTGGCGAGGTACCCGGCGCCGAAGCCGTTGTCGATGTTCACCACCGACACTCCGGGCGAGCACGAGTTGAGCATCGCGAGCAGCGCCGCGACGCCCCCGAAGCTCGCGCCGTACCCGATGCTCGTGGGTACCGCGATCACGGGGCACGCGACCAGCCCGCCGATCACGCTGGCCAGAGCGCCCTCCATGCCCGCCACGGCCACCACGGCGTTTGCGCTGCCGAGCAGTTCAGCGTGAGCAAGCAGCCGATGGATGCCGGCCACCCCCACATCGTAGACGCGCTCCACCCGGCTGCCCGAGCACTCGGCCGTCAGGGCAGCCTCCTCGGCGACAGGGATGTCCGACGTGCCGGCGCTGCACACGCAGACCAGGCCCAGGGATGCTGACGGCACCGGGTTGATCACGGCGAGGTGGGCGTCGCCGTGGACCCGCGCCGGCACCCTGCTCGCCAGCTCCTCGAGCATCGCCTCGTCGGCGCGCGTGGCGAGCACGTTGGTGTGCCCGTAGGCCACCATCCGCTCGGCGATCTCCACGACCTGCGCGACGGTCTTGCCCGCACAGAAGATGGCCTCGCCGTAGCCGCGACGCAGTTCGCGATGGTGATCGAGATGGGCGAACCCGAGCTCCTCGTAAGGGAGGCGCGCAAGCCTCTCGAGCGCCGTATCGATGTCGGCGCTGCCGTCGCGCACGCCCTCGAGCAGCCGCCGCAGCTCTCGTTGTTTCATCGCGTCCCTTTCTGACGTTTCGCTTGCGTCACCAACACCACGTGCGCGGGCAACGGCCGCGCCGTGCGCACCGCGAGGTCTTGCCGCCCGATGAGCACCACGTGACCGAGTGGCCCTTCCTTGGTGCGTGAGCGGGGCGACTGGACGATGCGAACCCGTTCGCGCTGCGGCGTCCTGCACTGACGCCCATTGTACAGTCGCGTCCGCGCGATCTGACGAGGAACGACCGTGACGAGGTGGTCCGTGTACACTGCGGGCATGAACGCCCGGGACTCGCCTTCGACCGCCACCCCCGACGCCGTGGGTAGCGGCTCGGTTGCTCTCGGCGCGCCCGGCGGCCGCGCCCTCCACCCCTGGCTCATCGTGCTCGCCCTGGCGCCCGGCATCATCCTCACGCTCGCCGACGCCACGGTGATGACGATCACCGTGCAGAAGATCATCCGCGAGCTGGGCGGGTCCGTCGTCTCGGTCTCGTGGGTGATGAACGGCTACAACCTCACGCTCACGGTGCTCTTCCTGACCATGGGCCGGCTGGGCGATCGCTACGGCCACAAGCTCGTCTTCACGCTTGGCCTCGCCCTGTTCACCGCCGCCTCGTTGCCCTGCGCCCTGGCGACCAGCGTGCATGCCCTGGTCGCCTGGCGGGTGGTGCAGGGCGTCGGCGCCGCAGCCGTCGTGCCTACGGCGCTTGCTCTGCTCCTGCAGGCGTTCCCGGAGCGTCGCCAAGGATTCGCCGCCGGCCTCTTCGGGGCCCTGAGCTCGCTGGCCGCGGCCGCCGGACCGGTGCTCGGCGGCGTGCTCGTGTGGTACCGGGGCTGGCCGGCGGTCTTCTGGTTCAACCTGCCGGTGGGCGCGCTCGGCGTCGTCCTCGCGCTCACGCTGATGCGCGGGCTCCACACGCCGCGCACCCGCGCGCCTCTCGACTGGCCCGGCGTGGCTCTGGTCAGTGCGGGCCTCTTCAGCCTCACGCTGGCGATCATCCAGGGCAACGACTGGGGCTGGACGTCCGGCGCCGTGGTGGGGCTGTGCGTCGGCGGCGTCGCGCTGCTCGCCGTCTGGATCTGGTGGGAGCTGCGCGTCACCTCGCCGCTCTTTGACCTGCGCCTCTTCCGCGATCGCACCTTCGCCGCGGCCAGTACGGCGATCATGACCGTCGACACGGCGATGATGGGCACCATGTTCATGCTCGTGATCTTCATGATCGCGATGATGGATTACAGCGAGCTCAGAGCCGGCCTCGCGATCGCCGTTCTACCGGTGGCGGTGATGCTGCTCACGCCGCCCGCCGGCTGGCTCACCGACCGCATCGGGCCGCGCTGGCCGGCGGTCCTCGGCGCTTTGCTCAGCACCGCGGGCCTCATCGCTCTGGGGCACATGGCGCGCACCGACCCGCTCTCGGGCGTGCTCTGGCGCAGCGGCCTGGTGGGCGCCGGCATCGGCCTCTCGCTGCCGGCGCTCCTGGCCGCCGGCATGAGCGCCGTGCCCGGCGGCCACAAGGGCGCCGGCTCGGGCATGCTCAACACGGCGCGCCAGCTCGGCTTCCTGCTCGGGGTCGCGATCATCGTGGCGGTGTTCACCCACACCATGGGCACCGCGGTCAATCGCTCCGCCGATGCCGGCCAGGCGCTGACGCGCGCGCAGGTCGGCATCAGCACGCCGATCAAGGAGCGCCTCGTCAAGGAGCTCGAGAAGGTCCGCGACATCGACGCCACCTCGGGCATGGACCAGATCCGCAAGGTGGCGCACCCCATCGCCGAGGACATCGGCGCGCAGGTCGGGCTCGCCGAGGGCTTGGGACGAGGTCTCGGCGGCCTTCACGTGGCCGTTCTACACGGCGGGCATCTTCGCGCTGATCGGCGCCCTGGCGGGCGCCTTGCTGCCGCGGCGCCTGCCGCGCCGCGAGCGGCCGTAGCGGCCTGCGGCCGCGGCCCCTCTCAGAGCGCCTCGAGCTCCTCGAGCCGCTTGGCCACCATGTCGTCGGCCGCCCGTGCGGCGGGCGCGTGCCCGGTCAGGGCGAGCACGAACGGCTCCTTCTCCAGCGCATACAGGCTCACGTCCGTGAGCGCCACCACCGTGGCCGTGCGCGGCACGTCCTGGATGAGCGCTATCTCGCCGAAGCCCTGGCCGCGGCTCAGCGTCGCCACATCCTGCCCGTGTTTAGTGACGCTCACGCGACCGTCGGCGATGGCGTAGAAGCAGTCGCCGCAGTCGCCTTCCGTGATGAGGGTCGTGCCGGCGAGCGCTTCCACGGGGACCAGGGCGCGGGCCAAACTCTCAAGCTCAGGTGCAGGGAGAGGGCTGAAGATGGGGATGCGGCGCAGCAGCTGGATCTGGACCTGTGGCACGTCGGCGGAGTCGTCGATGGTGCGCAGGCGCCGCCACGCCACGGCGACGAGCACGAAGAAGACGAGCGCGGTGCCCACGAGCGCCGCCCGCGCTCCGCTCAGCCCCACCAGGACCGGCACGAGGATGGCGCCGAAGGCAAGGCCGGCATCCATCAGCGACTCGAGCAGCGCGAACACCTGGCCCAGCACCTGTGGGGGAGCGGCGCGCTGCAGGAGGATGCGCCCGGTGACGTCGAAGACGGTGCGGCTCAGGCCGGCGACCGTGATCAGCACGAAGGCGCCGATGACCGTCGGGAAGATGCCGAGCACGCCGAGGGCCAGGGCCGCCGTGAGGATGCCGGCGATGAGCGCCGGGGCCAGACGGCGGCGCGCCACGAGTGTCGCTGTGACCGCGGCGCCGAGCAGGCCGCCGAGGCCGAAGGCCGCGTTCAGGAAGCCGGCGCCGGACTCGCCGAGGCCGAGCGTGGTGATGGCCAGCACCACGTACAGTACGTCGAGCGCCCCGATGAGGATGTACTGCGAGCCGACCACGCCGACGAGCGTGCGCGCCGCCGGCACGCGCCACACGGCGGCGACGCTCTCGCGGACCTCGGCGGTCAGCGACGTCCCCTCCCCGGGCTTGGTGAGCGGGCGCGGCCCGGGGATGCCGACCATCATGAACGCGCCGGCCAGCGTGCACGCGGCCAGCACGCCGGCGGACAGCTCCGGGCCGCCGATGCCCAGCAGCACGCCGGTAAGGGCAGGGGCGATGAGCACGCTCGCGTTCTCCATCCAGCTCGAGACCACGTTGGCGGCGGTGAGCTCCAGCGGCGAACGCACCACGCTGGGCAGCAGCGCCGCCTGTGCCGGGCGCGGGATGGAGAGCGCCAGGTTCATGATCGGCGCGAGCATGTACACGAGCGCGCGCGGCGCGCCGAGGGCCATGGCCAGCGCCAGGCCGGCCATTGCGAGCCCTGCGATCAGCAGGCCGACGAACAGTACGCGGCCTGCGCGGGCGCGGTCGGTGATGGCGCCGAAGTACGGGGAGATGAAGATGCAGGGCACGAGCTGCACGAGGATGATGAGGCTCACGGCCGCGGCCCCACCGTTCGTGTAGGCCCAGACCGACATAGTCAGCCAGACGCCCCACTCCGTCCCGTTGAACGCCAGCCAGGCGAGTTCGACACGCAGCAACGAGCGGTTGCGGAAGGCGGTGACGAACACCCCGCGCTTCGATGCCGGACGAACGACGCTGCCTGCCTCCACGAGCCCCTCCCTGAAACGTCAGTCACACTCTACGACGTGCCACGTCGTACGACGATGGCGTATGGGGCCCGACTATCGAGCCACCGCTTCTTCCCGTGCGGCAGCCGCCGCGAAGTACAGCGGCAAGATGTCGAAGCCGGCCTTCGATACCGTACTTCAGATGTCAAGGGTGTCTTGTAGTCGTCCCTTGCGCAAATGACGGCTGTTTGGACGGCGACCCAGCGCTGAACGGATGGTGCTACTTCACTCACAGCGTCCACATGTCGACGGAGCCCATCGGCGGCAGCACGAAGTTGGCGATGCGGTTGCTCGTGACGCGATACGCGCGGTGGCCACTTGCCAGGCCGTCAACCGCGCGCCGGGCTTGCCGAACCTCTCGAGGAATGTGCCCTGCTCGAAGAACTCGAGCTTCACGTTCAGGCCGACCTCAGCCTATCCGGCCTCCAGCGCCCCTCGCCGGTGGTGACACCAACGGGAATCGCGGCCGATGACCGTGGCCGAGGATAGAGGTGGCGGCGAAGAGGCCGGCCGGTCACCTGCGAGCCCGAGCGAGTGCGAGCGCTTCCTCCGCCGAGACGGTGACAGCGCTGCCTTCGTCGATCTCAGCGCTGCGGCGCTGTGACTCCTCGATCCACAGCTGCTCGATCTCGGCCTCAGAGAGCGACTCGAGGCTCTTCAGCAGCGCGTGAGCCATCGATGCGCGGGCCTTCGCGTCGAGCGCGAGGACTTCCCGCATGAGCTCGTCTACCGTCATGGAGTGCACCTCATCTCGATCCGCTCGGCCAACAGAATGATCGTACCTCGCGGGACGGACAGTGAAGGCTGATCGTACCTCGCGGGACGGACAGTGAAGGCTGTCGGCGGGACAGGACGTCATGCGGCGCCGCCTGACCACTCCCGCAAGCCCGCCAGAGCCGCGTCCGTCTCCGCCAGCGCCGGCCTGGCGCCGAGCCGCGCGAAGATCCCGCGGGCCGCGGCGAGAGGCGCACCCGCCTCGGGCGCTCGGCCGAGCGCCACCAGGCAGCGCCCGTGCCCGAGAAGAGCCTGGGCCTCTTCGTACGGCACGCCGAAGCCGTGCCAGCGAGAGGCGGCGTCGGCGAAGCCGGCCGCCGCTGCTTCGTGCTCGCCGCGGGCCTCGGCGAGCATGGCGTCGCACGACGCCAGCACGTGGCCCACGAGCGGCAAGCCCGGCGGCAGACGCCGGACAAGCTGCTCGGCGACCTCGACCTCCCCGAGAATCACGGCGCATCGCACGAGGTCCGGGAATGAGTCCTCGTCGCCTTGGTAGCCGGCTGCGCGGTCATCGGTCACATGCTCGCGAAGCAGTTCTCTCGCGCGCCGTGAGTCTCCC
>JAPLCM010000279.1 GCA_026392275.1 Actinomycetota bacterium | reverse complement strand
GCTCGTCGCGCGGATCGTGGCCTTCGAGCTCGTAGACCCGCGCGTTGTACGCGTCGTACATGTTGCGGAAGGTCACGCACACCTGCAGCGTGTCGACGACGCTGAAGCCCGGGTGCAGGATCGCCTCCTTGTAGAGCCTCTTCAGCAGCGGGATGCCGTGCGAGTAGCCGCGCGCCAGGTAGCTCGCCCCGGCGACGTACAGGAGCTCCAGCGGGTTGAAGGGCTCCTCCACGCTGCCGTAGGGCGTCGAACGCCCCTTGTAGCCGGGGGGCGTCTCGGGCCCGGCCTGGCCGATCGTCAGCCCGAACACGCCGTTGTCGTGCACAATCACCGTGATGTCGACGTTGCGCTTGGCGGCGAACAGGATGTGCTCCAGGCCCTCGGCAAGGCCCGAGCCGTCGCCCACATGCACGACGACCTTGAGCTTCGGGTTCGCCAGCTTGATGCCGGTGGCGGACGCCACCGAGCGCCCGTGCAGCGAGTTGAAAGTGTTCACGCCCACGTAGTCCATGATCTTGCCGTGGCAGCCGATGTCGGCGACGAGCACGATATCTTCGCGGCGCGTGCCCTCGTCGATCAGCTCCTGCAGCACCGGCTTGAGCGCGTTGAGCACGGCGAAGTTGCCGCAGCCGGGGCACCAAGTGTTCCTGGCATAGGTGCCCAGGCCGGCGGCCGCCCGGCCGGCAGGCTTGCCCTCCGCGTCGCTCATGCCAGCACCTCCTCGACCTGCCGACGCAGCTCGCCGACGCCAAACGGACGCCCGTCGTAGCGCAGAATGCCGGCGTCGACGTCGAGCCCATGGCGCTGCATCAGGCCGGCGAGCTGGCCGGTGGAGTTCATCTCGAGTACGGCCACCCTCTCGCTGCCGGCGAGGGCCTTCGCGAGCTGCCGTGCCGGGAACGGCCACAGGACGACCGGCTGCACGACGCGCACGCCGATGAGCTCGCCGACTTCGCGCATGGCGCCGGTCGGCGAGCCCCACGTCACCACGGTCCGCGGCGAATCCGAGTCGCCGTACACGTTCACCTGCGGCAGCGTGTCGAGCTCTTCGGCCATGGCACGCGCTTTGCGCTCCCACTTGTCTTGCATGCTCACGGTCGTGCCCGGGTCCTCCGTGCTGATGCCGTGCTGATCGTGCGTGTACGTGTTGGCCTTGACCGTCGCGCCCTCGCGCCCGGGGAAGGCCAGCGGGCTGACGCCGTCGTCGGTGATGAAGTAGCGCTTGTACGCGAGCCCGGGGCCGTCGTCCTGGGCGGCGCCGTCCCAGTCCTTCTGCGTCAGGCGCGGCAGCTGCGGCACCTCCTCCGCGATGAAGCTCTGGGAGTCGTCGTTGAGCGTGCGGTCGCTGAGGACGATGGCCGGCAACTGGTACTTCCAGGCCACGTCCATGGCCAGCGTGCTCCATGCATAGGCTTGCTCGACATCCGCGGGCGCGACCACGAAGCGCGGGAACTCGCCGTGCCCGGCGCTCAGGGCGAACTCAAGGTCGGCCTGCGCGGTGTACGTCGGCAGGCCGGTGCTCGGACCGGTGCGCTGACCGAGCGCCACGACGATGGGCAACTCGGCCTGACCGGCCTGGCTGAGGCCCTCGGTCATGAGGCAGAAGCCGCCGCCCGAGGTGCCGACGGCGGCGCGCTCGCCGGCGTACGCGTGCCCGAGCGCCATCATCATCGCCGCGATCTCGCCCTCGGGCTGCACGACCTTGAGCGCGAAATGCGGCGCCTGCCTGGCGAGGAAGTGGAGCAGGCCGCTGGCCGGCGTCATGGGATATGCGGCGTAGGCCCTGAGGCCGCCGCGGATGAGTCCGAGCCCGGCGGCCTCAAGCCCGGTCATGACCGGTCGCGGCCCGCCGCCGGGCAAGTCGATGAGCAGCTTCTCCGTGGCCAGATCATAGCCGTGCCGCGCCACCGCAAGGTTCAGCTCCGTCATCTTCGGCTGATACCGCCTGATCACGTCCTCGAGCGTGCCCCACGGGATGGAGATAGCCTTGCAGAGAGCTCCCAGGATCGCCGCGTTGCGCAGTACCGGCGGCGCCCCCTCCTGGGCGAGGATGGTCCTTACCGGGATGCCCGTGCGGAAGGGATGCGTGATGGCCGGCAGCCTGCTCGTCTCGATCGTCTCGCTGTCGTACACGGTGACCGGGCGTTGTTTGAGACGCCATTCATGCTTGTCGAGAGTCTCCTCGGTGAGCGCGATGAGCACGTTGACGTGGTCCCGCTGAGCAGCGATACGACCGCGATGGGCGCGCACCAGCACGAAGTTGTGGCCGCCACGGATGAGCGAGGGTGAGTCGACGTAGGTGTACAGGCAGTAGCCCAGCTCGTTCAGCAGGTGGGCGATCGTCGAACCCGCCTGAGTGATGCCGTCGCCGGCCTTGCCGCCGATGAGGATGGAGAAGGAGTCCACACGTGCCTCCTTGCCGAAGCTGGGCTGGGCGGCGGGCGAGGCACGCGCTCGCGAGGCACGCGCGCTGCATAGCTCGCCAAGCGGCGCGCGCACCCGACCGGCCGCCCGACAGGTACATACCCACAGACGGCCGCGGTGAGCACATGGGATCAGACGAGACGGCAGGCGCAGGCGTTAGCGAGCCTCCCGACGCGTCGCCGGCACGCCGCTTCAGCCTCTGAACGGCTCGCGCCGCGCCGGCAAGGTGGCGTCGGCCACGAGCAGGCCCACGACCAGGCCCGCGGCGATCACCAGCACCGCCGCGAGGATCTCGAGGCTGCCCGTGGTGCTGCGCAGAAACGCCGATATGCCCTGGAAGCCGAGCGCGCCGGGCACCAGCGCCGCCAGGCCCGGCACCAGCGGCACCGCGACCGGCCGGCTCGTGAGCCGCGCGTAGAGGTTGCTGCACAGGCCCAGG
>JAPLCM010000210.1 GCA_026392275.1 Actinomycetota bacterium | reverse complement strand
TCGACGTCATGGCGGTGCATGCCAGCCACACGCGCCGCCGCTGGGTCCTCTCGCCGCCCACCGAACCGCTCGGCTTCATCATCCAGGGCTCGTCCACTGTGTATTTCGCCGGCGACACGGCGCTCTTTGACGGCATGGAGGACCTGCACGAGCGCATCGACGTGGCCCTCCTGCCCATCGAGACGTGGGGGGTGCGGCCGCCCGAGGGGCGCCACCTGAGCCCGCGCACGGCCGCCGGCGCGCTGGCGCTCCTGCGGCCGCGGATCGCGGTGCCCATCCACTGGGGGACGCTCTACGTGCCCGGCTCCGCCTACGCCGGCAAGCAGGCGACCTACGCCTGGTTCCAGAAGACCCGCAAGCGCCCGGAGGCATTCGCCGCGCTCGCCGCCGAGAAGGCGCCCGACGTGGAGGTCCGGCTGCTCGACCCGGGCGAGTCGCTGACCATCGAGCCGCAGGAGGGCGCGGCGCAGCCAGAAGGCTCAGGCTCGACCTAAGGCTGAGAGTCCAACGAGAAGGGGGCCGGGCGCCAACGGCGCCCGGCCCCCTTCGTCGTCAGGGCGTCGCGCTCAGGCGTTCGCGAGCCACTTCTGGTAGTCGGGGTCGTCTACGACGGCCTGCGCGCGCGCCATCCGCTCCATGCCCCACTCCATGTAGTCGAACTCGATCTTGGAGAAAGTGTGCTGGATCATCGCCCACACGCTCCACCACACGGCCGAGACGCTCTTGTAGAGCATCATGCGGCCGAAGCGGCCTTCGTCCATCTCGCCGCAGTACGTGGCGATGACCAGCCGCTCTTCCTCGCGCGAGAAGGGATGCTCCATGACGAAGTCGCCGAGGTCGAAAAAGGGGTCGGTCATGCCCCCGTACTCCCAGTCGATGATCCACATCTTGCCGTCGGCGTCGACGATGAAGTTCTCGCTGAGGAGGTCGTTGTGGCAGGCGACGTCGGCCGGCGGGTCGACCGCCGTCGCCTTCTCGATGTTCTCCATCTCGAGGAGCAGCGACTCGAGCTCGGGGGGCATGGGGGTGTTGTTGTCCCGAGCGATCTTCGTGTAGCGGCGGAGCATGTCGAAGATCTTGATCTCGTTCTTGAAGACGGCCTTGTCGTGGAAGATCTTCGTGGTCTCCACGGCCTGCTTGATGCGCTCCGGGTGCCCGGCCATCGTCTCGGGGTGCATGATCTCGCCCTCGACGAAGTCGATGACCAGGGAGCCCTCCGGGTCGATCTGGTAGGCCACCCTGGGGCCCACGCCGACCTTGTCGGCCTGGATCATGCACTCGCGCTCGATATCGCGGTCGATGAACATGTCGGTGCCCTGCCCGGGGACGCGCAGCACGTACTTGGCGCCGCCCGGATTGCCGGGGCCGCCATTCACCCAGACGATGTAGTTGTGGTTGGTGATGCCGCCGCCCAGCTCTTCATAGCGGACCTCCTTGTCTTTCCAGTCCGCGATGCGCGCGATGGCTTCGTCGGGGCCAAAGTGTGACATGGTTCTCCCTTTTATCAGGTGGTCGCCGAAGACACTCCCCAATACTCCCACACTCCCTCACCCGTAGGCCAGAAGCCACGCTGCCGACGATGCCAACCCGAAGGGCCGGAGAGGGCGGATGGCTGCGCTGCGCCGGCTGGAGCGCCCGGCGCGACCCACAGGGCGCGCTCAGCTCTCTCTCAGGAGATCCTCAGACGGCGCGGGTACCGTTGCTGCAAGCAGAGCCGCGGCGGCCTCAGATCTCGCCTCCGCAAGTACATGACCCCGAACCCTCGCAGTGGTGGCGGGTGTCCTTCATCTCCGCACCCGGAGCGCGGCCGTCGGCCGCCCGGGCTCGGGTCAAGAAAGGTAGTGCACCAATGAGAACCAGACGATTCCTTGCGACGATGGTCGCCGGCTTCGTGGGCGCGGCCGTCCTGCTCCTCGTGGCCAACGTACTCGGCTTCGTGGGCGGCGGCCAGACGGATGCCGGCGCCGTGAAAGGCGCCTACGCGGCCCTCAGGACCTCAGGCCTGACGCCGCAACAGATCTACGAGAAGCACGCCGGCAGCGTGGTCGAGATAACGGCGACCTTCCCGGGGAGCTACGACGTGTTCGGGCAGCAGACGGGTGGCGGCCAGGCTCTGGGCACCGGCTTCGTGGTCTCCGAGGATGGCTACATCCTGACCAACGCTCACGTGGTCAGCCAGAGCGGGCAGGCCGTGAGCACCGTCACCGTGACCTTCAAGGGCGACGGCACTCAGGGCGCGCAGGTGGAAGGCACGGTGCTGGGCGCCGATGAGTCCACGGATGTGGCCCTGATCAAAGTCGACCCCAGCCAAACGCCGGGGCTTGTCCCCATCCCGCTCGGTGACTCCTCCACCGTCACCGTCGGCGAGGAAGTGGTGGCTATCGGCAACCCGCTCGGTCTCGACTTCTCGCTTTCCTCGGGCGTCGTGTCGGCGACCGATCGCGAGTTGCAGTCCCCGAACGGAGCCACGATCAGCGGTGGCATCCAGACCGACGCCGCCATCAACCACGGAAATTCCGGCGGTCCCCTCATCAACGCCGAGGGGCAGGTCATCGGCATCAACGAGCAGATCGCCTCGCAGGGCGGCGGCAACGAAGGCATCGGTTTCGCCGTGCCGATCAACACGGCCGTCCAGGTGATGGAGCAGATCAAGGCCGGTACGCTGCCGCAGCCGGCCCCGGCCGCCGACCCCTACGGCGACGGCTCGACGATCAGCCCGTACTGACCGCCGCTCCGCGCATCGCCGCCGATGTGCCCCTGACGGCGCGTCGGCGGCGATGCGCGTCTCGATCCGCGGCGCCGTCACTTGCTCTTGTTCGCCGCGGCGCATACTGGTATCATCACCTGTCAGCTTGGCGTCCGCTATTCACCGCCCCAGCCCTCATGGGCATGCACGGATGTGCATCTGCACGGGGCGCAGGTGCTCGGCGCGCCGCCTCCGCGATCGCCCTGGCCACGCCGATGGCCGTAGCGTCCCACGAAGAGCAGGAGTCGCCGAGTGATCGATCACTCTGAAGACCGCATCGCCACGTCCGCCGATCTCGCCGTGCTCTGCACCGACGAGGTCAAAGGGCTGCTCGAAGAAGGTCGTGAGCAAGGCTACCTCGACCACGCCCACATCGACGCCACGCTGCGCGACGTCGACCTCACGCCCGAACAGCTCGAGGAGATCCACGGCGTCTTCGCCGACCTCGGCATCGACATCATCGAGAGCGAGGGAGCCGCGGCCGATCCGGAGCCCGTCGCCGAAGAGGAGACGGCCCCAAAGCTCGACCTCTCGGTGAAGTCCACCACCAACGATCCGGTGCGCATGTACTTCCGGGAGATGGGCAAGGTGCCGCTGCTCACCGCCGAAGAAGAGGTGTCGCTGGCCAAGCGCATCGAGCGCGGTGACATGAGCGCCAAACGCAAGCTCACCGAGGCCAACCTTCGCCTTGTCGTCTCGATCGCCCGGCGCCACATGGGTAGGGGGATGCCTCTCCTCGACCTCATCCAGGAGGGCAATCTCGGCCTCATGCGCGCCGTCGAGAAGTTCGACTACCGTCGCGGCTTCAAGTTCTCGACCTACGCCACCTGGTGGATCAGGCAGGCCGTCACGCGCGCCCTGGCCGACCAGGCGCG
>JAPLCM010000011.1 GCA_026392275.1 Actinomycetota bacterium | reverse complement strand
CCGGCAACACGCAGGCCAACGTCGACACGGCGTCGTTCACGGTGAAGAGAGGCGGGACGCCGCCACGGAGGCGGCGGACCGCTGATGGCGGCGGGGCCGGCGGGCTGAAGCCGGCCGCGGCCGCTACCGCAGGGCCTGCAGATCGCGCAGCGTCTTCTGCAGGGCCTCGATCTTGAGGCCGTACCCGGCGAAGTCGCCGGCCTGCAGGGCCGCCTGCGCGTCGTCGAACTGCTGGCTCGCCTGAGCGATGAGGTCACGGGCCTGCTGGTTCAGCGTGCCGCCCGTACCTGTCCCACCCGTGCCCCCGGTACCGCCCGTGCCCTCAGTGCCGCCGGTGTCGGTGCCGCCGGACGTGTTGCCGGGGAGGAAGCTCTGGCCGAAGGCGGCGGTGAGCGCCTCGGCCAGGGTCGGCTTCATGGCCACCACCTGCTGGGCGTTGCCCTGGCCGCCGGCCGGGGCGGGCGCGCGGTAGAAGACGATCACGCGCTTGAGCTGCGGGATCTGCGTCTGGTCGCTCTGCAGGTACAGCGGCTGCACGTAGAGCAGCGAGTCCTCGATTGGCGTCACCAGCAGGTTACCGAGGATCACTTCCGAGCCCTGCTGACCCCACAGCGTGCGCTGCGCGCTGATCTCGGTGTCCTGGTTGATGGTCGCCTCGACCTGGCTGGGGCCGAACACGGTGGTGCTCGTCGAGAACGTGAAGTTGATGGACTTGCCGTAGTCGGGCATGTCGGAGCGGGCGCCGAGCCAGGAGATCATGTTGCTGCGGCCGTTCGGCACGAACGGCAGCATGAGCACGAACTCCTCCTTGGCGGCGCCCGGGAGCCGCAAGATCACGTAATAGGCCTCCATGCGGCCGGCGCCCGAGAGCGCCACGTTCTCGGGGATCGCCCACTGGTCGCCCTTGTTGTAGAGGACCTCGGGGCCGTCCACGTGGTAGGTGGAGTACACCTCGGCCTGCACGTTGAAGAGGTCCTCGGGGTAGCGCAGGTGGTCGAGCAGCGCCTGGGGCATCTCGCTCCTGGCCGTGAACAGCGACGGGTAGGCGGCGCGGTAGGTCTTGAGCAACGGGTCCTGCTCGTCGAAGACGTAGTACTTCATGGTGCCGTTGTAGGCGTCGACCACGATCTTCACGGAGTTGCGCAGATAATTGAGGTCGCCCTGCGGCGTGGAGTAGGGGTAGCGCGCCGTGGTCGTGTAGGCGTCCTGGACCCAAAACAGGCGGCCGTCGGCGATCACCATGTACGGGTCGGCATCGAGCGCGAGGAACGGCGCCGCGGCGCTGATGCGCGTGCGAATATCGTTGCGGATGATGATGCGGCTCTGGCTCTCGAGCGACGACGTGGTGAAGAACTTGATGGTGCCGTACTTCGCCGAGAAGGCCAGGCGGTTGAGCAGCGGTGAGATGGGGATACCGCCGCTGCCGTCGTAGGTCGAGTACACGTCTCCGGAGGCGCCCGGATAATCGAACTCCTTGTCCTTGGTCTTCACGAGGCTGTAGCCGGTGCCGCGCTCGCCGTAGTAGATGCGCGGCTGCGTGATCTCGAGGCCTTTGACGCTCTGCGGCGGCACGTCCTGCACAAGGAAGTCGGGCGAGCCGTCGGCGGTCACCTGGTTCACTGCCGACATCGCCACGCCGAAGCCGTGCGTGTAGGTGATGTGCTGATTGACCCAGGTCTGGGCCTGCTGCGGCAGGCCGTCGATGTTGAGCTCGCGCGCCGAGAGCATCGTCTCGCGGTACACGCCGTCCACGGTGTAGCGGTCTACGACGGCGTCGAGGAAGGAGTAGTAGGGACGCAGCTCCTGCAGCTGCCGGTAGCTCGTCAC
>JAPLCM010000186.1 GCA_026392275.1 Actinomycetota bacterium | reverse complement strand
GTGCCGGCCAGGTCGGCGCCGGTGTACGAGCACCAGTTGCAGAGGAAACCGACGATCTTGGGCTCGAACGTCATGCCAGCACCCCCTCGATCTCGGAGAAGATCTGCTTGTCGGTGAAGTGGCGTGCCGTGATGGCCCCGGAGGGGCAGGCGGCGACGCAGGCGCCGCACGCCTTGCACAGGGCGCTGATCACGTGGCTGCGGCGCTTCTCCGCGTCGAACTCGATGGCCACGTACGGGCAGAGCTCGTTGCACATGCGGCAGCCCGAGCACTTCTCTTCGTCGACCTCGGCGAACACGGCGTCGATATCGATCTTGCCGCGCGCCGTGCGAGCCAGGATCCTGGCCGCCGCGGCGCGTGCCTGGGCCACCGAGTCGGGGATGTCCTTGGGAGCCTGACAGGCGCCGGCGATGTAGACGCCGTCGGTGGTCGTGGCGACCGGGTCCAGCTTGGGATGGCTCTCGATGAACCAGCCGTCCTTGTCGCGGCTGATGTTCACGAGGCGCGCCACCTCGTCGGAGTCCTCGCGCGCCTCCATGCCGACCATCAGTATGACGAGGTCGGCCGGCAGCTCGATGGTCTCGCCGGACAGCGTTTCGTTGACCTCGATGAGCATGTCGCAGTCGTCCGTCGCGTCGGCCTTGCGGATCACCGGGTAGTCGTTCTTCTCGTACATGAGGAAGAGGGTCTTGATCTCCGAGCTGCGGCGGTAGAAGTCCTCCATCCCCTTGCCGAAGGCGTGCATGTCGATGTAGATGTCGCTCACGTAGGCCCCGGGGACGGCGGACTTGACCTCATGCGCGTACTTGAGCGCCGTCATGCAGCACACCCGCGAGCAGTAGGCGTGGAACTCCAGGTTGCGGCTGCCCACGCAGTGGATGATCGCCACATACTGCGGGGCCCTTCCCTCCTTGGTCGTCACCCGGCCGGCGCGAAGCATCTTCTCGAACTCGAACGAGGTCACGACGTTGGGGAGCTTGCCGTACCCGTAGTGCGTGATGCGGGAGGCATCGAACTCCTTGTAGCCTGTGGCGACGATGATGCTGCCGACGTCGTAGACGGTGTCGGTGGGCGCTCCGTCGTCCGCCTTGCCGCGGATGGTCGTCTGGAAGTTGCCGACGAAGCCGTCCACCTTGCGGACCTGCGACTCGAAGAAGACGTCGATCTTGGGATGCTCGAGGACGCGCGTGACCCGCTCGGTGAGCATGTCACGCGCGGAGTCGAGGTACGGTGCGGTGAGGTCGGCGCGCGCCACGTTGCCGCCGAGGTGATCGCTGCGCTCGGCCAGATAGACGCGGTTACCGGCGTCGGCGAGGTCGAGGGCGGCGCTCATGCCGGCGATGCCGCCGCCGATGACCAGGGTGTTCGGACACATGTCGACCGAGCGCCGTTCGAGCGCCTCGTGATGCGCCACGCGCATCACCGCGGCCGCCGTGAGCGCCGCGGCTTTCTCCGTCGCCGCGACCGGGTCGTCGTGCACCCAGCTGCACTGCTCGCGGATGTTGGCCATCTCGAGGAAGTAGGGGTTGAGGCCGGCTTTCTGCAGGGTCTTGCGAAACGTCGGCTCGTGCATGCGCGGGCTGCAGGCGGCCACGACGACCCGGTCCAGGCCGTGCTCCTCGATGTCGGCCTGGATCATGTCCTGCCCGGGGTCGGAGCACATGTACTTGTAGGTGCGAGCGATCGCCACGTAGGGCAGGCGCTCGACGGAGTCGATGACGGCGTCGCAGTCGATGACCTTGGCGATGTTCGTGCCGCAGTTGCAGACGAAGACGCCGATCTTGAGGTCGTCCATCCCACTCTCCTCTCAGGCCGCCTGCGGGGCGCCGACCGCCTCGCGCTCTTTGCTGACCATCTCTTCGGCCTTCAGATCGGCGAAGTACATCGCCAGCGGACGGTAGGCCATGTGGGACCACTTGCTGAAGGGCACTTCGAGCAGCAGCATGGGCACGACCGCCATCATATGGACGACGTAGTTGATGTTGGCGGCCATGTCGAATCCGAGCCGGTGCAAGGTGAACTGCACTATGCCGGTGGCAGCAACGACGATCAGCAGGAGGAGGAACATCCAGTCGGTCTCGTGAGACTGCTCGTACTGGACCTCGGTCTTCTTGAGACGTTTGCGCAGAAAGACGATGGTGGTCACCAGCAGGCCCGCGGTGGCGGCGAGGCCGAAGACATGCACGCTCCAGTTGATCGCCGGCCCCGACCACATGGACTCGAGGAAGAACATGATCAGGACCAGCATGGTCACGTAGCTCAGCATGAGCACAAGATGGAGCGCCCAGGGCCGCTTCTGCTCGCACTTGGCGTAACGCATCTGGGTGAAGAAGTGCATGGGCAGCAGGTAGATCTTCCTGACGTATGCTCTGAGGGGTACGTGGACCTTGGTGTCGCGGCCGACCGTGAACCACCACATCCGTGCGCAGTTGGTGCCCAGCAAGGCGAGCAGCACGACCGCCAGTGTCCAGTCGAAGATGTGGACGCTCGAGGCGGGCAGGAAGGCGTTGGGGCCGTCGTACTGGGTGATGCTGCCCTGCGAGAACCCATACAGCAGGAAGCCGGCGGCCGTGAGCAGTGCGACGAGGATCACCGCCAGGATCTCGGCCTTCGCCGACAAGTAGAACAGGCGCGCGATGCCGGTGAAATCGTAACGCGCCGTGAGCCAGCGACGGAGGCTCATCATGGTCTCGCCCGGCTGGGCGTCGCGGGGACACTCGGTCGAGCACTCGCCGCAGTAGTAACAGAGCCAGGGCTCGAGGTCGCTCTCCAGCTTGGCCTCGAGCCCCATCTGCAAGGAGCGCATGGAGCGACGCGGGAAGATGTAGGGCTCTTTCGAGAAGGGGCAGGTCGCGGAGCAGTTGCCGCAGTGATAGCACTTGGAGACGTCCTGGGCCCCGTAGACCTCGAGCTCGGTGATCAGCTTGGGATTGGCGCGAATGGCCATGCTCGAT
>JAPLCM010000134.1 GCA_026392275.1 Actinomycetota bacterium | reverse complement strand
AGGTCGAACCGGTCGAGCATCATGACCTTGTCCCACGCGGCGACGAAGTCGCGCACGAACTTCTCCGGCGCGTCGTCGCTGGCGTAGACTTCGGCGAGCGCGCGCAGCTGGGAGTTCGAACCGAAGACCAGGTCGACGCGGCTTGCAGTCCACCGGATCTCGTCCGTCGACCGGTCGAGGCCTTCGAAGACCTCCTCGGCCTCGTCCACCGGCCGCCACGTTGTGCCCATGTCGACGAGGTTGACGAAGAAGTCGTTCGTCAGCGTCCCCTTGCGGTCGGTGAGCATGCCCTGATCCGAACCGCCGTAGTTAGCTCCGAGTGCGCGCAGCCCGCCCACGAGCACCGTCATCTCGGGGGCGCTGAGTGTGAGCAGGTTCGCCTTGTCGACGAGCAGGTGCTCGGCAGGCTTCTGCCGGCCGCCGCCCAGGTAGTTGCGGAAGCCGTCCGCGGTCGGCTCGAGCACGGCGAACGACTCAACGTCGGTCTGCTCCTGCGTCGCGTCCGTGCGCCCCGGGGTGAAGGGCACCTCGACGTCGAAGCCGGCGTCTCTTGCCGCCTTCTCGACGGCGGCGCAGCCGCCCAGCACGATCAGGTCGGCCAGTGAGATGCGCGTGCCGCCGGTCGCCTGCGCCGCGAACTGCTCCTGGATCGCTTCCAACGCACGCAGCACCTGCGACAACTGGGCGGGCTCGTTGACGGCCCACCCGATCTGCGGCTCGAGGCGGATCCGAGCGCCGTTGGCGCCGCCACGCTTGTCGCTGCGACACTGACAGCCCCGAGGCGAGGATCTGCTCCTTGAGGGCCGCGACGTCCTGTGCTCTCACCAGGGGATGGGAGACCGGGGGGACCGGGTCCTGCCAGATCTGCGGCTCGGACGGCACCAGCGGGCCGAGGTAGCGCGTGATCGGTCCCATGTCCCGGTGCGTGAGCTTGAACCACGCTTTGGCGAACGCGTCGGCAAGCTCCTGCGGGTTCTCGAGGAAGCGCCGTGAGATGGGCTCGTAGATCGGGTCCATGCGGAGGGCGAGGTCCGTGGTGAGCATGACCGGTGCGTGCCGCTTCGCCGGATCGTGCGGATCCGGCACGGTTTCCGCCGCCGACGGGTCCGTCGGGACCCACTGCCACGCGCCGGCCGGGCTTTTCGTGAGGTCCCAGTCGTAGCGGAACAGCGTCTCGAAGTAGCTGTTGTCCCAGGTCACCGGCGTGGGGGTCCAGGCGCCCTCCAGCCCGCTGGTGATGGTGTCGTCACCGCTCCCGGTGCCGTAGCTGTTCTTCCAGCCGAGACCCATCTGCTGCAGCGGCGCCGCCTCGGGCTCGGGGCCGACGTGCGCGGCGTCGGCGGCGCCGTGGGTCTTGCCGAACGTGTGCCCCCCGGCGATCAGCGCCACCGTCTCCTCGTCGTTCATCGCCATGCGGCGGAACGTCTCCCGGATGTCCCGGGCCGCGGCGAGCGCGCTCGGCATGCCGTTCGGCCCCTCCGGGTTCACGTAGATGAGACCCATCTGGACGGCGGCCAGCGGGTTGGCGAGCTCGCGCTCGCCGCTGTAACGCTCATCCGCCAGCCACGTGCGCTCGGCGCCCCAATCGATGTCGTCCGGCTCCCACACGTCCTCACGGCCGCCGCCGAAGCCGAACGTCGCGAACCCCATCGACTCCATGGCGCAGTTGCCGGCGAGGATCATGAGCTCGGCCCAGGAGATCTTGCGGCCGTACTTCTGCTTGATCGGCCACAGGAGGCGGCGTGCCTTGTCGAGGTTGCCGTTGTCGGGCC
>JAPLCM010000171.1 GCA_026392275.1 Actinomycetota bacterium | reverse complement strand
TGTGGTCGTCGGCGGCCTCAGGTCGTCCCTCCGTTGAGTCGTCGGGCCGGGCCACTTGCCTGCCGCCCGCGTCCATGATTGTTATGGCCGCTGGACGCGATTCTTACCCGCGGCCCGCGCAACGGCCGGTGACCATCAGATCAAGGAGGAATCGGTGACGAGCGAAGCTCCGACGACGGGCAAGACCGTCTTAGTCACGGGCTCGACCGACGGCATCGGCCGCCAGACAGCCGTCGAGCTGGCAGCGCGCATCCGCGGCGAGCGCGCGCGCCTCGAGCGTGAGTCGCGGGCGCACGTCTGGGGCATCCTCGCGGGTCTCGCCGCCCTGGAGTGACCGCTGCCGGTGCGGGTATATCCTGACAGACGAGTCAGTCCGCGATGCACAGAAGGACGCCTGCCATGACCGCACCACCCGTCACGATCTACTCGCTCAGCACCTGCGGCTGGAGCCGCAAAGCCAAGGCGTACTTCACGGAGCGTGGCGTGGACTTCTACGCCATCGAGTACGATATGGCCGGCCCGGATCTGCAGCAGAAGATCTCCGCCGAGATGCGCCGGAGCGGCGCCGATGGGTTCCCGTTCGTGAAGATCGGCGGCCACGCGGTGAAAGGCTACGACGCGGCGCGCTACGAAGAGTTGCTGAAAGGCGCCCGACCCATACGCGACGGAGGACCCCGATGACGGAGCAGACCAAGTCCGTGGAGCTGTACACCCTGAGCACGTGCCCCTGGTGCAGAAAGGCCAAGGCCTATCTGGACGATAAGGCCGTCGACTACTCCTACATCGACTACGACCTCGCCGACGAAGAGACCCAGAGGCGCATCCAGGAAGAGATGCTGGCGCGCGCCGCCACCGGCTTCCCGTTCGCCATGATCGGCGACGATTTCATCGTGGGGTACAACCCGGAGGCGTACGCGCGCCTGCTCGAGCTGGGGTGAGAGAGCGATAACCGTGCGCGAGGCCGCAGGCCGCAGGCCGCGAAGATGGTCGGGGTGGGCGGATTTGAACCGCCGACCTCTCGGTCCCGAACCGAGCGCTCTACCAAGCTGAGCCACACCCCGACGCGAGGACGGATTCTACCGGATGACGCGCGGGCACGCTACCATCGGCGCAGGCGCGCGGGGCCCTGGCGGGCCGCGCCCGATTCAGGGACTGGGCTCGGTCAACTGCGCCGGCGTGCGCCGGCGCCCGTGCCCACAGTGCGCCCCAGCGCGGCAAGCAGGGCCATGATGCTGTCGTTGATGGCTGCAGCGGTCTCGTGGACTGCGGCCTTCTCGGGGTAGATCTCGTACTTCTCGCGCTCGCGGAGCGGCGTGAGGTTGGGCATCACCACGTTGGCGCCGCGCTGCAGGCCGTGGGCGCGCCCGCCGGCCTTGTTCACCAGCGAGAGCGCCGTGGTCGCCGGTAGGTTGGCGTCCGGACGCGCGAGGCGCGTGAGCGCCAGCACCTTGCACGTCATGAGCTCGCTGCTGGGGGCCTGGTCGGGCGGCCAGTCGTCCTCGGTCTGGCGGCGCGCGGACTCCTGACCCAGGGGCGTCGCGGGGTG
The DNA here is from genome assembly GCA_026392275.1 of Actinomycetota bacterium. Lineage (GTDB taxonomy): Bacteria > Actinomycetota > Thermoleophilia > UBA2241 > UBA2241 > CAIXSE01. Next base: position 3,183 of record JAPLCM010000171.1, on the reverse strand, counting down.
GGGCAGGTACGGGCCGATGCCGATCATGTCCATGTCCATGCCGCGGAACAACTCGATGTCGGCGGCGATGCTCGCATGCGTCTGCCCGGGGATGCCCACCATGATGCCGGTGCCGGCCTCGTAGCCCAGTTCCTGCAGACGGCGCAGGATGGCCATGCGGTCGCTCACCTTGCCCGGCAGGTCGGGGTGGATGTGGCGGTAGAGCGCGTCGTCCGAGGTCTCGAAGCGCAGCAGGTAGCGGTCGGCGCCGGCCTCGCGCCAGGCGGCCAGATCGTCGTCGGGGCGCTCGCCGAGGCTCAGGGTGATGGCCGCGAGGCCGGTCTCGCGGCGGATGCGGCGCAAGATGCCGGCCAGCCAGTCGGTCTCGATGCCGTAGTCCTCGCCCGACTGCATCACCAGCGTGCCGTAGCCGAACTCCTCGGCTTTGTGAGCGCAGTCCAGCACGACGTCGGCGGACACCCGATAGCGCTCCACGCCACGGTTCCCGGCGCGGATGCCGCAGTAGGTGCAGCCGCGCACGCAATAGTTGCTGACCTCGACGAGGCCGCGCAGGTGGACCGCATCGCCGACGTAGTCGCGACGGGCCTCGTCGGCCGCGGCCCACAGGGTCTCGAGCCGCGCCTCGTCGGTCTCGCGCAGCCAGTGCTCGACGGCGTCGCGCGTGAGTGCGTCGGCGACGCCGAGCGCCGGGGATGCCCGCGGCCGCCCGGCCATCAGCAGAGGTCGTCGACGGCCGCGTCCGGGGGCAGGCCGGCGGTCACCGGCTCCGCCGGTGCGTGCCCGGCCCGCCGCGCCTGCGCGGCGCGCATGGCCTCGAGCGCGGCCGGGAAGGGCTGCAGCGCGCGCTCGAAGATCCCCAGGCTGAAGGCGATCACGAGGCCGTAGTTGGTGATCGGCACGCCCTGCTGCCGGCAGCGCAGGATGCGCCCGAGCATGGCGCGGCGGTTGAAGGTGCAGGCGCCGCAGTGGATCACGAGGTCCCAGCGCGAGAGGTCGTCGGGGAAGTCATGGCCCTGCATGTGCTCGATGTCGAGCTTGCCGCCCACGTACTGGGTGAGCCAGCGCGGGATCTTGACGCGACCGATGTCCTCGGCGATGGGATGGTGGCTGCAGGCCTCGGCGATGAGGATGTGGGCGCCGCTCCTCAGGTCTTCCACCGCCAGGGTGCCTTCGACCTGACTGGTGAGGTCGCCCTTGAAGCGGCTGAACAGGATGCTGAAGCTCGTGAGCGGCACCTCGGGCGGGGTGTCGGCGGCAACCTTGAGGAACGCCTGCGAGTCGGTGACCACCAGCTTGGGTGGCCGGTTAAGCCTGTCGATAGCGTTCTTGAGCTCGCGCTCCTTGACGACCAGCGCCATGGCGTCGCTGTCCATGAGGTCGCGGATGCTCTGCACCTGCGGCAGGATCAGCCGGCCGCGCGGCGCCTCCTTGTCGATGGGCACCACGAGCACCGCGAGGTCGCCGGAGTTGACGAGGTCGCCGAGGATCGTGGGATTGTCGATGAAGTCGGGCGGCGCCGCATCGAGCAGCGCCTGGCGAAAGTCGAGCACGCCGCGGCCTTCGCTGGCGGTGGTGAGCACCGGCGTGACCTTCAGTTCCCGCAGGCGTTTGACCGGCGGTGGCTTGCCGACGAGGTCGACCTTGTTGAAGACCACCACGACCGGGGCCTTGCGCTCTTCGAACTCGTCGAGGATGCCGTCCTCGTACTCACCCCAGCTGCCGGCCTCGGTGACCAGCACCCCGAGGTCGGTGCGGTCGAACACCTGCATGGTGCGTTTGGCGCGCAGCTCGCCGAGCACCCCGACATCGTCGATGCCGGCGGTGTCGATGAACAGCACAGGGCCGAGCGGCAGCAGCTCCATCGGTTTCTCCACCGGGTCGGTGGTCGTTCCGGCGAAGTCGCTGACGATGCTCACGTCTTGGCGGGTGATGGCGTTGAGCAGGCTGCTCTTGCCCACGTTACGGCGTCCGAAGATGCCGATGTGCAGCCTCATGCCGCGAGGTGCGTCCATCATGCCCATGGTGCGTCCTTCATCAGTCCTCCACGGGTCGGCCGAGCGGCTGGGGGGTGCCGAGGCGGCAGACGGCCTCGGGCGAGAGCAGTTCCTCGTACTGGGCCGCGCTGAGGATGCCCCTGTCGACGACGACGTCGCGGATCGTCGCGCCCTCGGCCTGCGCGGCGCGCACCACGTCGCAGGCCGCCTCGTAGCCGATCTCGGGCACCAGGGCGGTGGCGGCGGCGCTGGACGCGCGTACATGCAGCGCGCAGCGCTCCTCGTCGGCCTCCAGCCCTTCGATGCAGAAACGCCGCAGGATCTCGTCGGCGTGGGCGAGCAGCGACAGGCTCTGCAACAGGCAGTCGGCGATGAGCGGGAAGAAGGCGTTGAGCTCGAGGCTGCCGAGGCCGGCGGCCATGGCGATCGTGGAGTCGTAGGCGGCGACCAGAAGAGCGACCTGACTCACTGCTTCTGGGATCACGGGGTTGACCTTGCCGGGCATGATGCTGGAGCCGGCCTGCCGCCGGGGCAGGCGTATCTCGCCGAGCCCGGCCTCCGGCCCCGAGCTCATGAGGCGCAGGTCGCCGCAGACCTTGAGCAGCGTCATGGCGTGCGCCTTGAGGATCCCCGACACCTCGACGAACACGTCGGTGTTCTGCGTGGCTTCGATGAGGTTCTCGGCGCGCGCGAAGCCGATGCTGGTGAGCTCGCGCAGCGTGTCGACGACGCGGAAGATGTACTGGCGCGGCGCCGCGAAGCCGGTGCCGATGGCCGTACCGCCGAGGTTCACGACGCGCAGGCGCTCCTCGCACTTGTAGATGCGCCAGCGGTCGCGGTTGAACGCCTCGGCGTAGGCGCCCATCTCCCTGCCCAGCGTAGTGAGGACGGCGTCTTGCAGTTCGGTCCTCCCCACTTTCACGACGCCCGCAAACTCTTTTTCCTTGGCCTGAAACGCCTCCTGCAGCGCCACGACTTCCTGCTCGAGAACACGCAGCAAGCGGATCGCGGCGAGTTTCAACGCCGTGGGATAGGTGTCGTTGGTGGACTGGTGGCGGTTGACGTCGTCGAGGGCCGATACCCTGTCGTAACTGCCGAGCGGTTGTGCGAGCAGCACCCGCGCCCGGTTCGCGATGACTTCGTTGACGTTCATGTTGGTGCTGGTGCCAGCGCCCCCCTGCAACGCGTC
>JAPLCM010000202.1 GCA_026392275.1 Actinomycetota bacterium | reverse complement strand
CCTCCTCGTCGCTTGCGGGCGGCCGCTTGTGCCCGGCGCTCGGCGCCTTGGATCGGCTAAGGCCGCGAACGTCACAGTCTGCAGCTCCTCGGTGAGAAGCGTCTCGACACCGCTCCAGAACGCATGGGTGTCGCACACATCGTCGCCGCACGGTTCTACCCGCTGGCGACACCGGCAAAGCAGGATGGGGCCCTCCACCGCCTCGTACACGTCGCGCACGCTGATGCGCGCGGCGGGGCGCGCGAGCATGACGCCGCCCTGCTGCCCGCGCTGGGTGCGCACCAGATCGGCGCGCGCCAGCTCCTGGACGACCTTCGCGAGGCGCGCGCTCGGGATGTGCTGCGCGGCAGCGATGTCGCCGGTGTGCAGCACGGCGCCGGGCTCGTGTCGCGCCAGTTCGTAGACGGCGCGCACGGCGTAGTCGGCCTGAGTAGAGAGCTTCATGTGACCTTTATACACGAATTAGAAAAGAATGTCCAGTTTGGCCGCACGCGCCCCGCCCGGGTCAGACTTCGTCCCACGCCCAGACCAGGTTGGTGCGATGCGCCTCCAGGTACACGTCGTCGAGGACGACGTCGGCGCCGAGGAAGGCCTCCGCCGGCAGGTCGAGCTCGTTGCGGCCGGCGCCCGCCTTCTTGGCGGCGGCAACGGCCTCGTATACCCCGCTGATGTAGCTCTCGTTGGCGTCGATAAGCGCCCGGCCCATCGCCGGGCCGTGGCTGGGCACGATGAGGTCCGCCGGCAACTGCTTGAGCTGGCGCAGGGTGTGGATCCAGACGTCCTTGCCGTCGCGCTGGGCGAAGTTGGGCAGCGGCCACTCGAGGCTGTCGCCGGCGAAGAGAAGGCGCGCGCCGGCGAGGAAGACGACCAGCGAGTCCTCGCTGTGCCCCGGCGTGTGGATGAGATGCACGGTCTCGGGCTCGTCGCTGTACGTGAGGCGGTCGCCGAAGGTGATGGTGGGCAGCGGCACGCCCTCCGGCGGCGACAGCGGCACCGATTCGTCGGTGGTGGTGCCGTGCACGAGGATCAGCCGGGGACAGGCGCTCTGAGCGACGATGTCGACGCCGCGGAAGGCGGCGTTACCGTACACGTGGTCCCAGTGGTGGTGCGTGTTCACGACCACGGTGCGGCGCGCGCCAGCGCGCGCCGCCAGGAGCTCCAGCACGGGCGCCATGTCCTGTGGGCTCATGAGCGTGTCGATGACGAAGGCTCGCGTGCGCGTCATCACCACCGCCGCGACGGTGGGGAAGCCTGCGGCGTCGATGCGATGGACCCAGATGTCCGCCGTGAGCTGCTCCATGTTTCCTCCTCATGATCTTCGCGGCGGGATGCCCGCCACCCACACAGTTCCCCGCCGCGACGACTCTCAGCCGACCCGGCGGATTTGCTCGGGGGCGTCCGTGATGAGTGCGAGCCCCGAGCCGGTGACCAGCCACGTGTTTTCGACGCCGATGGCCCCCAGGCCGGGCAGCACGAACTTGGGCTCGAGAGCGAAGACCATGCCCTCGGCGAGCTCCATGTCGCTGCTCGCCAGCACGGGCAGCTCGTCGAGCTCGAGCCCCACCCCGTGGCCGATGAAGCGCACCTGCCCGGCGCCGTACCCCATGAAGGAGGCGGCGAGACCTTCGTCGGCGGCGGCGGCCAGGGCAAGGTCGTAGAGGGCGCGGCAGGCGACGCCGGGCCGCGCCGCAGCGACCACGGCCGCCTCGATCCTCAGGGCGGCCTCGTAGGCGCGGCACAGCTCACCGGGCAGGTCGCCGAGCGCGAAGATGCGCGTGAAATCGGCGATGTAGCCCTCGCGCACCGGGACGAAGTCGAAGACCACGTGGTCGCCGCGGCGGATCGTTCTGAAGCTCGCGCCCTGGGCGACCGCCGGGCTGAGGCCGGTCCCGGCCAGCGGCGTGTCGAGGTAACTCGCCGCCGTGCCGCTGACGCCCGTGAGCAGCTGGCCGTAGAACATCTCCTGGTTAAAGCCGCGCATGCGGATGATGCCCTCGTGACCCAGGCGCCGCGCCTGCGCCTCGACAAGGCCGGCGAACGCGGCCTCGGTGAGGCCCTCGCGAAGGATGCCGGGGACCAGCTCGCAGACCTCGAGGGCGATGGCCGCGGCGGCGCGGATGCGCTCGACCTCCCAGATCGATTTGACGGCGCGCTGCCGCACGATGTCGCGGCCGACGTCGTCGAACAGCGCCTCCGGAAAGAGCTTCTCGAGGCGCCGGTACTCGAGCACCGGCAGCACGTCGAGCTCGAGACCCACGCGGCGCGGCAGGGCACCGTAGCGCCGCGCCACCAGAGCGGGCAGGTCGCGGGGATCCGCAAGTTCGACGATGCCCGCGAGCGGTGTCTCGAGGCGCGCGCGCTCCGCGAGCTTGCGCACGAAGAGCGTCGCCTCGCCGGTCGCCGGCACGTAGAGGAACGCGCGTTGCACCGTGCCGCTGAAGTAGTACAGGTCCGCGTTCTGCACGATGATGGCCGCCTCGAGCCCGCGGGCGGCAAGGCCGGCCTGGAGGCCGGCCAGACGGCCCGCCACTTCGGCGGCGGGGACGAGCCCGGCACGCGGTTCCACGAGCGGCGGCTGCTGCACGGCGACTCTCCGGAGAGCTGGTCTGGTCAGGAAGTCCGCATGGGCGCTACGGATGACGCGCGCTCAGGCCAGCGGGAAGTTGGCCGTCCGCCAGAGGACGGCGACGACGAGGAAGGCCACGATGCCGGCCAAGAGGGCGGCGTCGCGCGCGCCCCAGGGGGCGCGCAGGTCGCGCCGCCCGAACCAGGTGAGCGCCTCGACGGCGAGCACGCCGCCGACGAGCCCACCCACGTGGCCCTGCCACGAGATCCCGGGCACGACGAACGTGATCACCAGGTTGATGAGGATCACGGTGCCCATGCTCTGAAGCGCGCGACCCACGGCGCTGTCGCGGTTGTGGAGGCTGTAGGTGAACAGGGCACCGAAGATGCCGAAGATGGCCGTGGAGGCGCCGATGGTCACCGAGATGGGAGCCGCCAGCAGATAGACGGCGACGTTACCGGCCACGCCGGCGATCAGGTAGATGGCCAGGTACTTGCCCTTGCCGGCGATCATCTCAAGGTAGGCGCCGCCGATGTACAGGGCGTACATGTTGAAGGCGACATGAAGCAGGCCGCCGTGCAGCCACATGGCAGTGAAGAGGCGCCAGTACTCGTGCTTCACCGCCACGTAGGCCGGGACCAGCGCCCCCATGTCGACGAGCATCCTCGCGGAGCCTCCGCCCATGGCGCCCACGGCGCCGAACAACAGTTCGGCGAGGAACAGCGCCACGTTGATGCCGATGAGGACCTTGGTCACCGGCGCGCCGCCGGACATGGTGCCGCCGGCCGCGCCCCAGCGCGAGCGGATCTGGGCGCGCGTGACGACCTTGGCCCGCGAGCCACCTGCGTTCTGCTCCTTCACGCACTCGGGGCAGCGGAAGCCGACAGGTGCATCGATCATGCACTCGTGGCAGATCGGGCGGCCGCAGTTGGAGCACGACACGCCGGTCTCGCGCTGCGGATGCCGGTAGCAGTGCTTGACCTCGAGGTCGTCGGGCAGACGCGTCTCGAAATCCGGCGGCAGACCGTCCCCGGACGGCGGCTGCGGCGCCTCGGGCGCATCGGGGGGCTGTGGAGGGAACACCGTGCTCATGAGCTGTCCTCTACCGCCGTGGGGGTGCGCCTAAACAGGTCGCGGAGCCAGCCCGGCATGGGCATGGCCCGGCCGGTGTCACGCTCGCAGACGGCGAGGCGGGTCCAGCCGGCGACCAGAAGGAGCCCGTCGCGGGTCACCTCGTAGTCGAAGGCGAACGAGGCTGGGCCGACGGACTCGACGCTCACCGACACCTCGAGCAGGTCGTCCAGGCGCGCCGGACGCAGGTACTTGAGGCGCGCCTCGACCACCGGCATCCGCACGCCCTGCGCCTCGATGGAGGCGATGTGGTTACCGAGGGCGCGGAGGTACTCCAAGCGCACGACCTCGAAGTAGGTGAGGTAGTTGCCGTAGTAGAGGACCCCGGCGGCGTCGGTCTCGGCGTAGCGCACGCGCACATGCGTCGTGAACCGTGGGGC
>JAPLCM010000018.1 GCA_026392275.1 Actinomycetota bacterium | reverse complement strand
CTCATCACCAGCTTGCCGTCGATGGCGAGCGCGGGCGTCGACATGACCCCATAGGCCATGATCGTAGGGAAGTCCTCCACTTTGACGAGCTCGGCGTCGTCGATGGCGAGGTCGCGTACGGCCGCTTCGGTGACGGCCATCAGCTTCTTGCAGTTGGCGCAGCCCGAACCAAGGATCTCAAGCTTCACGTGATTCTCCTTCTCGTTGCGGTCATGAGGCGTTGCGTTTCTTCGCGGGTCTGGGGTTCGTCATGCAGGCGCCGGCGGCGTTGCTGGGGGTGGCCGGCGCGTCCCGCAGGCGCTGAACGTAGTCCAGAAAGCCCTTGAGGTCGCCGTCGAAGCGCTCCCAGTCGATGGCGTAGTAGGTGCGCGTGCCCTCGTTGCGCATGCGCAGCAGCCCGGCGTCGCGCAGCAGGGCGAGGTGATGCGAGACCAGCGGCTGGCTCTGGTCGAGCGGGCCGGTCATCTCGCAGACGCAGCGCTCGCCACCGAGCAGGAACTCAATGATCTGCGCGCGGATGGGGTTGCAGAAGGCCTTGAAGAACGGGACGAAGTCGACCATGCTGCCGGCTTCCGCGGGGTCTCTGGCGATCTTCATGTCAGCTCCTTGGTGGGTCGCAGGCGACCTCGTCGACGCCGGCGGCGACCGCCGCCGGCACGGGTTCGTCGGTCATGCCCCAGTACTTACGGCCCATCCACAGGGACACGTTGACGAGGCCGATGAGCACGGGCACTTCGACGAGCGGCCCGATGACGGCCGCGAACGCGACCCCCGAGCCGATGCCGAACACGGCCACGCTCACGGCGATGGCGAGCTCGAAGTTGTTGCTGGCCGCGGTGAACGAAAGGGTCGCGGTCTTGGAGTAGTCGGCGCCGATCTTGCGGCCCATGTAGAAGCTCACGAAGAACATGACGACGAAGTAGATGAGCAGCGGAATGGCGATGCGCACCACGTCGAGCGGCAGCTGCACGATGAGGTCGCCCTTGAGGCTGAACATCACGAGGATGGTGAACAGGAGCGCGATGAGCGTGAGCGGGCTCATGCGCGGGATGAACTTCTGCTCGTACCATTCGCGGCCCTTGTACTTGATGCCGAAGTAGCGCGTCAGCATGCCGGTGATGAACGGGATGCCGAGGTAGATGGCCACGCTCTGGGCGATCTGCCCGATGCCCACGTTGACGACGCTGCCCTCGAGGCCGAACAGCGGCGGCAGCCTGGTGACGAAGACCCAGGCGAAGAGGCTGTAGAAGAGCACCTGGAAGACGCTGTTGAAGGCGACGAGGCCGGCGGCGTACTCGGTGTCGCCCTTGGCGAGCTGGTTCCAGACGATGACCATGGCGATGCAGCGCGCCAGGCCGATCATGATGAGGCCGACCATGTACTCGGGGTAGTTGTGCAGAAAGATGATGGCCAGGAAGAACATGAGGAGCGGCCCGATGACCCAGTTCTGCACCAGCGAGAGCCCAAGGATCTTGTAATCGTGAAAGACGTCGCCAAGCTCCTCGTACTTCACCTTGGCAAGTGGGGGATACATCATCACGATGAGGCCGATGGCGATGGGGATGTTGGTGGTGCCGACGTTGAACCTGTTGATGAACTCGGGTACCCCGGTGAAGGCCCAGCCCAGGAACACGCCGCTGGCCATGGCGAGGAAGATCCAGCCGGTGAGGTAACGGTCGAGAAACGAGAGGCGCCTGATGGTGCTCTCTGCCATGGCGGTCGTCTCCTGGGCGGCGTCGGCGGGGTGGTCAGCGACAACGATACATTGACAAATATTTATGGTCAAGCTAAGTTGATATAAGTCGTACAGCATGAAGGCGACAAAGGCAGGACAATGTGAAGACCATCCAGGTAGACGAGCCGTTCGCCGTCTTCTCCGACGTGCACGGCAACCTGCCGGCGCTCGAGGCGATCCTCGCCGACATCGAGCGCCGCGGAATCCCGCACACGTTCTGCCTCGGCGACCTTGTCGGCTACGGGCCCTCACCGAACGAGGTCGCCCTGCTGGTCCGCGATGCCGGCATCCCCACGCTGATGGGTAACTACGACCAGGGCATCGGCTTCGAGACCGGCGACTGCGGCTGCGTCTACAAGACCGACGAGCAGCGCGCCGAGGGCGCGGCATCCCTCGCCTGGACGCAGGAGGTCGCGTCGGACGAGGTCAAGGAGTATCTGCGTTCCCTCGAGGACCACTTCGTGCTTCAGACCTCCGGCGGTGAGATCCTCGCCGTGCACGGCAGCCCTCGTCGCATCAATGAGTACCTCTTCGAGGATCGGCCCGCCTCCGCAATGGAGCGCATGGCTCGCGAGTTTCCGTATCCGGCGATCCTCTTCGGGCACACGCACGTGCCCTACGCGCGGCAAGTCGGCACGACCACCTTCGTGAACGTCGGCAGCGGCGGGCGCCCCAAGGACGGCGACTGGCGCATCTGCTACGCGCTCGTCGACCCCTCCCGGCTGGGCGGGGACGAGGGCTTCGTCGAGTTCGTGCGCGTGCCCTACGACTACGAGCGGCTCATGGCCGACATGGCAGCGACAGCGCTGATCACGAGTTTCGCGGCACCGCCGGCAGCTCAGGAAGGATGATCCGTTCATGACTCGGCAGACGATCGACGCGGCGCCTCCCGTCACCGCGGAGACGCCGGAAACGCCGGAGACGGCGCGCGTTGTGCCCACGTGTGAATGCGGGACCCCGCCGGCCGCCTTCG
>JAPLCM010000304.1 GCA_026392275.1 Actinomycetota bacterium | reverse complement strand
GGCGGCACGATCCTCGTCACTGCGAACGGCGGCGCCACCTGGAGCGCGCAGAGCTTGGCGCTGGGGGGCTGGTACGTGAGCTGGGACGGCACGTCCATGGCCACGCCGCACGTCGCGGGGGCGATCGCGCTGTGCGCCGCTCGGTTCCCGCTCGAGACCGTGGCGCAGCGCGTACGGCGGATCCTCGACCATGTGGATCCCATAGCCTCGCTGAGCGGCAAGACGGCCACCGGCGGGCGGCTCAACGTCGCGAACGCGCTGACCCCGGCGCTCAGCATCGCCAAGCTCAGGCCCGCCGCCGCCAGGCGCGGTGCGGTCGTGACCATCACCGGCACCGGCTTCGGCACGCGCGCAGCCCTCAGCGCGAGCTTCGTGAAGTTCGGCGCCAGGGTGTGCACCGCGTACAGCTCGTGGAGCGCCACGCAGATCAAGTGCAGGGTGCCGGCGCAGGCCCGGTACGGCGCCGTCAAGGTCACGGTGACGACCGCTGCCGGCACGAGCAACGCCGTGAGCTTCACGGTGAAGCGGTAGCGGCATAGGGCGCGGAGCGAGCGCGCCGCCTTGCCTGTCCGCGCCTCGTGCTGTCCGCGTGATAGGCTCGAGGCGGTACATCCGCGCGAGGCCTGCACAGGAACAAGCGGCGGGACGTGCGTGGGTATCGTCGTTCCGCTTCGAGTGACAGGGAGTCAGCCATACTGACCAACGTGCGCGGTGGGTTCCACCGGTTCACCCTCGGCCTGCTGATCGCTGCGGCGATCTGTCTTGCCGGCGGGCTTCTGGCGGTCGTGCAGGCACAGGCCGGGGTCCGGGACGCACGGCCTGCGGCGGGGGCCGCGCGTGCGCCGCAGCCCGGCCAGGCTTACGCCGCCGGCGAAGTGCTCGTGCGCCTGAAGGCCGGGGCTTCTCTGTCGAGCAGAAAGGCGCTCGCGAGCGCGTTGGGCTCAGCCACATTCCGCGATCTTCGCGTGCAAGCCATTCTGCCGCGTGGCGAGCGCATGGTGCTCTTCAAGTCCGGCGCGCTCACCGGCGAAGCCCTCGTCAAGAGCGCCCTGCAGAACCCCAACGTCATCGCCGCCTCGCTCAACTACGAGCGGTACGTGAGCGGCTCACCGGTCTACCCGGACGATCCCGACTTCTCGGACCTTTGGGGGCTGGACAACATCGGCCAGACCGCGGGCACCGTGGGCGCCGACATCAGCGCCCCCGAGGCGTGGGGCATCACCACCGGCAGCTCGGGCGTCGTGGTCGCCGACATCGACAGCGGCGTCGCCTACGACCACCCCGACCTGGCGGCCAACATGTGGCGCAACCCCTTTGAGATCCCGGCCAACGGCATCGACGACGATCTCAACGGCCACGTCGACGACGTATACGGGATCGACGTGGTCAACGGCGATAGCGATCCGTACGACGATGACGGGCACGGCACCCACACCGCGGGCACGATGGCGGCCGTCGGCAACAACGCTATCGGCATCACCGGTGTGGCCTGGCAAGCACGCATCATGGCGCTCAAGTACCTGGATTCTGCCGGATCCGGCCATGACGCGGATGCGATCGCCTGCATCGCTTACGTGGTCGACGAGAAGCTGAGCCACGGGGTCAACGTCGTGGCGATCAACGCCTCTTGGGGCGGCGCCGGCTACAACGACTTGTTGCGCGACGCCATCAACGCCGCCGGCGAGGCCGGCATCGTCTTCTGCGCGGCGGCCGGCAACGGCGGTACGGACAGGATCGGCGACGACAACGACGCGACTCCGCAGTACCCCTCATCATACGATTGCCCGAATATCATCGCAGTGGCGTCCACCAACAGCACGGACACGCTCGCGACATCCTCGAACTTCGGAGCCACGAGCGTCGATCTGGCTGCCCCCGGAGTGGGCATCCTCAGCACTGTGCCGGGTGGCGGCTACGCGAGCATGTCCGGCACATCCATGGCCACGGCGCACGTCACCGGGGCGGTCGCGCTGTGCGCGGCGCAGTCCCCGTCCGAAACCATGGCGCGACGCGTGCAGCGGATCCTTGACCATGTGGATCCACTGGCCTCGCTCACCGGCAAAACGACGACGGCCGGGCGGCTCGATGTCGCGGAGGCTGTCATCCCGGCGCCCAGCATCACGCTCTTCACCCCGACGTCGGGCCCGCTGGGCAGCACCGTGACCCTCACCGGCATCGGCTTCACGGGTGCCACTGCGGTCACCTTCAACGGCGTCGAGGTGTCCTTCGTCGTGGACTCCGCCGCGCAGATCACGGCCACCGTGCCGGCCGGCGCCACCAGCGGCCCGATCGCCGTGGTCACTCCCCGCGGCATCGGCACGAGCGCCACGAGCTTCACCGTCATCCCCGTGCCCAGCATCGCCAAGATCACGCCCGCCGCGCGCAAGCGCGGCGCGGTCGTGACCATCAGCGGCACGGGCTTCGGCACGCGCTCGGCGCTCGGCGCGAGCTCCGTGAGGTTCGGTGGCAGGGCGTGCGCCACGTATCTCTCGTGGAGCGATACACGGATCAAGTGCACGGTGCCGATGAAGGCCAGGTTCGGCGCTGTGACGGTCACGGTGACCACCACGGGCGGCACGAGCAACGCCGTGAGCTTCACGGTGAAGCGGTAGGCGACGCACAAGCCCGCCCAGAAGGGCGCCTGCCGCGTGCAGGCCGCGGTCTCCAAGACCGACGCGCATGCCGCCGCCACGACGAAGTGGCTCAGGTTCTCGGTGAAGTAGCCCCACGGAGAGAGGCCGCGCACCGCGAGGACCCCCGCCGCCGGCAGGCCTGCGGGGGTCCTCGCGGGCAAGCGCGCGACCCGTCCTCAGCACGCTTCCCGCCATGGCCGTGAAGACCGTCGGTTTCTTGAAACCTCCCGAGCGCGGCCTCAAGAAGAGCCTCGCCGGCGCCGCCGGCAGGAGCTTCGCCCGCCGCGCCGCGGGGCACTCGTGCCCTGCGTAGCTCGCTCAAGCGGTGCAGCGCCCGGCGTCGCGCCTTCACACCCGGCCCAGCGACGCCACGACAGCCCGGTCTGCCCCTGTGCCGCGTGGCGCGTAGCGGGTACGATGGCCCTGAGAGTCCACGGCTGAACGCAGCTGGAGGGGGACAATGGCCAGGAACTGCCCGTCTTGTGGCCGCGCCAACGAGAACGACGCGCGCTTCTGCTGCGGCTGCGGCGCCGAGATGGCCGCCGTCTGCCCTTCCTGCGGCGGCGCCCTGCCCGCCGACGCCGTCTTCTGCAGGACCTGCGGCGCCGTCTTCGGCGCGGCCGCCGCCGCAACTGTGGGGCCTGCCGCGCCGCCGGAGCCGGCGCGCACGATCGTCGAGCCGCGCGCCCCGGCCGCCGCCGCGCCCAGCCCGCCGGCATGGACCGCCGCGCAGCCGCAGCAAGCGGGCCCGGCTTGGCCGGCCACCCCTCCGCCGCCGGTGCAGGCCGGCCCTTCGTGGCAGGCGTCTCCCGCGCCGCCGGTACAGACCGGCCCGGCCGGGCCGGTGCCTCCCGCGCCGCCGCCGGTGGTGGCGCGCGACGCCGGCGGACCGCCCCGCAGGGGCGCCGGGCCGGCGCTGATCGTCACCATCATCGTGCTCGTCGCGGCCGCGGCCGCCGCGGCGGCGATCTACTTCTTCATCCTGCGCGATGGCTCAGACGGTGGCAAGACGCCCAAACCCGTCGCTTCGTCCGGCAGCGCCGGGGAGAGCGAGATCCTCGCGGCCGGGTACATCCACACCGTGGGTCTGCGCGCCGACGGCACGGCGGTCGCGGTGGGCAGCAACTACTGGGGCCAGTGTAGCGTGGCCTCCTGGAGCGACCTGGATGCGATCTCGGCCGGGGCCTATCACACGGTCGGCCTGCTTGCCGACGGCACGGCGGTTGCGGTGGGCGAGAAGAAACTTGGTCAGTGTGACGTCTCCTCCTGGAGCGACCTGATCGCGGTCTCGGCCGGGGACAGGCACACCGTCGGCTTGCGCGCCGACGGCACCGCGGTGGCGGTAGGGTCCAACAAGTCCGGTCAGTGCGACGTCTCGTCCTGGGACGACCTGGTCGCGGTCGCGGCGGGCAGATTCCACACCGTCGGCCTGCGCGCCGACGGCACGGCCGTGGCGGTGGGTCGCTCCGCCGACGGTCAATGCGACGTCTCCTCGTGGAACGACCTGATCGCCGTCTCGGCTGGGGACTATCACACCGTCGGCCTGCACGACGACGGCACGGCGGTGGCGGTGGGCTCCAACAAGTCCGGACAGTGCGACGTTTCGTCCTGGAACGACCTGATCGCGATCTCGGCCGGAGGCTTTCACACCGTCGGCCTGCGCGCCGATGGCACGGCTGTGGCGGCGGGTTCGAACACGTTCGGCCAGTGTGGCGTGTCGTCCTGGCGGGACCTCGTCGCCATCTCGGCGGGCTACCGGCACACCGTCGGTCTGCGCGCCGACGGCACGGTGGTGGCCGCGGGCTGGAAGAAGGACGGCCAGCGGCGCATCTCCTCCTGGACGCTGGCCACTCCACCCGAACCCGTGGTGTCACCGTAGGATCAACGCGCGCCGCCGGGCGGCGCACGCGGTCGCGCGCACTGGTGGGGCGGACGCTTTCGGCAGATCCCGGTCACGTGTGGCGAGCTCATGTTCGCGCAGTCTCCGCCGATACCAGGAACAAGGTGCCGTTCGCGCGGGGTGATCGCGCGGCTGCGACCGCGCCGGACGTCAGGCCCGACTGTCGGCCTGTCCGCCGCAGAGCCGCACGGCAGATCACTGCGCCACTCGTCGATGGGAGGAACCATGCGTACCCGCTCCGTGAGCATGCTCTCGCGTCGTGGGGCGGACGCCTTCAGCCCCAAGTGGGCGGCCGGCGCCGTCGTGTGCAGCTGCCTGCTACTTCTCGTCATTGTCATGTGGCCGGCGCCCGCGCACGCCACCACCCTGCAGAAGCTGTCCGTCGAGCAGCTGTCGCGGCGCTCGACAGCCGTGGCGCAGGGCACCGTCGTGGCAACGGCCGTGGACGAGAGCGCGGGGGGCGTGCGCACGGCCGTCCGTCTGCGCGTGGGCCGCTCTCTCAAGGGCCGTCCGTCCGCGAGCTACCTGACCGTGTACGTACCCGGCGGCGAGCTCCCTGACGGGACGCACGTCGTGGTGGACGGTATGGCGTCGTTTCACGTCGGCGACTCGTGCTTCGTGTTCGTCGACGCGAGAGGCTGGGTCGTCGGCGGTCTGCAGGGCAAGCTGGGCGTCTCGCGCGGACGTGTGCTTGCGACGGGCGAAACCACGGCATCGCTGAGCCGCCGGGTCAGGGTCGCGATCGGCGAGGCGGCTCCCGCGTCAACCGGCGCGGCGTCCAGCGCGTCGCGCGTCGCACCGGCGCGCCGCGGGGTCCCCGTGATCACGTCCATCACCCCCGGTGAGGCCTCGGCGGGCACGCACAGCTACGTGACCATCGGCGGCTCCGGGTTCGGAGCGACGCCGGGCAACGTGGAGTTCTCGTACGGCCGCAAAGGAGTCATGCGCATCGGCACCAGCGCCATCGCGTCGTGGTCCGACACCGCCATCAGCTGCGAGGTACCGACGGGCGTCATCGACAGCTACTCAGCGTCGGCGGGGTCCGGGCCCGTGGTGGTCACCACGTCGAGCTTCGACGCGTCGAACGGCTACGACTTTCAGATCACGTTCGGGTACGGGGGGGCCAAGTGGTCGAGCCCGGGCCTGACCTACTATGTGAACACGTCTGGCATCGACAGCGCCCTGCGCGAGAGCCTCGTGGACGCCGGTACGGGCGTGTGGAACGCCGCCGGCTCCGCCTTCGTCTACTCCGACGGCGGCCTGACGAGCGCCGGCTTCGCCAACGATGGCCTCAACGTCATCTCCTGGACCGACAGTCTGGGCAGCGGCGTGATCGCGCAGGCGACGTCCTACATCATTGCCGGCCGCGTCACGCAGTGCGATGTCCAGTTCAGCAATGCATTCGCCTGGGGTGACGGCGCGCCCGGATCGAACACCATGGACGTGCAGAGCATCACCGAGCACGAGACCGGGCATTGGCTCAGGCTCCTCGACCAGTACATGCCCGGCGACTCGGGCAAGGTGATGTATGGCTACGGAAACGTGAACCAGCAGAAGCGCGCGCTGGCCGCCGGCGATCTCGCGGGCATCTTCTGGACCTACCCCGGGGCTCCTCCCGTTACCGGGACGCTCAGCGGCACGGTCACGAGCGGTGGGGCGGGCCTAGGCGGCGTGTCGGTGACGGTCGCCGGCCTGGCTCCGACGACCACCGCCGGGGACGGCACGTACACGGTCTCGGCGCTCTCGCCGGGCATGTACAGCGTCACGTATTCGCGGAGCGGCTACGACCCCCAGACTCTCGGCGATGTGGTGATCACGTCGGGGGGGGTCACGACGCGCGATGTCGCCCTTGTGCCCAGCGCCTCGCCAACGCCGACGCCTACCCCGACGCCTACGCCCACGCCGACTCCCACGCCCACCCCGACGCCTACGCCCACGCCGACGCCCACGCCCACGACAACGCCCACGCCGACCCCGACTCCCACGCCGACCCCGACGCCGACTCCCACGCCGACCCCGACCCCGATTCCCAAGCCGACCCCGACGCCGACTCCCACGCCGACCCCGACGCCGACTCCCACACCGACCCCGACGCCGGCATCGTCGGTCACGCTCAGGCTGAGCGGTCTCAGGAGCGGCGCCCTATCGCTGGGCAAGCGCGTGACGGCGACAGGCAGAGTGACGCACGCCGGCCTCGTCACCGGCACGGTCACGCTCACCGTGCAACTGAGGAAGGGCACCGCCTGGAGGAAGATGAAGGCCACTTCTCCCGCCATCGTCTTCACGGGCACGTACAGCTGGCACTACAAGCCCGCCAAGCCGGGCGTCTACCGCATGCGGGCCACGATCGCCAGGACCGCCGCGCACGCAGCCGCCGCGACCAGGTGGGTCAGGTTCACGGTGAAGTAGCCCGCGACGCCCCTATTCCATCCCACGCGGCGGCGCGCCGACCGCCGCGCCCGCCTTGTCGCCGAGGCGCTCGAGCTCGGCCTGCCGGGGCATCGACCCGCCCGTCCTGAGGCGCTTCCACTCGCGGTGCAGGATCGGCGCGGCGATGGTGAGGCCGATGAGGTTGATGGCGCCGCCGAGGGCCAGAACGTAGCCCGAGATCCAGCCGTACAGGATCGGCGCCGTCAGCGATCCCAACAGGCCCGCGGCCTGCATGGCGGTCGCCTCCACGCCCGTCACGGTGCCGATCCAGCGGCGCGGGCTGGCCTGGATGAGCAGCGCCTGCTTGGCGGGGTACGAGAACGCGATGGCCAGGCCCTCGAGGCAGTTCACCACGAGGAAGAGGGTCATGTTGGTGGTCACCCCGTAGAAGATCCAGGCGAACGCCGAGAACGTGTAGCCGCCGACGAACAGCCAGTAGCGGCTGTAGCGGTCGGCGGCGATCCCCCCGACGAACGACAGCAGCATGGGCACGCTGAAGGCGATCCAGGTGAGGCCGATGAAGGTCATCGAGGCGCCGAGATGCTGTAGCCACAGGCTCCAAACCACGTCAAAGGTGCCCATCGCGAAGTGGCTCGCAAAGGCGATGATCAGGAAGGCGATGATCGCCGGCGTCATGATGGTGCGGATGGGTGGGCGCGCGGCCTTGCCTGTGCCGCCCGGCCTCTCGATGTCGTGGCGGCGCTGGGCGCGCCGCACCTTGAGAGCAGCCGGCTCGCGCACGAAGGCGATGACGGCGACCAGTGAGAGCGCGGAGAGGGCGGCGCCCACGTAGAAGATTGCGTAGAAGCCGGCCTTCCCACCACCCACAAGGTTGTAGAGCGGCGCGGCGATGGCGGGCCCCAGTATGAGCCCGCCGAACTGCGCCGTGGTCAGAAAGCCGTAGGCCTTGCTGCGGTTCTCCTCGGTGGTGATGTCGGCGACGAAGGCCTGCGCGGCCGGCCCGAACGCGGCGGTGCCGATGCCCTCGAGCAGCCGGAAGAACACGAACCAGTACGGGTCGGTGGTGGTCGTGAACAGCAGGAGTGCGACCGTGTACAGGGCTGCGCCGGCGACCATCACCGGCTTGCGCCCGATGGTGTCGCTGAGCCAGCCCAGGGGCGACGAGAAGAGTAGCGTGCCCAGGTAGAACATCGCTGCCACCACCCCGATCATGAGCATCGAGCTGTGCGCCTGCTCCTTCAGGAAGATGGGCAGGTAGGGGATGATGGCGCCGAAGCCGACCCAGGTGACGAAGCTGCCCGCCGACACCACGCCGAGCTGCAGCCAGCTGGTGCGCGGCGCGGCGGCGGGCGCGGGCGCGGCGGCGGGCGCCGGTCCGGGCGCCGCAGCACGCCCCGGCTCGGGCGCGGCGGGCGTCGGCCCGGGCGCCGCAGGCGTGGGCGTGGGCGTCTGTGAGTCGTGCAGGGATGTCATGGGTTCCTTCGTGCGCCCGCGGTCGAAGGGCGCGGCCCCGGCGGGCGCCCTGCGGGTGTCGCGCCAAGGGTATCACCCCGCGACCGGCGCCCGAAGGGGCGGCGGGCCTTCGGCGGCCGCCCCGCCGGCGGCACGCGGGCAGGCGGGGCACCGTGCGGCGGGCCGCCATGCGGCATGTCGCGAATCGGCAACACGAGGAATCGGCCAAGGGCGGTAGTCGCTCAGCTCCTTCCGCCGGCCAAGGGCGGTAGCCGCTCAGCTCCTTCCGCCGGCCAAGGGCGGTAGCCGCTTAGCTCCTCCTGCCGGCCAAAGGCGGTAGCCGCTTAGCTTCTCCTGCGCTGCCTGCTGACCGGCGCAGGTGGAGAGGGTGCTGCAGGGCCAGGTGTGACGACCGCCGGGAACGGTCTCTCAGCCTCGAGGTCAAGACCCGGCCTGCGCCGCGGCGGCGGCGCGGCCCACCGGCAGTGGCGAACGCGTCTTTCGTCGCCTGATCGCGCAAGCCCCTCTCGCCGCGGCTGCCGGGCGGCATGGTGCGAAACGGTAAGTTAAGGAACTGCCCTCTCACTATCTTACCGATTCGCACTACCCCGCCGGGCGACGCCGGCGGCCGCGCCAGACGCAGCGCGGGTCCGGGCCGCCTCGCCCGGCCCGGCCCTCACCGTGAGCAGCGGGTGAAGCTGGCGCCAAGGGAGGAGGAGCTGGCCGAGTGCCCCCCCTCTGGGTAATATGAAAGCATCCACGGCAGACCCCGGGCGGCGCGCCCCGGCGCGCGCGCGGCGATCGGCAGCGTCGTCGTCGCCGGCCTCGGCACCTACCGCCGGCGCTTCGCGCGGATCGCGGTGGCGGCGCTCGTCGTGTTCGCGCCCATCGACCTCGTGGTCACGCTGGCGACGGAGGCCGCCAAAGACGTCGCCGAAAAGGCCGACGTGCTGAGCACGGTCGTGTGGCTCTCGGGCACGGCCATCGGCGTGGCCGGTACCACGCTCAGCCTCATCCTCTTCGCCGGCGTCATCGACCGCATCGTCGCCGTGGACCAACTGGACGAGGACGATGCCCCGCTGCGCGACATCCTGCGCGGTGTGCCGACGCTGCGGCTCATCCTGGCGGGCGTGCTGGCCACGGCGCTGCTCATCGCCGGGCTCGTTCTTTTCCTGGTGCCCGGCTTCATCCTCATGGTCCTCTTCTGCATCGTCGGACCGCTCGTTGTGATCGAGGATCTGCGCGTGTGGGCCAGCCTGCGGCGCTCCGCGCGCCTCGTCTGGCCGCACTTCTTCCTCGCGACGCTCGTCGTCCTCGTCCCGA
Organism: Actinomycetota bacterium; assembly: GCA_026392275.1. Lineage (GTDB taxonomy): Bacteria > Actinomycetota > Thermoleophilia > UBA2241 > UBA2241 > CAIXSE01. The sequence continues at coordinate 11,096 of JAPLCM010000304.1, read as the reverse complement.
CGATGCTTGAGGAAGAGCTCACGTCTTCGCTGGAGACGTTTCGCTGGTACGACAGCCCATTCGTGCATCTGTCGATCGATGTGGCCTCGACGATCTTCATCGGCGGCCTGATCGGCGTCGTCGAAGTCACGCTGGCACACGCCCTGATCGCCGACGCGAAGCGCCGGCGCGGTGGCGGCGACGGGCTTCAGAAACCGGGCGCTTCGTCCGATGAAAGAAGTCGTAGGACAGGATCCGCGGCCGAGAGCAGGGCGCCGGCCGCGCAGTTCGCCGCACCGGGGGAGGAACCATGACCGACGCCGCCGCAACGCTGCCTGCAGGGCAGAAGACCGCGGCCGCCGGCGCGCCGGCGCTCCCCTTCAAGCTCATCCTCATCGCGCTCTGCATGGCGCAGTTCATCAACGCCTACGACACCACGGCGATGAACGTCGCCGTCACGTCGGTGGTCAAGAGCCTCGGCACCACAGTGTCGGGGGTGCAGTCGGCGCTCGTGCTCTACTCCCTCGTCATGGCGTCCTTCATGCTCATCGGCGGCAAGCTCGGCGACGTGTGGGGGCGCCGCGCGACCTTCACCATCGGCATCTCCATGTACGGCGTCGGCGCCCTGATCACGGCCTTCAGCATGGGCCTGCCGATGATGATCGTCGGCTGGTCGCTGCTCGAGGGCCTGGGATCCGCGCTGATGATCCCGGCGATCTTCGCCATCGTCGGCACCATCTTCCCCGCCGGCAAGCCGCGCGTCTCGGCGTTCGCGGCGGTGGGCGCCATGGCCGCCATGGGCGCCGCCCTGGGGCCGCTCATCTGCGGCTTCCTTACCACCTACCTCACGTGGCGTGTCTCGTTCCTGCTCGAGGTCTGCGTGGTGCTCGCCACCCTCGCCCTGACGACGCGCATCAAGGTGCCGAAGACGAAGCGTCCTGCGGCGAAGCTCGACTACCTCGGCGCCGTGCTCTCGGCGCTGGGCCTGGCGCTCGTCGTGCTCGGCGTCCTGCAAGCCGGCAAGTTCGGCTGGACGGCGGCCCGCGTGCCCATGATCGGTTGGGGCCGCACGCTGATCCCCGAGGGCGGCATCTCACCGGTGATCCCGTTCGTCGTCGCCGGCGTGGTCGTGCTGCTGCTCTTCGCAGTCTGGGAGCGCCACATGCTCAAGGCCGGCAAGGACGCCCTGCTCAACATCGGCATGCTCAAGAAGCGCGCCGTGCTGTTCGGCCTGCTTGCCATCATCGCCTTCATGTTCATGCAGGCCGGGTTCCTCTTCGTGACCCCGGTCTTCATGCAGATGGCCCTCGGCTACAGCGCCTTCCACAGCGGTCTGCTGATCCTGCCGATGACCGTCATGATCATCATCGTAGCCACGCGCGTGAGCAAGCTGACGCAGATCATCGCGCCCAGGCTCATCGTCCAGGTCGGCATGCTCGTCCTCGTCGGAGGCATCCTGCTCATCGCCCTGGAGCTCAAGGCGACCGCCCAGCAGTGGGAGTTTCTGCCCGGCATGATCGTCGCCGGCATCGGCATCGGCCTCATCAACGCGCCCCTCATGAACATCACGCAGGGCGCGGTGCCGGCGAAGGAGCAGAGCGAGATCTCCGGCCTCTCGCGTGCCATGAGCAACCTCGGCGGAGCTTTCGGCACCGCGATCGCCGGGGCCGTGCTCATGAGCACTCTCATCGCCACGTTCTCGGGGGCCGTCGAGCAGTTCGCCGGTATCCCGGCGAGCGAGAAGGCGCGCGTCGTCCACGACCTGCGCTACGACGCGCAGACCGTGAGCAACGCGCAGGTCACGATCTACCTGAAGAGCAAGAACGAGCCCGCCGAATTGGTGCAGAAGTTCGTGCAGTTCAACCAGGAGGCGCGCAACAAAGGCCTGCAGAACGCGCTCGTGGCGATCGCGACGCTCGGCCTCTTCGGCTTCGTGATGAGCTGCTTCCTGCCGGGCGGCAAGAGCAAGAAGCCGGCGGCGGAGCCGGAGGCGAACGCGCCGCCGGCAGCGGTCTAGCCTGGGCCCCGGCGCGGCACGGCACCGCGATCCTGGCGCGGCCCTTCGTCGTCCCGTAGACTGATGCGAGTCGGCTCTCGAGGAGAGGCGAGGCAGATGTCTGGGCGCAACGTGGCGGCATCCTGGGGCGTGCTCTGCACCTACGCGCTCGCCCACGCCGCCGTCGACGCGTGCTGCGCCGTGATGCTCTGGTCGGCGTACCAGGACGGCCGCCTGACGGCCGGGGCCGCCTGGTCGGCGTTCCTCTTCTACAACCTTCTCGCCTTCGCCATGCAGCCGCTCGTCGGCCTGGCCGCCGACCGGCTCCGCATCGGGCGCGGGGCGGCGGTGACCGGCGCGCTCCTGACCGCCGCGGCCCTGCCGCTGGCGCTCGTGCCCGGCGTGATCGCGGCGGCGGTCGTCGTCGCGGGCCTCGGCAACGCCGTGTTCCACGTCGGCGGCGGCATCGTGAGCCTCAGAGCGGCCCCGGGCCGAGCGGCCCCTGTCGGCGTCTTCGTGGCGCCCGGCGCCGCCGGCCTTGCCGCGGGCATCCTCGCCGGCAAAGCCGGCGCGCCCGCGTGGCCGTTTGTGGCGGCGCTCCTGGCGCTGACCGTGGTCCTGGCCGTCTCGCGAGCGCCGCGGTTCGAGATGGTCCGTCAGGCGCCGCTCGACGAGGCCGGCGACAGCGACGTCCGGCGGCCCCCGCTGCGAACGGCTCCGGCCGCCGGCGGCATGGTCGCGGTCGCGCTGCTGCTCGCGGTCATCGGCGTGCGCTCGTATGTGGGCCTCACGCTCGCGCTCCCCTGGAAGAGTGATCTCTGGCTCCTGGTCGCGCTCACCACCGGCGTCGTAGCCGGCAAAGCGCTGGGAGGACTGCTTGGTGACCACTTCGGCTGGCGGCCGGTGGCCGTGACGGCGCTCCTGTTCTCACTGCCGCTGCTCGCGCTCGCAGGCGCTTCACCGAGGGCGGGCATCGCCGGGCTACTCGTGTTCAACCTCACCATGCCCGTGACGCTGGCGGCCGTCGCCGCGATACTGCCGCGAGGCCGTGAGGGCTTCGCCTTCGGCCTCACCTGCCTCGCGCTCTTCGTGGGTGCGGCTCCGGCCTTGACCGGCTGGGCGAGGCCGCTGTCGCCGGCCGTTCTGGCCGCCCTGCTCATCCCGGCCGCGGCAGCGCTCTGGTTCGCGCTGCGCGGGCGCAGACCCCGTGGTGCACTTGAACGCACGACTGCCGCTGGTACGGCGGCGGAAGGGAGCTTCTCGTGAGACGCCCGGCAGCACTTTCACTGGCCACCCTCGTGGCGGCAGCCACCTCGTTGATCTGCGCCGCACCGGCGCTGGCCGACGTCGCTCCGCAGCCGGCCGTAGCCGGTGTGTTCGTCGTGGCGCTGATCGTCCTCGCGGTGATCGTCGTCGCCGTGGTGGTGGTGGCGGTCGTCGTACTGCGGGGCATCGCGCGCTCGCGCCGCGAGGCGGAGATGCGCGACGAGCGGTCGACAGAGCGACGGCCGGCCGCCGGCGGTGGGGCGCCGCCAGACCCGCCCGACGCGAGCGAGAACGAGCGATGAGCGCCCCTCGCCTGCTGCAAGCCGCGGCGCCGGTCCTCGGGCTCGTCGCGATCGCGCTCTGCGCCGGCGCGGCGCTGCTCTGCGCGGGCGCGGCGCTGGCCGACGCCGAGCCACCGCCGCCGGAGACGCCCTCGAACACGGGCACACTGGTGCTGGTCGGCGGCCTCGTGATCGCGGTGCTCGTGATCGCGGTGATCGTGCTCCGCCGCAGCGCGCGCTCCCGCAGGGACAAGCTCATCTACGAGGAGTACGCGGAGAGTCGCGCAGCGAAGGATCCCGCGGCCGCCGCGCCCGATCCGGGGCCTCCGGAGGAGGACGAGTGAGAACCGCGCCGGGCGACCGTCCGGGGCGCTCGGCGGCGGCCGCGCCGTTCGCTGAAGGCAGTGGCGTCTGAGCCTGCTCTGGGGCCTCCTGGCGCCACTGGCGCTCACGCTTGCCGTCGAGTTGCCGCTGGCGGCCGCCTTGGGGCTGCGCAGTGGCCGCGCTCTGTCCGCCGTCGCCTGCGTGAGCCTGGTCACGAACCCGGTCCTCAACCTCGCGGGCCTGCTCCTGGCGCAGATCTTCGACTGGTCATCGACCCCCGCGACCGCCCTCGCCGTCCTCGTCCCGGCTGAGATCGCCGTCATCGTGGTGGAGTGGCGCCTGCTCCTATGGGCGCTCGGCGGAAGCCCGCGCAGGATGCTCCTTGTCAGCGCCGCCATCAACGCCGCCTCAGCGCTCGCCGGGCTCGTGTTCTGGACCGGCTGAGCGAGTCAGGCGACGCGCTCCCGAACGGCGCCCTCGCCCGGCGCTTCGTCGTCTGGCCGCGCGGCGGGTTCCGCGGGCTCCGCCCGCTCCGCCCGCTGCGCCCCCGCCAGCAGCGGCAGAGCAGCCGCCTGCGTCAGCCCGCCTACGAGCCAGGCGGCGGGGATCGAGACCACCTGCGACAGGTAGCCCAGGCCGATCTGGCCGACGGTCATGCCGCCGTCGCCGAACAGGGCGTCGAGCGAGATGATGGTGGCGCGCTCCTCCGAAGGAATGCGGGCGTTGAGCCAGCCCTGCTTGACCGGCATGTACACGCCGAACGCCGCCGTCGACACCAGGTACAGTGGCACCGCCACCCAGAACTGCTGCACCAGTGCGGCGCCGACCACGGCGACCGTCGAGACGCCCACCGCGACCATGAGGATCAGGCCGCGGTCCGCCACGCGCTTCGTGAGCGGCCCCACGATCGCGTTGCCGAGGATCTGCGTGAGACCCACGCACGCGGCGATGACGCCGGTCACCCATACCAGATCCTGATCGAGCAGGTCGAGGAAGTACTTCTGCCACGAGTAGAAGCCGTAGACGAAGAAGATGCCTTGCACGAGCGTCGCGAACATGATGAAGCGCACGACGCGATCGCGCAGACCGTAGGCCACGCCGGCGCGGGCGATGCGCCGCGTCTCGCCGGCGAAGCTCCCGAGCGTGAGCTTGCGCGCGACGAAGCCCAGATCGCGCATCACGAGCAGGCCCAGGAGAAATGCGGGGACCAGGACGGCCGCCCGCACGGCATACGGGATCCAGAGCTCGACCTGCCCGAGGAATCCGCCGGCCGTGGTGCCGACGAGCATGAAGACGCCGAAGACCATGCCGTAACGGGCGAAGATGGGCTCGAGCTTGCCCGGATAGTCCGCCGCGTGCAGGGCGTCGACCATCCAGGCGTCCACGGCGCCCGTATAGAAGGTGTAGCCGAGCCCGAGGAGCGCCGAGGCGATCGCGAACGGCACGACGCCCTGACCGGCGAGCCCGAACCACATGTAGAGCAGTGTGGAGAGGAAGATGATGCCGACGGCGAGCAGGTACGACACGCGCCGGCCCAGCGTGTCGGCGATCACCCCGGTCGGCACCTCGAAGAACACCTGCGCCACCGTGTACGCCGCGTTGACCAGCATGACCTGGAAGATGTCGAGGCCCACCGACAGCAGGAACAGGGTGTTGACGCCCCAGATGAGCGATTGCGCCAGCGTGGTACTGGCGGCGATCCCGAGGTACGTACGGATGATGCGGCGCGCGGTCATGCCCGACTGTTCCCCGAAGAGGAGTCCCGCTACCCTGCGCGGGCGGCGCCGGGCAAGGCCGCCGAGCCGTGCCGCGCGCGCACGTGCCGACTGTTTCTCTCCTGTATGTTCTGCCACCGTTCACAGAGGCGCAGCGTCGCAGAGTCCGTCAACGCGTGATGGGGGCGTCTGTGGAGAAAGCGGCCTTGACCTCGGTCGGGGCCGCGCGGCCCCGCCCCTTCTGATACCTTCCGCACATGAGCGACCCCCAAAGCACCGACCCGGCGCCCCCGCCGACCGGCCAGAACCCCGACCCGACGCCTCCGCCGCCCGGCCAGAGCACCGACCCGGCGCCCCCGCTCCCCGGCCTCAGCGAGGAGGAGGCCGGCCGCCGCAGGGCCGCCGGCCAGGGCAACGACGTGCAGATCCGCACGGGGCGCACCTACGGGCGCATCGTGCGCGACAACGTCTTCAACTTCATCAACAACCTCTTCTACGTGCTGGGCGTCCTGCTGGTCGCCCTCGGCAAGCCGCTCGACGCCTTCGTCGTCGTCTTCGTCATCCTCGCCAACACCGTCATCAGCCTCATCCAGGAGGTCCGCGCGAAGCGCGTGATGGACCGCATCGCCATTCTCATGCGCCCCAAGGCGAGCGTGGTACGCGAGGGCCGGGTGCAGGACCTCGACCCGGCCCAGGTGGTGCTCGGCGACATCCTCTACCTGCACCCCGGCGACCAGGTGGTGGTCGACGGTCCCATGGTCGGCGAAGGCCGCATGGAGGTCGACGAGTCGCTGCTCACCGGAGAGTCGGACCTCGTCACCAAGCACCCCGGCGACGCCCTGCTCTCGGGCAGCTTCTGCATGACCGGCGGCGGCTACTACGAGGCCGAGAGAGTCGGCCTCGACAGCTTCGCCAACAAGCTCACGGCCAAAGCCACCGAGTACAAGCGCGAGCTCACGCCGCTGCAGCGGCAGATCAACCAGATCGTGCGCGTGCTGCTCCTCGTGGTGATCGTCTTCGAGATCCTCGTATGGGTGCGCAACACCATCGGCGGCGTGCCGTTCGTCGAGAGCGTGCGCATGTCCACCGTCATCCTCGCGCTGATCCCCAACGGCCTCGTGCTCTCCATCGCCCTCACCTACGCCCTCGGCGCCATACGCCTGCTCGGCAAAGACATGCTGGTGCAGCAGTTCAATGCCGTGGAATCGCTGAGCAACGTCGACGTACTTTGCACCGACAAGACCGGCACGCTCACTTCGGGCGTGATCAAGCTCGAGGAGACGCTGGCGCTGGGCGCCGAGCAGCGCCGCGTGGCCCAGCTGCTCGGCGCCTTTTCGGCCAGCACCACCGACGCCAACCGCACCATCGAGGCGCTGCGGGAGGCCTTGCCCGCCCAGCGCCTGGAGGCCGCGCACGAAGCGTTCTTCTCCTCGTCGCGCAAGTGGAGCGGGCTGGCCTTCGCGGGCGGCGAGACGCCCGGTACCTACGTTCTGGGGGCGCCCGAGATGGTGGCGCCGGCGCTGCGCGCCGGCCCCGACTGGCGGGCGCAGGCCGACGCCTGGGCGGCGCGCGGCTTGCGCGTCGTGCTCTTCGCCGGGCGGCCGGACCCGGTCGCTTTCAGCGACGGAGACCGCCCCCCCGAGCTGCCCGACGGCATGGAGGCCCTTGGCCTCGTGTGCTTCAGCGACGAGCTGCGCCCCGGCGTCAAGAAGACCCTCGACGAGTTCACCGAGGCCGGCATCGAGGTCAAGATCATCAGCGGCGACAACCCGCGCACCGTGACGGCGCTGGCCACGCAGGCCGGCATCCACGCCGTGCGCCGGCCCGACGACGCCAGTGCATACTGCGAAGCGGCCTTCGCCGCCGACGGCGGCGCGAGTAGCGCCGCGGCGGCCGGGCCGGGCGGTGGGCCGGCGGCGGGCACCGCCGGAGAAGCGGCCGCCGCCGAGCCACCGCCCGAGGTCGTGGCCGTCTCCGGCGCCGACCTCGAGGGCCTCTCGCCCGACGAGCTCGCCGACGTCGCCGAGCGCGCCACCATCTTCGGGCGCGTCACGCCCGAGCAGAAGCAGGACCTCGTCGAGGGCCTGCGCACCCGCGGCCGCTACGTGGCCATGATCGGCGACGGCGTCAACGACGTCATCGCCCTCAAGCAGGCCAACGTGGCCGTCGGCATGCAGGGCGGCAGCCAGGCGGCGCGCGGCGTTGCCGACCTCATCCTCCTCAACGACACCTTCGCGCCGCTGCCCTTCGCCTTCAAGGAGGGCCAGCGAATCATCAACGGCATGAACGACATCCTGCGCATCTTCATGGTACGCATCGGCTACAAGGCGTCGATCATCGCCATCGTCATGGCCATCGGCGGCTTCCCGTTCGCGCCGCGCCAGGCCTCGCTGGTCTCGTTCGTCGGCGCCGGCGTGCCCGCCGTGATGTTCGCCGCATTCGCCATCCCCGGGCCGACGCCCAAGCTCGGTTTGTTCCGCCTCTTGGCGCGCTTCTTCCTGCCCACGACCCTGCTCATGGCTCTCATGGGCACCGGCGTCTACCTCGCCTACGCCGCCATCCTGCTGCTGCTGCTGGCCGTGCCGCCGTCGAAGCGCTTCGGCGGCGGCGCCGTGGTGCGCGGCGACTGGCGTGTCCCCGGCGTCGTCGTCCTGCTGCTGGGCTGGATGGTGGCCGTCCTGGCGATCCCGCTCGGGCGCACACTTTTCGAGCTCACCGCGCTGCCTGTATGGCAATACGTCGCCCTCTTCGCCCTGGCGGTGGTGTGGATGGTCCTCTGCCTGCTGGTGTGGCGCACCAGGCTCCTCGACGGCTGGCTGGGCACCGCCGAAGACCCGGGCAACCTCTGCGCCAGGGGCGTCGCGCCGAAGCCTGTGTGAGCCTGAGCGCCGTGGCGGCGCGCCCGTGTCGGCCGGGCGCCATGTTGCACATCGGTAAGATAAGAAACAGGCCTCTCACTATCTTACCGATTCGCACTACCCCGCCCGGCTGCGGCGGGAGGCTCTGTGTGCCCAGCCCGTGACTCGTCAGGTGCAGATCCACAGAGCAACACCACCACGCTGCGCCACGTGCTCGGCGCCACGCGCGACAACGTCAGCCCTACGACACCGGACGCGCGAGCCGCCGCCACGTGCCGCTCCCTACACGCTGCGCCCCAGCTCCGCCAACCGGCGCTCGGCCTCCGCGTGGCTGAGCCCTGCCAGCTCCGCCTGAGGCAGGCCTGCGGCAAGCAGTCGCTCGGCGAGGGTGAAGGGGAGCGGCTCGCCCGGCGGACGCGAGCTGTGGATCCCCAGTCTCCGCGGGGGTTCGCCTTTGTCGACGGCTTTCCAGAACTGTGCCGCCGTCACCTGGAGCTGCGACTTGAGGATGCGCGCGAACAGGGGAACGCCGTACTCGTCGCGTCCTTTGGAGATCGCTGTGTACAAGGCACGCCCGTCAGGCAGCCGTTTCGTCCAGACCTCGTGCTTGGAGACCCGGCGGCCCGCCGTGTCGGCGCCGCGCTCCCAGCCGTCGACGACGCAGAAGCGGCGCAGATCGCCGGGGCGGGGGACTCTCACTGACGGGAGCCGTCCGGGGCGGCGCTGAACAGCACCTCCGCGACTCGTGCCCGGTCGTGCGCAAGCTGCACGCGCCGCGCATGGCCGCTCTTGTGCCGCTGGTTCGGCGCGGCGCGCAGCTCGGCCTCCCACACGTCCACGAAATCGAGCGCGGCCTCGACGAGGTCGTCCTGCGCCGCGGCAAGCGTAGCCCCCTGGCCGTAGACCTCCAGCTCGGGCAGCCAGATCTCCACGCCGGTCTTCCGGGCGAACACCTCCGGCGCGAACGGGAAGGCCGCGGCCAGCAGCTCCGCGATCTCGGCGGCGTCCGCCAGCACGACCTCGGCGCGGGCGCGCCGGCCGACCACCTGCCATTCGCCGTGGCTCGCCCGCTCCACCAGGGTCGAAAAGTCCTTGCGCGCCGCGCTCATCTGCCACCTGACCATTGCCGCCTCCGCTGCGAGTGAGCATACCCGGCTTCACTACTAGTGCTACCTCTTGTACTGATTGTACATCAATGACAATCACCGCGGGACACGCGAGGGGGCCGGGCGGTACTACCGCGCCGGCCGTCAGTACGCCCCGGCGGACGGGCACATGCCGGCCAGCGGGCACTCGCCGCAGGCGGGCCGCCGGGCGTGGCAGATACGGCGGCCGTGCCGCACGAAGTCCACGTGCACGGCGTAGATCTGGGCGGCGTCGCCCGGCCCGGCCATCTCGGTGAGCAGCGGGTGGGCCTGCTCGGCCGTGACCTGCGCGCCAATGACGCCGAGCCGGCGCGCCACGCGGTGCACGTGCGTGTCGACGGGCATCACCTGGCGACCCAACGAGTAGAGCTGTACGCAGGCGGCAGTATTGGGCCCGTCTCCCGGCAAGCCGGTGAGATAGGCCAGCGCCGCGGCGTCGTCCAAGGCGTCGAGCACGCCCAGATCTGGCTCCGCGGTGTGCGCACTCAGCGCCTCGAGGATGCTCTTGATGCGCGGCGCCTTGGTGTGCGCCAGGCCGCCGAGGGCGATGGCGGACTCTATGTCGTCGACCTCGGCGTCGCGCGCCGCGCTCCAGACCGGGAAGCGCGCCTTGAGCGCCGCGAAGCTGCGCTCGGTGTTGACGTCGGCGGTGTTCTGCGAGAGCACCGTGAACACGAGCTCGTCGACCGGCGGGCAGCGCGGCGAGAGCACGGGCCGGCCGTAGAAGTCGTCGAGGACGGCGACGGCGCCGGCGAGCTGATCCTGTGGGGTGATGCTGCTCACGGAGGCCACCCTATCATCGCGGTCTCACGTTCGGGCCGCGCGGCGCGCCGGCGCGAGGTGGTAGCCTGACGCGCATGGCACGCCACCCACTTCAAAGCGCGTCGGTGACCGGCTGGCGCTTCTGGGTCGACAGGGGCGGCACTTTCACGGATGTGGTGGCACGACGCCCCGACGGGACTCTCGCGACGCGCAAGCTGCTCTCGGAGGACGCGGGGCGGTACGCGGATGCCGCGGTGCAGGGCGTGCGTGACCTGCTCGATCTGCATGACTGGGAGGCGATCCCCGAGCGGCTCATCGCCGAGGTCCGAATGGGTACCACGGTGGCCACCAACGCCCTGCTGGAGCGGCGTGGCGAGCCCACCCTCTTCGTGACCACGCGCGGCTTCGGCGACGCGCTGCGTATCGGCTACCAGGACCGCCCCGACATCTTCGCCCTCGATATCCGCTTGCCGGGGCCGGTGTACGGGCGCGTGCTCGAGGTGGACGAACGCGTGGGGGCACGCGGGGCCATCGTGTGCGAGCTCGATGAAGAAGGAGCGCGGCGCGGGCTCGAAGCAGCCCGCCACGCCGGCTACGGGGCCGCGGCCGTCGCCCTGATGCACGGCTATCGCTACCCGGAGCACGAGCGGCGCGTGGCGAAGCTGGCGCGCGCCGCGGGCTTCTCGCAGGTCTCCGTGTCGCACGAGATCAGCCCGCTGATGAAGCTCGTGAGCCGCGGCGAGACCACGGTGGTCGACGCCTACCTCTCC
>JAPLCM010000311.1 GCA_026392275.1 Actinomycetota bacterium | reverse complement strand
CTTCGCGTACTCACTGTCGGGGAGATTGGCTGCGCTCGCGGTGCTGTCCCCGCTCTTCATCATCATCACGGGGGCGGCCGCCGCGAGTAGCGCCACGACGGCGACGGTGAGCCAGACGACCGGGCGACGCATGATGCTGTGCGCCAGACGCTCCCAGATACCGGGACCGCCGCTCAGACGCCGGGTGGCGCGTCGGCCGACAAAGGGCACACGGAGGGCGTCGACGCGGTCCCCGAGCAGGCTCAGCAGGGCTGGCAGGGCGATGAGCGTCGTCACCAGCGTGGTGAAGACCACCAGCATCACGCCGATGCCCATGCTGATCATGACGTCGAGCGGGACGATGACCATGCCGATCATGGCCAGCACGACGGTCATGCCGCTGAAGAAGATGGCGCGGTTGGCGGTAGCGCCGGTCGCGGCGATGGCGTCGATCTTCGCGAGGCCTCGGGCGCGCTCCTCACGGTAGCGGCTGATCACGAAGAGGGTGTAGTCGATGCCCACCGCCAGGCCCATCATGGTGAGGATGTTCAGCGCGAAGGCGGTCATCGGGTAGACCTGGCCGATGAGCGCGGTCAGGGCCAGGGCGAGGACGATGCTGATGATGCTCATCAGCAGCGGCATGCACGCCGCGAGCACCGCGCCGAAGACGATCAGGAGCACGATGAGCGCGGCGGGGACGCCGAGGATCTCGCCGCGCGCCAGGTCCTTCTCGGCGAGCATCATGAACATCTCCATGATGCTGGCGTCGCCCGTCTGCGCGACGGCGAAGCCCCGGCCCTGCGCCGCGACGACGAGCGCGTGCAGCTTGCCGGCGTTCTTCACGGCGTCATCGATGGTGCCGGCCATGACCACGGGGATCAGGGTCGCGTGCTCGTCTCTGGAGACGACGGTCGGATCGTCGGTCTCGTAGAAGGTCGATACGCTCTTGACGACCGACGGGCCCAGGCCGGCGATCCTGCCGGCGAGGTCGTCGACGTAGGCCTCGAACGCGGGGTCATCGACCGTCGCGGTGGCCGAGCGCATGATCACGAAGTCGGTGATCTGCCGCGGCCCGGTGAGGCGCTGCTCGAGGAGCTCCTGGCCGACGATGCTGTCCGGCTTGTCGGCGCGGAACTTGATGTCCGAGGTCAGGCCGCTGCCGAGCAGCGTGCCGACCGCGAGCACGGCGAGGACGATGAGTACCGCCCAGATGCCGAGGGTGCGCCACGGGTGGAGGGCGCTCGTGCGCGCAAGGCGCTCCGTCACGCCGGAGCCCGCTCCGGCGCCCGCTCCGGCGCCTCGCCTGTTCTGCTTGTTGTCGCTCTGTGTCACTGTCATCTTCTCCTGCTGCCGGCTGGTCTCGCGTCGGCGGCCGTGACGGGCCGAAGCGGCGCATGGCAAGCCCGGGCTCGTCGTTCCATTGGGTCGGTCGTGCACCACACACGACCTCGATGTGCGCATGACGACATCGGGCGTCGATCGTGCTGATGGAGCTGCGCGCGGCGGCGGTCACCGCCGCGGCGGGATCACTCGGGCGATGCGTTCATGATCACCGGCAGCCTGCCGCGCCACGCCGCCCACACCTCGGCGTCCGTCGCCAGCTCGCACATGAAGTGCGCGACGTTGGCTCTGGTGGTCGCGCCGGGGCGGAACAGGCCGTCCACAAGTCCTTCGTGCAGCGCGTACTCCGTGACGTCGCCCTCCTTCAGCGTGTCGGGACGGACGATCACCCACTGCGCGCACGGGTCGGCGGCCGCGATGACGTCGTGGAGGAAGTCCGCGGCGCGCTGGTTGTCCCGCGCCGGAGGGACCAGGCCGCGCAGGAGCCAGAGGGCGGCGCGCTCGAAGCGCCCGCGACGCCTGTCCAGCCCTCGGGCGCGGTTCACCGAGACGCTGCTCATGAGGATGAGCTTCACGGGCTGCGTGGGCCGCAGGTCCCGGGCCGCGCGGCACACGCGCTCCACCGACCGGGTGACCAGGTCGCGCGGCTTCCCGAAGACCCCCTGCGCACTGATGGTGTGGCCGAGACACGAGATCACCGCGTCGCAGCCATCCACCTGTTCCCTGACCTGCTGGTCGCTCAGGGAGAGCAGGTCGGCCACGACGACCGTCAGTCGCGGGTCGGCCGCGACGCCCGCCGGGAGCCGGTCGGCGGACCGGACCAGGGCGCGCACGTGGACGCCGCGGCTCAGAAGCTGCTGCAAGACGCGGTCGCCGGTGCGCCCGGTGCCGCCGAGGAGCAGCACCGTCTGCTCGGCGTGGTTTGTAGAGGCGTCCATCACTTCTCCTTCGGATACTGGAACACGTCGTCGAGCGGGACGTCGAACGCCCGCGCGATCTGAAAGGCCATCTCGAGTGACGGCGAGTAGCGGCCCTGCTCGATGGCGATGACGGTCTGGCGCGTGACGCCCACCTTGTCGGCGAGATCGGCCTGCGTCATCTCGTCGGCCGCGAAGCGGAGCGCGCGGATGCGGTTGGTCACCCTGGTCGGCTTGCCCATGGTCAGAAGCCCCGGTGGTACGAGACGATCTTGACCACCGATCCGACCAGCGTCCCGACCACGAACGAGAGGTAGAGCACGCTGGCGATCCAGAAGTAGTCGTACTCCAGCATCGTGAGGGCGAGCACGCCGACCATGCCGAAGGAGGACACGGAGAAGCCGATCAGATCGCCGTGGCGGCTGATCTGCTTGTCCCGCTCGTCCTTGCGGTCGATCTCGGCGGAGGCGGACCTGCCGCGCAGTTCCGCCGAGATGCCGGTGCCGATGCCGGCAAGGATCGACCCGACGATCGTCAGGACGATCGACACGCCGATCGCGACAAGGAGCGGCCACTGGTAGGAGATGTCGGCCGCCGACGTGTCACCAAGCCGGCCCAGCATGATCACGAAGTAGGCCACCGGGACGATGGCCATGACCACCGCGTTGACCCACGAGATCTTCTCTTCGAACGGCACGTCTGCCTCCTTGGTTCGACCCGACGGGATGTCAGGAATGTTTGACATCCCGTACTGTAAAGGGAAGCAGACACCGTGTCAAGTATATTTTACTCAACAGCGGATCGGCGCGCCGCGGCGGCGTTCGCTGCCGCCCTGAGAGGGCGCCCGGGCAGCCTCTTCGATTGGGACCAGCGGGGTGCGTTTGGTCACAGGGGATTGCGGAAGATGCGTCCATCTTCAGGGAAGATCCGGTGCTGGCCCCCCAGGCGTACCTACGATGCCGATCGGGCAGCGGCAACTCGGGTTGCGGTCGCGGCCGGCGGGTCTGGCGGAGGGGAGCAGAAGGGCTTTCGCTGCAGAAGGGTTGGTAGCGCATACGGGATTCGAACCCGTGTTGCCGCCGTGAGAGGGCGGCGTCCTAGGCCCCTAGACGAATGCGCCACGCTGGTGAATCTGCAGCTCTGGGCTGCGCCGCCGGGTCGCCGCGAGCGAGAAATCGGCTGCGGGGCGAGTCCCGAACCTCGGCTTCACGGGCCAGAGCCGCGTGCCACGCCGCTGGGCGATGCCGCAGCGGCGGCGGCGAACTAGGGTAGCACAAAGCGCCCGCCTCGGAAAACCCGCGCGGTGTAGGCTACGCGTCATGGCGGATGCAGCGATCACCTACAGGCGCGCGGTGCCCGACGACGCGGACCGCGCCTTTGAGGTCTTCCGCACCGCTGTCAACAACTATCGCGCGCGCGCGGGGCAGGGCCTGATACCTGAAGAGAACGACCAGGGCCCCAGCTTTCTGCACGCCTTGCGCCACGACGGCGAGCGGTGCTGGGTGGCCGAGCGAAGAGGCGACGTGGTCGCCTGGGGCGCGGCCATTCTGCGCGACGACTGGTGGTTCCTGAGCTCGCTGTTCGTGTGGCCCGAGGCGCAGGGCAAGGGCGTCGGCGCGAAGTTGCTGGAGCGCGCCCGCGCCGGCGCCCCGGCGCGCGCCGTGTTCGCCACCCTCACCGACTCGCTGCAGCCGGTGTCCAACACGCTGTACGCGCGCCGGGGGATGCTGCCGCGCGAAGCGCCTCGAGTTTGCCGGGCCGCCGCGCTCCGGCGCAGTGCTCGGCGCCGCCGCGCCGTGGCCGCGGCGCGGGACTCTCGAGCCCGAGCCGCTGACCGCCGCAGCCCTGCCCGAACTGCGGGCCGTCGATCTCGCCGTTCTGGGCTTCGAGCGCACCGTCGATCATCGGTTCTATCTGGGCGAGGGTGGCCGGCGCGGCTGGCTGTTTCGTCGCGCCGGCCGGGCCGTCGCGTACGCGCTCTACCGTCCGACGGGCTGGATCGGCCCTCTGGCGAGCCTGCGAGCCGCCGACGTTGAACCCGTTCTCCGTTTCGTGCTCGCCGAGCTGGCCGCGCTTGGCCTCGAGAAGGTCAAAGCCGACATGCCAGCGCCGTGCACTGGAGCGCAGCGGGTCCTCTGGGAGGCGGGCCTGGTCTACGGCGCTCCGCCGGGGCTGTTGCTGGCCTCCCGGCAGTTCGGTCTCCTTGACCGGTATCTGCCCGCGAGCTACGGGATGTTCTGAGCGGGCTGGTATGATTCGCCGTGTCGGCGACCGGGCGATGTGGAAGGATCCATGACGAACAAAGCCGCCGGGCACGGTCACAGCACCCAGCATCTCACCGATGTGCGCACGCGGCGCGTCTTCGCGAGCAGCGGCCACGGCTGCGCGGCTATCGGCTGGGATTACCCGGGCAGCACGCTGCTCGAAGTGCGCATCCTGCGTTCCGAGCACGGGTTCGTGTCGGCGGGCTGCGCGCCCGAGGCCGGCGGAGGCGCAGCCGCAGCCGCCGGCCAGACCGTGGTGTACAGCGGCGTCACCGGGTCGTTCCGCGACGCCGGCCTGCAGAACGGTTGTCTCTACTACTACACGGTCTTCGCCCGGCATCAGGGGGGGGAGTGGCTCCGGTGGGGCGAGTACGAGCTGCGCCCGGGCGTACAGGCGACGTCCGTCGCCGGCCGTCTCCCCGCCGCCTTCCTCCGTCTCTTCCGTCGCGCGCTGCCGGCGGCCACGGCCCTGCTGCTGTGTCTGGCCGCCCTCGCCGCGGCGCCGGGCTCCGCCCTGGCCGCCGCCCCTGACGTCGAGCAGGCGCTCGCTGCCGAGGCAGTGAGCGCGGCGACCGCCGACCCGGTGGTGGCGGCGGTGCTGGAGGGCACGGCCTACATGACCGACGTCACGCCTTGGAGCAGCGTCCAAGGCGCGCCGGCCGGCGCCACCGTGACATTCACGTGGCCGGCCGCGAGCGCCCGCTCCGCCACCGGCCTCTGGCCGCTGCTCGAGTCGGACGACGGCGAGCCGGTGCCCCCGTATGACACGGTCGAGCACCACGTCCGCATCACCGATCTCACCGCCCTGCAGGTCGATGTCCTGCTGCGGGGCGGCGGCGTTGTCCAGATGTTGCCGCTCGACGGCGAGACGCAGTTCCAGTTGCGCGAGGAGACATGGTCGCCGTTCTCGCGGTTCCCCTGGTTCACAGCGCGGCCGTGGGTGCTTCTGCCGTTGTTCCTGGTGGTCGGCGCCCTCGTAATCGCGCGCGCCTGGCGGCGCTCGCGCTCCTGGAACCGCCGGCTGCCGTCGATGACCCGCCACGACCGCCAGTTCCTCGGCCGCCTCGCCGTCATGCTCTTTCTCCTCGCCGGGTTCGTCTGGCAGGTGTACGAAGCCATCTATGCGGCAGGCGCGCCGGCGATGGATCCCGGAGGGCTGAACGCCGGTGATCTGGCGGCGCTGCCGATGCTGCTCTTCCCGCCTGCCGTCTTCCTCGCCGCCCTGGCCATGGAGCTCACGCCGTCCGGGCATCGCGTGGCCTGGGGTCTGGTCTCCTTCCTGGCCGCCGCCGGCAGCATCTACAATCTTGCCGCGGCCATGACCGGCACGACCACCAACCTCAATCTGTCGTACTACATCCTTCTCGGCGTTCTCTGCATCCTCTCCGCGCCTCGTGCCTTCTCCGCCGGCCGCATGGGCTGGAGCAGGAACAGCATGCCGCGCTACTCCTGAGGCGAGCCGCTCGTCAGCGGCACTCACAGTGACCTCTCAGGCGTATCTCAGTGAGCCCTCAGACGCACCTGCCACACTCCTCGCACCAGAACACCGCAACAGAAGAGGTGGAGGATGCGCGCACCGATCCGCGTCGCCGTTCTCGCGGCGGCGCTCGTGGTGACCGTTGGCGCAAGCGGCTTCGTACTCGCCGCGTGCGGCGGATCGTCCGCCGCCGACTCACAGGCGCAATTGGGTCCGTCGGGAATGCCCCAGCCCGACAGCCCGATGGGCGACCCTGGCGCCATGATCACTCAGCAGCTGGACGCTCTGGTCGAGGACGGCACGATCTCGAGTGCGCAGCAGACGGCGGTCGTGGCCGCCATCAAGACGTCGCTGCCCGGCGGCTCTGGCGGAGCGCCGCAAGGCGCGGAGCCTTCGCCGGGCGCGCAGCCGCCCTCGGGGGCGCGGCCCCCGGATCGCGGCGCGATGTTCGCGACGGCGCTCGCGGCGCTGGTCGAGAGGGGCACCATCACGGCGGCGCAGCAGGCCGCCATCGAGGCGGCCCTGGCGCAGGGCATGCCCGGCGCGCCGTCCGGAGCACAGCCATTCACTGACGGCTCGTCGACGTAGACCTACCAAGGTGTGAGGGGCGCGGTCGGCGAAGGCGCGCCGTCCATGCGGCGCCGGCACACGGGGCCGCGCCGCGCCCCTCGCGCGCTCGTCAGCGCCGGATGAGCTCGATCTGGTTGCCGTCGGGATCGGCTACGAAGGCGATCTCGGGCCCTGTGCCCTCGAGCAGGTAGGGCTCCCGCAGCACCGCGCCGCCGGCGGCCGTGAGCCTTGGCAGCAGATCCGCGATGTCCTCGACCTCGAAGGCGAAGTGGCCAAAGCGCTCGCCGCCTTCGTAGGCGTCGTCCTTGCCCCAGTTGTAGACGAGCTCGATGGCGAAGTTGCCCTCCGGCGGCTCGACGAACGCCAGTGTGGCCGTGCCCTTCGTCAGCTCTGACCTGCGGCTCTCCCTCAGACCCAGCGCCTCGTAGAAGGCGAGCGCCGCGGCCAGGTCCTTGGTGCGCGTCGCAACGTGTACGAACTTCATTTCTGCCTCCGATATACTTCGTGCATGTCCATCCATGCTTTTGGTGACAGGGTACCCGTCTTCGCCCCCGATGCGTACGTCCACCCCGACGCCACCGTCATCGGCGACGTCATCCTCGAGGGCGGCGCCAACGTCTGGCCGGGCGCCGTGCTGCGCGGCGACGTGGAGCGCATCGTCCTCGGCTCGCAGACCAGCTTCCAGGACAACTCCGTCGCCCACGCCGACCCCGGTTTTCCCGTCACCATCGGCCGCGAGTGCATCGTCGGTCACGGCGTCATCGTCCACGGCGCGACCATCGGCGCGCGTTGCCTCATCGGCATGGGGAGCACGCTGCTGAACGGCAGCGAGATCGGCCACGAGAGCATCGTCGGCGCCAACTCGCTGGTCACGCAGGGCAAGAAGTTCCCCCCGCGCAGCCTCATCGTGGGTTCACCGGCCAAGGTCGTGCGCGAGGTCACTGACGACGATCTCACGCCGCGCGCGGAGCTGCACGACCGGTACGCGCGGCGGTCGCGCAGCTACGCGGAGCTCGGGCTGGCCGCCGACCTCTCCGCGTTCCGCCGCTAGTCCCCGGCAGTCTCTCGCTCCTGTCCGTATCCGGCGGGTAAGTAGCCCCCATGGCCTTCATCGCCTACAGCGACACCTTGTTCGCCGCCGACCGCGCCGCCTGGCATGAGTGGCTCGAGCGGCATCACGCGGCGCGTACCCAGGTCTGGCTTCTCATCCACAAGAAGCACGTCGCCGAGCCGAGCGTCACGTATGACGAGGCCGTCGAGGAGGCCCTGTGCTGGGGCTGGATCGACGGTCTCACGAACCGCTGGGACGAGCGCAGCTACGCGGTGCGCTTCACGCCGCGCAAGCCGGCCAGCGCGTGGAGCGAGAGCAACGTCGCCCGCGTCGAGCGCATGGTCGCAGAGGGGCGGATGACGCCTGCGGGGCAGTCGCTCGTCGACGAGGCCAAGTGCCGCGGCACCTGGTACGAGGCGGCGTCCGGCAGGCCGGACGTGACGCCGCCCGACCTGGAGGCGGCGCTGGCGGCGGAGCCGGCGGCCGCCGCGCGCTGGTACGCGTGGGCGCCCTCACACCGCCGCCAGTACATCTACTGGATCCTCGACGCGAAGCGGCCCGAGACAAGGGCGCGGCGCGTCGCCGAGACGGTGCGCCGCGCGGCCGCCGGGCTCACGCCCGGGCAGAAGGCCTAGCCGGCCAGGTGCTCCCGGACGGCGACGACGAGCTGCGGCAGCACCTCGGCGCCCTGCCCTTGCAGGAAGATATCGGCCGCGGTCGCCACCGCGTCGCGTTCCGGATTCACGTCGATCACCGTGGCGCCGGCCTCCACCGCCAGAAGCGGCAGGGCCGCGGCGGGATACACGACTCCCGAGGTGCCGACCACCAGCATGACATCGCAGGCGGCGCTGAGCGCCTGGGCGCGGTCGATGGCGTCGCCGGGGAGCGCCTCGCCGAACCAGACGACATCGGGGCGCAGCAGCTCGCCGCACTGCGGGCAGCGAGGCGGCTTCTCGTTCTGGCCGGCGAAGTCGTCGAGCACGAAACCGGTGTGCTCCCCATGGAGGCACTTGAAGCGGAACATGCTGCCGTGAAGCTCGATGACGTCGCCGGAGCCGGCGCGCTGATGGAGGCCGTCGATGTTCTGCGTCACCACGCTGACCCTGGGGAGCAGGCGCTCCCGGGTTGGGAGAGGAGGCGGCGGCGGCGCCGAAGCGGTGCTCGTACCAACTCCAGACGAACTCGGGCCGACGCACGTAGGCGTCGAACGTCGCGAGCTCCATCGGGTCGTACTCCGCCCAGAGGCCGGTCTCGGGCTCGCGGAAGGTGGCGATGCCCGACTCCCTGCTGACGCCGGCGCCCGTGAAGACGACCAGTCGGCGCGAGCGCGCGAGCGCCCGCGCCGCCGACTGCAGGCGTGGATCCTGTGCCATGTCTCCTCCTACAACCCGACCCCGGTGCTCGGCATGCCGCGTCGACGATATGCCGATACTACGCTACCGTACAGAGGGTCGCGGGGCGACTGTCGGGGTCGGCCTGCCGGAGGAGCGTGAACCATGGAGTCCGAGGGACGCCAGGACCATCTCTACGTGGCGCACTACGATGAGCCGGACGAGCCGGACCCACTCGATGCCGAAGACGCCCGGCGCGACGCCCAGGCGCTCGCGCAGGCCGAACGCGATTCCGCGCGTCAGCTGGACTTCGCCCGCCGCCGCGTACCGCGCTACATCGCCGGCTTCTTCCTCGCCTGCGTGAGCATCGCCGGCGGCGCGGTCGCCGTGATGGCCGTGATCGCCGCCGTGTCGCCCGGCACCGGTCCGGTGGAGCTGGTCACCGGCATCGACGCCAACGGCAACAGCGTATCTGTGACTCTCACGAGCGGACAGATGCTCCTGTTCGCGGGCGCCCTCGTGGCGCTCGAGGTGGTGCTCGTCTGGGCCGCCACGCTCCTCTTCTCCAAAGGGCTTCACCCACGTCAGTGGGTCGCCGTGGGGGTGATGGCCGCAGCGTCCACGGCCGGCATCGTGCTGGGCGCCGGTGGCATCCTGGACAGCGCGAGCAACTGGCCGTACGTCGTGGCGTTTCCCCTGATCGTCGTGGCTGCACTGCTCGAATCGCTGCGCATACGGCGGCTGCGCGCGCGTTGGGGCGAGTGAGAGGGTCCCGGGATGGACGAGCCCAGGCACGACGAGCTCACGCAGGACGAGCCGCCGCTTGGCACGCCGGAAGGCGCGCCCCCGCTCGCCCGCTCCGGCGGCCTCCGGCTGCTCGCCGCCGCCTTCACGGCGCCGTGGCTCGTGGGCTACGGCGTCACCGGCGCCTGGGCCGTCACGCGCGGCGCTCGCGCCGCGGCCGACGGCCTCTCCTCCCTCGACGTTGGGTACTCGCGCCTGGTCACGCCGGCAGGAGTGATCCTGGTCGGCGCGCTCCTGCTGGCCGGCTTCGCCGTGGTCCTGGCGGCCGCGATGCTCGTCCTCTACGACGCTCGCGGCCGCGGCTCTTGGGCCGCCGTCGGCGCCGTCGCGGCCTTCCTCACAGCCGGGTCGCTGTGGGCCGCCGCCAGCGGCGGCCTTCATCCCGGCCTCTGGCCGCTCTTCTTCGGCGGGCTCGTCTACGTTGTCGCCTTGAGTTCCGTCCGGCTGCTCCGCGCGACGCGCGGCGTCGAGAGGTGAGGGGCCGGCGGCTGGCCCTCCGGGCCTCCTCCGGCCTCGGCTCTGGCCGCCCCATCCATTGCCGCCTTCGAGGCCGGGTGCTAGCGTTACAACTCCACTCGTAGCATCGCCGCGACCCTCGGCGGCCGTCTCGCCGCCGGTCCACAAGGAGGCCCGCATGCCCAACGAAGATGGCACGCCCACCGTAGAGGAGCTCAAGGCCAAGGCGTACCAGCCCATGGAAGACGCCATGAAGCTGCACCCCTTCTACAAAGGCAAGATCGAGACCACTCTGAAGTGCTGCGTGCGCGACTTCCAGGATTTCGGCATCTGGTACACGCCCGGCGTGAGCAAGCCGTGCCTCGACATCAAGGACGACCCCGAGAAGGTCTACGAGCACACCAACAAGGGCAACACCGTGGCCGTGATCAGCGACGGCACGCGCGTGCTGGGCATGGGCGACATCGGCCCCAAGGCCGGTCTGCCGGTGATGGAAGGCAAGAGTCTCCTCTACAAGTACCTCGGCGGCGTGGACGGCTTCCCGCTCATGGTCGACACCAAGGACCCCGACAAGTTCATCGACTTCGTCAAGCTCGTGCAGCCCGGGCTGGGCGGGGTGAATCTGGAAGACATCGCCCAGCCCAAGTGCTTCCGCATCCTCGATACGCTGCGCGAGGAGTGCGAGATCCCCGTGTGGCACGACGACCAGCAGGGCACGGCGTGCGTCACGCTCGCCGGCCTGGTGAATGCGCTCAAGGTCGTCGGCCGCGACATCGCCGAGGTCAAGATCGCTTTCATCGGTTCCGGGGCGGCCAACGTCGCCATCAGCCGCCTGATCTTCGCGTTCGGCGCCGACCCGGCCAAGTGCCGCGTCGTCGACAGCAAGGGCATCCTGCACAAGGACCGCGGCGACATCGAGGCCGTCAAGGCCGAGTGGGTCGACAAGTGGAAGTACTGCCAGATCACCAACGGCGAGCAGCGCACCGGCGGCATCGCCGAAGCCCTCAAGGGGGCCGATGTGTGCATCGCCCTCAGCAAGCAAGGTCCGGACACCATCGAGAAGGACTGGATCAGGGCGATGGCGCCCGACCCGATCGTCTTCATCTGCGCCAACCCCGTGCCCGAGATGTGGCCCTGGGATGCCAAAGAGGCCGGCGCCGCCGTGGTCGCCACCGGGCGCTCCGACTTCCCCAACCAGGTCAACAACTCGGTGGGCTTCCCCGGCATCTTCCGTGGCACGCTCGACGTGCGCGCCAAGACCATCACCGATGAGATGTGCATCGCCGCGGCCGTTGAGCTCGCCAAGGTGGCCGAGGACAAGGGCCTCAGCGCCGACTACATCATGCCGACCATGGACGACTGGGAAGTGTTCCCGCGCGAGGCCGCCGCGGTCGCCATGAAGGCCATCGAGCAAGGCGTCGCCCTGCGCACCGACCTCACCTTCGACCAGGAGGTCGCCGAGGCGACGGCCATCATCGCCCGCGCGCGAGGCATGGTGCAGGACGCCATGGCGGCCGGCTACATCCCGATGCCCGAGGGCAGCAGGGCGCCGACGCCGACCAGGGCGGCCATGAAGGCCGCCGCCCGCGGCGCCGGCGACTACGCCGGCGAGGCCGTCGACAAGGCCGTCGACGCCATCGGGCCGGCCGCGCAGAAGGCCGCGGACGCGGCCCAGACGGCGGCCGACAAGGTGGCCGACGCCATCAAGAGGGCCACCGAGCGCAAGAAGGATTGACCGACGCAGGCGGGTCAACGTGAGGGGCGCCGCAGGGGCACCTCACACTGAGGAGGCTCACATGCCCGTCCGCGAACTCGAGGTCGGCGACATCACTGAGGCCGTGAGGGCGATGTGCATCACGGCCAACTACGATCTGCCCGCGGACGTCTACGACGCCCTGGTGAGTGCGAAAGAGGCCGAGGAGTCGCCCGTGGGGCGCGAAGTCCTCGGCCAGCTCATCGAGAACGCCGACATCGCCGCCGCCGACCGCGTGCCCATCTGTCAGGACACCGGCTTCGCGGTCATCTTCGCCGAGGTGGGGCAGGACGTGCATCTCGTGGGCGGCGACTTCGACGACGCCGTCAACGAGGGTGTGCGGCGGGGCTACGCCGACGGCTACCTGCGCAAGTCGGTCGCCGCGGAGCCGGCGCAGGCGCGCCGCAACACCACAGACAACACGCCGGCCATCCTTCACACCAGCATCGTGCCCGGCGACACCCTTCGCCTCACGATGATGGCCAAGGGCGGCGGCGCCGAGAACATGAGCAGTCTCAACATGCTCAAGCCGTCGCAGGGCTGGGATGGCATGTGTCAGGCAGTCATCGACACGGTCAGCAGGGCCGGCTCGAACCCGTGCCCGCCGGTGATCATCGGCGTGGGCATCGGCGGCACCATCGACATGGTCACCGTGCTGGCCAAGAAAGCGCTGTTGCGCGAGGTCGGGAGTACCCATCCGGATCCGCGCCTCGCGGGCATGGAGGCCGAGCTGCTCGAGAAGATCAACGCGCTCGGCATCGGCCCGCAGGGCCTCGGCGGCAGCACCACCGCGCTGGCGGTGTTCATCGAGGAGATGCCCTGCCACATCGCCAGCATGCCGATGGCCGTCAACGTCCAGTGCCACGCGCAGCGGCACAGGACCGTGGAACTCTGAGGGGGAGAGGGGACACATGGCCGTCAAGAAGATCACGACCCCTCTTACCGACGACGTGGTCAGAAGCCTGAGGGCCGGCGACGCCGTCGCGATCACGGGGGTCGTCTACCAGGCTCGCGACGCCGCCCCCATACGGCTCGTCGCGCTCATCGAGTCCGGCGAACCGCTGCCCTTCGAGCTGCAGGGCGCCGTCGTCTACTACATGGGGCCAAGCCCGGCCAAGCCCGGAAGCGTCATCGGCTCGGCCGGCCCGACGACCAGCGGCCGCATGGATGCCTACGCGCCGCTGCTCATGCGGCACGGCCTGAAAGGCATGATCGGCAAGGGTCTGCGCACGACCGAGGTCAAGCAGGCCTTGCGGGACGAGACGGCCGTGTATTTCGCCGCCACCGGCGGCGCCGGGGCGCTGCTCGCGAAGTCCATTGTGGGCAACGAGGTGATCGCCTATCCCGAGCTCGGCGCCGAGGCCGTGGCGCGCCTCGAGGTCAGGGACTTCCCGGCGATCGTCGTCAACGACTGCCATGGCGGCGACCTGTATGAAGAAGGGCGCCAGAGGTACGCGAAGACCGTGTGAGATCTGCGCGGGTGGGGCGGGCGGCCGGAAGGGTCGCCCGCCATGCTCAACGTCCACCCCGTGAGGTCATTGGGAGCCTGTTGCCGCAGCCGGAGAGTCGCTACTCTCGTTCCATGTGCAGACCCGGCCACGATTCCTCGCCCGACAGTGTTGCAGAATGCAACCACGCTGGGTATGGTCCCTCCAAAGGGAGGCGATCAGCCATGGCTACACTCCACGTTCGCAACGTTCCAGACGATCTGTACAGGAGTCTTCAGGCGTGCGCAGAGGCCGAACACCGCTCGCTGTCTGCCGAGGTGCTCGACATGCTCGAGTCCGAAGTGGCGGCTCGCGATCGGGTGGCCCGGACGATGGAGACACTCGAGCGACTCCGGGTCCGTCGAGAGTCACTGCCTCCGGTGCCTGCAGGCTACGCCGCCGACCTCATTCGGGAGGGCCGCGGTGAGATCGAGCCGCGTTGATCACGGCTGCGTTCTCGACTCCAGCGCCGCGCTGACTCTCACTCTGGATGAGCCGGGCGCGGCGGCGGTAGCGCGGCTCATAGCAGCGCAGACATCAAGGCGAGCCCGACTGGTGGCGCCGCGGCTCTTCGATGTGGAGTGCGCCAGCGGCTTGGTCAAGGCCGTGCGCCGACGCAGGCTGCCTTCGGCTCAAGCTCTCGACGATCTGCTCGACCTCCTGGATCTTCCCGTCGAGCGCCTGCACTCTCCAGCTTCTGTGTACAACGGGCTCGGGCTTGCCCTGAAGTACGGCATCTCCGCCTACGACGCCATGTACCTGGCGCTGGCCGCGGAGGAGCGCCTGCCGCTCGTCACCGCCGACGCGCACCTCGTGCGGGCGCTCGCGGGCAGCCCGCATGTGGTCCTTCATCCGGACGACATCGAGCTCTGAAGCGTCGTCGCTCTGTTCTATCGCCGTCTTCGGACCGCGGCACTTCGGCTTCGTCGTCGCCTTTTCTCCGGTGATGGAGAGGCTCTCCGCCCGCTAGCAGGTAGACTCTTGTCATGGAGACACCTTCATGACCGCGTGGGTGTTCGCCGCAGGGCGGATGCTGGGCCTGGGGAGTGTGGCGGGCATCCGCCCGTCCATGACCTTGGCCGTCATCGGTATCGTGTCGAAGCTCGGCTGGGGGGCGGGCCTCAACCCGACCTTTTCGTTTCTCGGTCACTGGCTGGCGATCACGATCTTCGTGGTGCTCGCCATCTTTGAGTCGAGCTTCGACAAGATCGCCAAGCTCGACCGCCTGCAAAGCCGGCTCACGATGCCCTACCGGCTCGTGGCCGGGGGCGCGGCGGGCGCTGCAACGATCCACTTCGGCTGGCAGGGCATCGTCGCCGGCGCCGCCGTGGGCGCTGGCGCGGCGTGGAGCTCCAGCTACGTCAAGGGCCTGACGCGGCCCAAGACCGTGCCCAGCGACGCCGTCCTCACGCTCATCAGTCTGTGGGAGGACCTCGCGGTCTTCGCCGGTGCCCTGCTCACGCTCATCGTGGCGCCGGTGGGCTACGGTATCGTCGCCTTCACCGGGTTCGTGTACTGGCGCGTGCGCTGGCGCCGCAGAGCCAAGTACCGCGCCATGCGGCGCCGGCGGACGTAGAAGTGGCACCGGTGCGAGGGGCTGAGGGCCGATGATGATCGACGGCACGGCCGGCTACGGGGCGCAGCGTGCGCGCATGGTCGACGAGCAGCTGGTGGCACGCGGGCTGCGCAGCGACAACGTGCTGGCTGCCATGCGCTCCGTGCCGCGGCACCTGTTCGTGCCGCCCCAACTCGTCACCAAGGCGTACGTCGACGCCCCCCTGTCTATCGGTCTCGGTCAGACCATCTCCCAGCCGTACATGGTCGCGCTGATGACGGAGCTGCTCGGCGTCGACGTGCGCAGCCGCGTGCTCGAGATCGGTGCGGGCAGCGGCTATCAGACGGCTGTCCTGGCCGAGGTCGCGGGCGAGGTCTACGCGCTCGAACTACTCGCGCCGCTCGCCGAGCGCGCGCGCGCAGTGCTCGCGCGCCTCGGCTACCAGAACACGCATGGCGCCATCGCCGACGGCTCGCGCGGGTGGCCGGAGACGGCGCCGTTCGACGCCGTCCTCGTGGCCGCGGCGGCACCGCAGGCACCTCCGGCGCTGCTCGATCAGCTGGCGGACGGCGGCCGCCTGGTGATGCCGCTTGGGGACCCGCATCGCGACCAGGTGCTGACGGTGTTCCAGCGCATCGGCGATGAGTTCCGTGAGCGGCGCGACACGCTGTGCCGCTTCGTGCCGCTGGTGAGTGACGAGGACGCGCCTGCGACGCCACAGGTCGCGCCCCCGGTCACGAGAATCGCCCGGGAGGAGGTCGCGGTGACGAAGGCTGTCGCGGTACGCGTGAGCGGGTCAGTGCAGGGCGTGTACTACAGAGCGAGCGCTCGCCTGGAGGGCGAACGCCTGGGCCTGCGCGGCTGGATCAGGAACGAGAGAGACGGCGGCGTCACCCTGCACCTGCAGGGCGATCCGGCCGTCGTGGACGCCATGCTCGGCTGGTGCAGGCTCGGCCCCCCGGCGGCGCGAGTGAGCCGCGTCGAGGTCGGCGACGCCGCGCCCGACGAGTCCCTTTCCGGATTCGAGGTGAGATAGATGGCCGTGACCATCGAGGAAGTGCGTCGCGACCACGAGGTAGTGGTCTTCATCGACAAGGCCAACGAGAAGCTCGGGGTGCTCGGCTACACGGAGCACGGACCGCGGCACGCGGGGATCGTCGCCGGCACTGCCCAGCACGTGCTGCTCAAGCTCGGCCGTCCGCAGCGGGAGGCCGAGCTGGCGGCCGTGGCCGGGTATCTGCACGACGTCGGCAACGGCATCAACCGGCTGGATCACGGCATCGCGGCCGCGCTCTTCTCGCAGCATGTGCTCGAGCGACTGGGCATGCCTCCAGAGGAGTACGCCGAAGTGATGTGCGCCATCGGCAATCACGAGGAGGAGTACGGAGAGGCCGTCAGCCCGCTGGCGGCGGCGGTGATCCTCGGCGACAAGTCGGACGTGCACCGCAGCCGGGTGCGCGTCATCGACCCCGACACTGACGACATCCATGATCGCGTCAACATGGCGACCACGCGTTCCTATCTGGTGGTCGACGGCGACGCCCACGCCATCAAGCTCGAACTCGAGATCGACACGACCATCATCCAGGTGATGCAGTACTTTGAGATCTTCCTTGCCCGGATGGTGATGTGCCGGCGGGCGGCCGAGTTCCTGGGCTGCTCGTTCGGCCTGCTGATCAACGGCGCGCGGCTGCTGTAGACGCCCGCCGGCACGGCGCGGGCGTCGCCGGACCTAGGCCATACCGACGGTGTGTGCTATATCTGAGTGCAATGCGAGCAAGCGGAGGTGCCACAGTGGGTAGTGCAGAGAGACGGGCGGCGAGAGCCGAGAAGAGGGCCGCGAGGCGCAAGCATCGCGGCGGGTTCCTCATAGGCGCCGTCGCCGGCGCCGCGATAGGGCTGCTGCTGGCCCCGAAGAGCGGCAAGGACACACGCGCCCAGCTCTTCGGTGAGGGTGGCATCGGCAGCCAGGTCGACCGCCTGAAGGGCGCCGTCGGCGCCGGCAAGGACTCGGCTGCGGATCAGTCCGAGGAGCTCAAGCGCAAGATCGAGGAGACTCGCGAGCGGCTGCGCCGGCAGATGGACGTGGGTGGCGAGGACGCTGCCGACGGCGACGCTCCGGTAGAGTGACCTGAGGAGTCTGCCGAAGAACACGTTCAAGGTCGCGGCCGCGCTGGACGTGGCCGCTTTACTGGGCTTGCTGTACATGGTGCACGAGGCGCAGTGGGTGCGCCGCGTCGACCGGCGCCTCCAGGCTTCGGCGGCCGCGGCGGATCTGGACGGCCTCACGCTCGTGCAG
>JAPLCM010000124.1 GCA_026392275.1 Actinomycetota bacterium | reverse complement strand
GCCGGGGCACTCATGAGCGCCGACGGCAGGACGGCGGTCGCCCTGGTGCTCCTCGATGTGAACGGCGGCCGGGTCACGCGGGAGCTTGCCGGTAGAGTGATGGCCGGCGCCGACGCCGCGCGTCGGGCAGGCCTTGAGGTGGAGGCCGGGGGCGTCCTCGGGGTCAGGCTGTCGGAGACCAAGTCGCGACGCAGCGAGGTGATCGGCATCGTCGCGGCGCTCGTCATCCTGGCCTTCACCTTCGGGGCTCTGGCCGCCGCCGGCATGCCCGTGGTGACCGCGCTGGTCGGTCTGGTCACCGGGCTCGGCCTCGTCGGCCTGCTCGGTCACATGGTCGCCATCCCGGACGTCGCGCCCACTCTGGCGACCATGATCGGGCTCGGCGTCGGCATCGACTATGCGCTGTTCATCGTCTTCCGCTATCGCGACGAGCTCCACGCCGGCGCCTCCGTCAAGGAAGCGATCACTCGCACCATGGCCACGTCGGGCAGCGCGGTGGTGTTCGCCGGCGGTACCGTGATCGTGGCGCTGCTCTCGCTGCTGGTCGCGCGCGTGCCCATGCTCGGTGCGATGGGGTATGCGGCGTCCATCACCGTGCTCGTCGCGGTACTCACGGCCGTGACACTGTTGCCGGCGATCCTCGCGCTGCTCGGGCGGCACATCGACGCGCTGCCGCTGCCGGGACGCCGGCGCCCGGAAGGGGCTCCGGCCGGCGACAACGTATGGGCGCGCTGGGCCGGCCTTGTCACGCGGCACCCGTGGGCGGCCCTCATCGCGTCGCTCGTTGTGCTGGTACCGCTCATGGCGCCGACGCTGACCCTGACACTCGGGCAGGAGGACATGGGCGTGGCGTCCACCTCGACGACTCAGCGGCGTGCCTTCGACCTGATCTCGGCCGGCCTCGGCCCCGGCGCCAACGGGCGCCTCTTTGTGGCCGCCGAGTTCAAGCCGGCGGCCACGCCGAGCGCCGGCTACACGAGGAAGCTCGACGAGGCGCAGCGGCTGAAGCGTCGCCTCGAGGCCGGCAAGCGAAGCCTCGAGAAGAAGGCGGCGGCGCTGAAGCAGCGGCGCGCCGCCCTCGAGGCCAAGCAGGCCGGCCTGAAGGCCCAGGCGGCCGCTCTGCAGACCCAGAAGAGCACGCTGCAGGCGCAGGCCTCGACCCTGCAACAGCAGCAATCGCAGCTGCTCGCCCGCAAGTCACAGCTGACGGCCGAGAAGGCGCGCCTGATCGCCGAGTCCGAGGCCTTGGCCGCGCAGGGCCAGGAGCTGGCTGCGCAGATCGCCACGGTGCAGCAGGAGATCGCCGTCTCGCAGGATCCGGCCGAGATCGCTCGACTCCGTGCCGAGCTCGTCGTCCTGGCCGGGCAGGCACAGGAGGTGCAGACGCAGGTCGCCGCCCTGCAGAAGGACGCGGCGGCGCTGCGTCAGCGGGCGACGCAGCTCGAGAACGACGGTCGCGCCCTCGCTGCGCAGGCCGGCGCGCTGAGCGCGCAGGGCGCCTCGCTGCAGGCCCAGGCCGACCGGCTGGCGGCTCAGGGCGCCGCTCTCAAGAAGCAAGGCCGGGCGCTCAAGCGCCAGGCCCTGCGCCTCAAGAAGGAGAAGCGCCGGCTCGAACGGGACGCGAAGACGGCGCGCGCCCTGAAGGCCGAGCTCACGACGCTCCTCACGAGGGCCGGCGGGGAGCCTCGCGCCACTGACCTCCGCGTGGTGCGGCTGCAGGACGCGCTGGCGGGCACGTCCGGCGTCGCGTCCGTGGCACCGCCCCGGGTCAACAAGACCGGCAGCGCGGCCGTGTTCGGGGTCACGGCCACGACGCGCCCGGCCGATCCCGTGACCGCTGACCTCGTGCGGCGCCTGCGCGACACCGTCATCCCCGCGGCCACCACAGGTGATGGGGTGACGGCCTACGTCGGCGGAGTCACAGCGGCGTTCGACGACCTCGCCGCGCTCATCGCCGCACGCTTGCCGCTGGTCATCGGCACGGTGCTCGCGCTGAGCTTCCTGATCCTTCTGGTGGCGTTTCGCTCGCTGCTCGTGCCCCTCAAGGCGATCCTCTGTAACCTGCTCGCCGTGGGCGCCTCGTTCGGCGTGCTCACCGCCGTCTTCCAGTGGGGCTGGGGGCTGAGCCTCGTGGGGCTTGCCAATCCTTACGGGACGGTACCGATCGCGAGCTACGTGCCGCTGCTGATGTTCGCCGTGCTCTTCGGGATGTCCACTGACTACGAAGTGTTCCTCATCAGCCAGATCTTCCAGGCGCACGCGGCCGGGGAGGGGTCGCACGAGGCTGTGCGCTCCGGCGTCGGCACGAGCGCGAGGGTCATCACTGCCGCGGCCGCGATCATGATCGTGGTCTTCGCCAGCTTCGTCCTGAACGGCGATCCCATCATCAAGGAGTTCGGCGTGGGCCTCTCGATCGCGATCCTCCTGGACGCAACGATCGTGCGCATGGTGATCGTGCCCGCCACCATGGTGCTCCTCGGCGAGTGGAACTGGTACCTGCCGAGCTGGCTCCAGTGGCTGCCGCTGATCGACCTGCCCGAGGGGGATGAGAGCGCGTCTGGCAGGCTCCTCGTGGAGGCGTCAGCCACCGGCGAGACCGCCTCCGCCGCCGTCCGCACAGGGCGTCTGCGCTGATGAGGTTCGCTCTGCCGGCCTCGTTGGTGTGGCCGGGGGGGCGGACCGTCGTTGCCGTCGTATGGCATAGGTGCAGAGTCTGCCCCTCGGCGATGAACTCCGTGTTGCGTGAGCGTTGCGCCGTGTTGCCCTCACCACGCGTACGCCGAGGGCGCATTTGCCGCGAGGCCTCAGCCGATCGTGTCGATTCTGCAGGAGCCGCCCGGGCCGGCCAGCACGAGCAGGGCATCGCCGACCTCGACGCGCACGCCTTGACCGGGCATCACGACATCGTTGCCGCGCAGTAGCGCCACCGGGTAGCAGCCCTCCGGGATGCCGAGCTCCGCAAACGTCTTGCCGGCCAGGCTGCCGTCGGCGGTCGCGGTGATCGCCGTGAGCGTGACCTCGCCGGCGCGCAGGTCGAGCAGGCGTACGAGGTCGGTGAGCGTCGCCTCTTCTTCGATGAGGCGGGCGACGATCTGCGCCGAGTCCAGGGCCACGTCCACGCCCCAGCTGCGATTGTAGAGCCAGCGGTTGCGCGGGTTGCGAACCGCCCCGATGACTCGCTTCACCTTGAATTCGTGCTTGGCCAAAAGGCAGCCGACGAGGTTGTCCTCATCGTGCCCGGTGGCCGCGACGAAGACATCGGCGCGGTCCACTCCCGCTTCGAGAAGTATCGCCGGCTCGTCGATATCGCCACGGAGAACGCGGACGTTGACGAAGCCCTGGAACTCGTCTGTGACGGACGCGCAGCGCTCGCCGCTCTTCTCGACCATGGTAACGTCGTGCTTCTCGCCGACGTAGCGAGCGACCCGACGCCCGAGCGTGCCTGCGCCTGCGACGATGACCTTCATGACTTCCACCCCATCATCCTCTGGAACTTCTCGACCGCGGTCTGGTGGACGAGGGCGTATACCTGATCGTCTTCCTCGAACACGGTGCCTGATACGGGCAGCA
>JAPLCM010000175.1 GCA_026392275.1 Actinomycetota bacterium | reverse complement strand
GGGCATGATCACGCCGCAGGAGGCGCTCATGCGCGTCGAGCCGAAGCAGCTCGACCAGCTGTTGCAGCCAGTCTTCTCGCCCGAGAGCCGGCGTGAGGCCGTCGCGGAAGGCCGGGTCCTGGCCAAGGGCCTGGCCGCCGGCCCCGGCGCCGCCACCGGTAAGATCGTCTTCAACGCCCCGGACGCCGAGGCCTGGGCGGGGCGCGGCGAGAAGGTACTGCTGGTGCGCATCGAGACGAGCCCGGAGGACATCCGCGGCATGGACGCCTCGCAAGGCATCCTGACGGCGCGCGGCGGCATGACCAGCCACGCCGCCCTGGTCGCCCGCCAGATGGGCAAGGTCTGCGTGGCAGGCTGCGAGGCGCTCGACATCGACTACAAGGCGCGCACCATCACCGTGGGCGCAACGGTCGTGAACGAGGGCGACTGGCTCTCACTCGACGGCTTCAGCGGCGAGGTCATCGTCGGCCAGCTCGAGACGCGCCCCAGCGAAGTGCTGCAGGTGCTCCTCGAGGGATCCCTCAGGCCCGAGGACTCGCAGACCTTCAAATACTACGACGACATGATGAAGTGGGCCGACGCGGAGCGGCGGCTGCTGGTGCGCGCCAACGCCGATCAGCCCGACCAGAGCGCCAATGCCATCAAGTTCGGCGCCCAGGGCATCGGCCTCTGCCGCACCGAGCACATGTTCTTCGGCGGCGACCGCATCACGGCGGTGCGCGAGATGATCCTCTCAGACACCGCCGCCGAGCGCGAGAAGGCGCTCGCCAAGCTGCTGCCGATGCAGCGCGACGACTTCGAAGGCATCTTCCGCGTGATGGGCGAGCTTCCGGTGACCGTGCGTGCCCTCGACCCGCCGCTCAACGAGTTCATGCCGCACGGCGAGCTCGAGCAGCAGCAGGTCGCCGCGGCGATGGGCCTCACGCTCAAGGAGATCGCGGCCAAGATAGCGGATCTCGACGAGGCCAACCCCATGCTGGGGCATCGCGGGTGCCGCCTGGGCATCGCCTATCCCGAGATCACGGCCATGCAGGCGCGCGCCATCCTCGAGGCCGCCTGCATCGTCAAGAAGGACGGCGTGGACGTGCACCCCGAGATCATGATCCCGCTGGTCGGCGCCAAGAAGGAGCTCGAGGACCAGGCGGCGGTCGTGCGTCGCGTGGCCGCGGAGGTCTTCGCAGAGCAGGGCGTCACCGTCGACTACCTCGTCGGCACGATGATCGAGATCCCGCGGGCGGCGCTCACTGCCGGCCAGATCGCCGAAGTCGCCGAGTTCTTCAGCTTCGGCACCAACGACCTCACGCAGATGACCTTCGGCGTGAGCCGCGACGACGCCGGCAAGTTCCTCCCTCTCTACGTCTCCGAGGAGAAGGAGATCTGGCCGTCCGACCCGTTCGCGACGCTCGACCAGGAGGGCGTCGGCGAACTCGTGGAGCTGGGCATCGAGCGCGGCCGCGGCACCCGCCCCGACCTCAAGATCGGTATCTGCGGCGAGCACGGCGGCGATCCCGAGAGCATCAAGTTCTGCCACCGCGCCGGTATGAACTACGTGAGCTGTTCGCCGTTCCGCATCCCGGTCGCGCGGCTTGCCGCGGCGCAGGCGGCCATTGAAGAGCGCAGCGAACTCACGCTCGAGAAGTAGGCGAGGGCGCCGCGTGGCCAAGCTGGGCGGCGAGATCGCTTCGAGGCTGGCGGACGGGCGCGAACTGCGCCTGCGCGACGCGCTCGCGCGCGACGCCCGTCCGCTGGCCCGTCTGCTCGACGCCGTGGCCGCCGAGCCCACCGTCACACTGCTCATGATGCCGGGCCAGTTCGACGCCGGCGTCTGGCGGCGACGCATCAGCGACGCCGCCGCCGATCCGCGCTGCCTGCTGCTCTCCGCGGAGCTCGACGGCGAGCTGATCGGCAACCTCGGCCTGCATCCCGATCCGCACCCGTGCTCGAGGCACGTCGCCTGTGTCGGCATGTCGGTGGGCGAGAGCTGGCGTGGCCTGGGGGTCGGCGGCGCGCTTCTCGAGGCCTCCGCCACGTGGGCCGGCGCTCGCGCCGTGAGCAAGCTGACGCTCGGGGTCTTTCCCGAGAACCGGCGCGCCATCGGCTTCTACGAACGGCACGGGTTCGTGCGCGAGGGGCTGCGCCGCGCGCAGTACGACCGCGCCGGGCGCTATCATGACGAGGTGCTCATGGCGCGCTTCCTCACGCCGGCCTCCTGAGGCGATGAATCCCACTCGCCTGCTGACCGGCCTCGTCACGGTGACCGCGGTCGCGCTGGCCGCGGCGCCCGCGATCGTGGTGTTCGGCCTCGGCTGGCTCACGCTCGGACCCGTCGGTGTGCCCACCACCACCACCGTGCCGCCCGACACCACCTCACCAGAGCAGTGGGTGCTGTTCGCCTTGTTCTACCTCGCCTGGATGCTGGGGCTCATGGTGCTCCTCATCTGGACCTACGACCGTCTGGGGCGCAACTGGCGCAGCTGGGACAGGGCGCCGCGCCGCGAGACGAAGCGGCGGCGCCGGCTCGGTGCCGGCCTCAGCTACCTCGAAGGGCAGGAGAAGGCGCGGCGCGCGGGCAAAAAGGGCGGCACCTGAGGTGCCGCTCATCGCCCGCGCCAGCATCGACCAGGTCCAGGCCGCCGCCGATATGGTCGAGATCGTCGGCCAGTACACCGAGCTGCGCAAGGCCGGCGCCAACTACAACGGCCGCTGCCCGTTTCACGAGGAGCGCACGCCGTCGTTTTCGGTCAACCCTACGGAGAAGCTGTACTACTGCTTCGGCTGCGGCGCCGGCGGCAACCTCTTCGGCTTCGTGCAGGCCAAGGAGAACCTCGATTTCGCCGCCGCCGTCGAGCATCTCGCCGACAGATACGGTATCGCGCTCGAGTACGAGGAGTCGACTGCTCGCGGCGATGCAGAGCGTCACCGCCGCGAGCGCCTGCGCGCCCTTCTCGAACAGGCGACCGCCTACTACGAGCGCGTGCTGCGCGACGCGGGCGCCGCGGCGCCGGCCCGCGAGTACCTCACGCAGCGCGGTCTCGGCGACGACGTCTGCCGCCAGTTTCGTGTGGGCTTCAGCCTCGCCGGCTACGACAAGCTCCGCGAGGCGGCGCGCGCCAAGAAGTTCAGCGATCAGGACCTGCTCGACGCCGGCCTGGTCGTGCCGGGCAAGAGCGCGCGCCCCTACGACCGCTTTCGCGGGCGCATCATGTTCCCGCTCGCCGACGACCGTGGCCGCACGCTGGGCTTCGGCGCCCGTACTATGGGCGACGAAAAACCCAAGTACCTCAACTCGCCGGAGACGCCCTTGTACCACAAGAGCGAGGCGGTGTTCGGTCTGCACGCCGCCAAGGCGTCGGCGGGGCGCGAGGACCGCGTCTACGTCGTGGAGGGGTACACCGACGTCCTTGCGCTGGTGCAGGCCGGGGTGCCCAACGTGGTCGCCAGCATGGGCACGGCGCTCACCGAACAGCAGCTCAACCGACTCGCGCGCATCACCCGAAATCTCTACCTGTGCTTCGACGCCGACGCCGCCGGCCTGGGTGCCATGAGCCGCGCTCTCACCCTGGGCCGCAAGATCGGGCTGAGCCTGCATGTGGTGCGCATCCCGAGCGGCCTCGACCCGGCAGACTACATGCTGTCAGGAGCCGGCGGCGAAGGTTTTCGCGCGCTTGCCGCCGACGCGCAGACGTTGTTACAATTCCACGTCCGCGTGGCGCTCGCGACTCACGACCTCGACAAGCCCGACGGCAGGGCACGCGCGTTTGCGCAACTCAAAGGGGTCCTTTCTGAGGCTGCGACGCCGATGGAACGCGACGAGGAGCTGCGGCACGTCGCAGACAGGCTGCAGCTCTCGGCCGAGAGCGTGCGTTACCTGCTCGCGGGGAGCGGACGCTTGCCAGAAGGCGGAGACGCCGCCGAAGAGGGCCGCGCGGCGCCGCGAAGCGGCGGCACCGCGGCCGCCGTCGGCGGCGCCCACGAGCTCGAAGTGCGCTTTCTCGCCGGCTGCCTGGCGCAGCCCCAGAAGGGTCATGAAGCGCTGGCCGGCCTCGACGAGAGCTACTTCGCCACCGCCGAGACGCGCGCCGCGTTACGCGCCGTGAAGGCGCGATTGGCGCGCGCGGCGGCGGGGGATACCCTGCAGACCGAGGCGCAAGCCGCGGGCGAGGACGACGACGACGAGGCTCTTGCGGAGGTCGTCGTCAGGGCCGGCCGCGAAAGGTTCACGGCGGCCGTCGTCGACGAGCTCTTCTTGCGCTTGCAGGAGGCTCACGTGAGCCGCAGCATCGCGAGGCTCAAGGTCATGGCCAAGACCGACGAAAGCGGGAAGCACGGTGCCGAACTGATACGGCTGCAGGCGGTGCGCCGCGCGCTGCGCGAGGCGATCCGCACGATCCCGGTGGACGAGGAGCCCGACCAAGGCTAGGGGACGACGCACTTGACCGATTTCGCAGAAGACCGCAGCAAACCGAGCGAGCCCGCCGAGATGGCCATCGACGAGGTGAGGCTGCTCGTCGATGAGGGTCTCCAGCAGGGCTACCTGGCGAGCGAGCACATCGCCGATGCGCTGCAGGACGTCGAGCTCACGCTCGACCAGATCGACAACATCTACAACATCTTCGCCGACAACGGTATCGACATCCTCGAGGGCGAAGGCGTGGCGGCCGGCGCCGCCGCCGATGCCAAGCCCGACGACGAGATCATCCCCAAGCTCGATCTCTCCGTGAAGACGCCCACCAACGACCCGGTGCGCATGTACCTCAAGGAGATCGGCAAGGTGCCGCTCCTCACCGCCGAAGAAGAGGTGTCGCTGGCCAAGCGCATCGAACGCCGCGACATGGACGCCAAGCGCAAGCTCATCGAGGCCAACCTGCGCCTCGTCGTGTCCATCGCCAAGCGCTATGTGGGCCGCGGCATGCTGTTCCTGGACCTCATCCAGGAAGGCAACCTCGGCCTCATCCGCGCCGTCGAGAAGTTCGACTACCGCAAGGGCTACAAGTTCAGCACCTACGCCACCTGGTGGATCAGGCAGGCCATCACGCGCGCTATCGCCGATCAGGCGCGCACGATCCGCATCCCGGTGCACATGGTCGAGACCATCAACAAGCTCATCCGGGTGCAGCGCCAGTTGCTGCAGGATATCGGCCGCGAGCCGACGCCCGAGGAGATCGCCCACGAGATGGGCACCACGCCGCAGAAGGTCCGCGAGATCCTCAAGATCAGCCAGGAGCCGGTGAGTCTCGAGACGCCCATCGGCGAAGAAGAGGATTCGCAGCTCGGCGACTTCATCGAGGACCAGGAGGCCGCGATCCCCGTCGAGGCCGTCAGCGAGATCATGCAGAAGGAAGAGCTCAACTTCGTCCTCGACACCCTCACGCACCGCGAGCGCAAGGTCATCGAGCTGCGTTTCGGCCTCAAGGGCGAGCACCCCCGCACTCTCGAAGAAGTCGGGCAGAAGTTCGGCGTCACGCGCGAGCGCATCCGCCAGATCGAGGCCAAGACGCTGGCCAAGCTCAGGGCGTATCGCGACTCGCAGCGGCTGCGCGACTTCCTCGATTGAGCCGCCCCACGAGCGGCGCCGCTCAGAGGCGCGCCGACCCCCGTTCGTAGAACGCGTCCTCGGCGCGCAAGTAGTCGCGCAGCGCATGCTTGACCACTGTGGCGAACGGTTCACGCGGCCACGGCAGCACTCGCCGGTTGACGAACGGGCACTCGTGCTGCGGCGGCCTGTCGGGCCGCAGCAGCAGATCCGCGAGCACCCTTGCGTTGAGGTAGCTCATGGCCACGCCGTGGCCGATGCAGCCCAGGCTGTAGACGGCACGCCGGCCTTCGCCGACGTACCCAAGGACCGGCGTGAGGTCCATCGTCACTGAGAAGGGGCCGCCCCACCTGTGGGTGACGCGCAGGCCGCCGAGGTGCGGCCACAGCCACTGGATGTGCTCCTCGAGGTGCCGCCAGGCGGCTTCGTCGCTGTCGCGGTCCAGGTCGTTGCCGGCCTTGAGGCCCACCGGCCCGCCACCCATCACGAGGCGGCGGTCCGGCGTGAGCCGGTAGTAGTGGATGAGGTTGCGCGCGTCCTCGAGCCCCTGCTCGCCCTGCCACCCGATCGCCGCCAGCTGCTCGTCGCTCAGCGGCTCGGTGGCGATCATGTACGTGAAGGCGGGCACCTGTTTGCGCGCCAGGTCGGGGAACAGGTGCGAGTAGGCGTTCGTGGCGAACACGAGTCGCCCAGCGGTCACCGAGCCTCCGGGCGTCAGAAGCCGGAAGCCCTCCGCGGGGTCACCGTACGCCGCTGAGGAGGCCACCGCCAGCACCGGCGTGTTCTCGAAGACGCGGGCGCCGAGCCGCAGGGCCAGGCGCTTCTCCTCGCGCACAAGCTTGGCGGGGTCGATCAGCAGCAGGCGCGGCTCCCAAAGGGCGCCGAGGTAGCGCGGCGACGAGACCATGGCCTTCGTCTCGTCGGCGTCGATCCAGGTGATGCCGTCGAAGCCCAACGACTGCATGAGCTCGACCTGGCTCTGCAGGCGCTTCGCGTAGCCCGGCGTGGTCGCCACGCGCAGGAACCCCGGGCGGATCTTGTCGCAGTCGAGTTGCTCGTCGTCGATGAAGCGCTCGAGCTCGTCGACGCAGCGCTCCATGTAGGCGTGCGCGCGGGTGAGGAACTTCTTGCCGCGCACGAGTGCGGTCGTGCCGATCCCGAGGCCGACGACCGTCATCGCAAAGGAGCCGTTGCGGCCGCTGGCCCCGTAGGCGGCGGTCCTGGCTTCGAGCACGGCGACGCTCGCCGAGGGCTCCGCGCGGCGCAGCTCACAGGCGCTGGCGAAACCGGTGAGGCCGCCACCGATGACCGCGACGTCGACGTCCAGGTCGCCGCTCAAGGAGGCTTCCGGCTCAACGGGGTCGCCTTGGTCGAGCCACAGCGAGAGCGGGGAGTCTGGCAGAACGACCATAAGGGCGCCTCCTTGACGTCGAGGGCAGCGGCCGATGCCGAGCCCGGGTGAGTCGTGTGACGCACACTAGCCGACCGGGCGCTTCTCGCCAACAGCGGCCTCACGGCAGGCACGGCGTGTTTGTCCGGGGGCCTGGCCTGGCCTATACTCTTGCCTCCAGAGCGGTCCTCGGTAGCTCAATCGGTAGAGCATTCGGCTGTTAACCGAAGGGTTGTAGGTTCGAGTCCTACCCGAGGAGCCAGTCT
>JAPLCM010000289.1 GCA_026392275.1 Actinomycetota bacterium | reverse complement strand
ATCGGCGCCGTGCACCTGTCGTTTGCCCATGTGTGGAACGCCGTGACTCTCGGGAGAGAGAGAGCATGGAGCAAGATGCCCGCCCAGGTGGGCTGGCTGGTGGTCGTCTGGTCGATGTTCTTCCTCGCCCGCCAGGCCGTCCTCGGCCGGGCGATGCCCGGCTATCTCATCTATCTGCTCCTCGCCGGCATCGTGCTCGTGGCTGTGTTCATGAAGACGCCCAAAGAGCTCAAGTCGGAATGGATCGATCACGCGCTTCTGCCCCTGACGATGATCGGCAACTTCGTCGACATCCTCTCGTACATCCGCCTCTTCGCCGTCGGATATGCGTCTGTCGCCGTGCTCGCGGCCTTCAACGATATGGCGGCGTCCATCGGCTTCGACAATGTGCTCACGGCAGTCGCCGCCAGCCTGCTACTGCTGTTCGCGAATGCCCTCAACATCGTGCTCGCGGGTCTCGGCGTACTCGTCCACGCCGTGCGCCTCAACACGCTCGAGTTCTCGACCCACAAGGGTCTGGCGTGGCAGGGTCACAACCTCTACACGCCGTTCGCCAGGGGCCGTGAGGCGGCCTGATGACGCGAAGGTGGACCAACCAGAGAAAGGGATGTCGATGAGTCCTGAAGCTGCAGCCGAGATGGGGCGCATCGGCGCCGTGGCCGCCATGGCGCTGGCGGCGACCGGATCCGGGATCGGTACGTACCTCGGCGGCGCCGGCGCCGTCGGCGCCTGGAAGAAGCTCATGTTGCAGGGCAAGCCCGCGCCCTTCACGATGATCACGTTCGTCGGGGCGCCGCTCTCGCAGACCATCTACGGCATGATCCTGATGATCACCATGACGGCCAAGGCCGACGCCGGCTACGACCCGTGGGCGCTGCTGGGCGTCGGCATCGCCGCCGGTCTCGCCATCGGCGTTTCCGCCTATGGGCAGGGCAAGGCCGGCGCGCACTGCGCCGACGCGCTCGCCGAGACGGGGCAGGGGTTCAGCAACTACCTGGCCGTCATCGGCATCGTCGAGACGGTGGCCATCTTCGTCCTGGTGTTCACGCTGTTGGCGCTGGGCTGAGCAGGCGACTGTGGGGGCCGGCGGGGCGATGGACGCCGGGCCGGCCCCGGTGGCCGCTGTGGTCTACTGTGCCGTCATCGCACCGTCGGCCACCAGCACGCTGCCGGTGACGAAGGACGACTCGTCCGAGGCCAGGAAGAGGGCACAGTGGGCGATCTCCCGGGGGTCGCCAGGGCGGCCGATCGGCTGGAACGAGTCGATGGTGGCGTACACGTGCTCGAGCCCTCCAAGCAGCTCGGCGTGGGCGTAGTTGACCGGCGTGTCGACCCACCCCGGGGCGAGGGCGTTGCAGCGGATCCCCTGCTTGACGTAGTCGAGCGCGATGCCCTTCGACAGCATGACGATCGCGCCCTTGGAGGCCGCGTACACGGCGAGGAACGGCTCGGCGACGATGCCGTTCACCGAAGTCGTGTTGATCAGCGAGCCGCCGCCGCCGTGAAGCATGTGAGGGATCGCGTAGCGGCACCCGTACATGGTGCCCTTCACGTTCACGTCCAGTGTGCGGTCGATGACTTCGTCGGACGCCTCGTGAAACACGCCCGGAAGGTTGACCCCGGCATTGTTGAACGCCACGTGCAGCCCGCCCCAGCGCACGACGGTGTCGTCGGTGTAGGCGCGGACCTGCGCGGGGTCGGCGATGTCGGCGGTCACGGCGAACGCGGCGCTGCCGATCTCGTGCACCGTCGCCGCGACCGACTCGCCGTCGATGTCGACGCAGGTGACGCGGGCGCCTTCTTCGGCGAAGCGGATCGCTGTAGCCTTGCCTATGCCCGATCCCGCCCCCGTGACGATCGTGACCTTGCCTTCCAGGCGTGCGCTCATGGTGGTGCCTCCATTCGGTGCCGACGCCGGCGCGTCCGCGGTAGCGTCGCGATGCGTGCGGGAAATCCTACGTGAAGACGCGAGACCGCGCGTTCCGGCGGGCAGGGGTATACAGAGGCATCGACAGAGGGGCGCACGGGCGCCCGGCCACAGCCACGCGACCTACAAGCTGCTGATCGGCAAGGGGATCCGCAATCTCGTCGGCCAGGCGCTCCCCCCCGCGAAGCGCAGCGCCGAGACGATCGCCCGGTGCTACGAGGCCATGATCGCCGACTACGGCGAGCATTGCCTCGTCAAGACCCGGGTGTATGAAGGTGTCACCGAGCTCGTGAGCCGCCTGCGCGCCTCCGGCGCCAAGCTGGCCGTGTTCTCCAACAAGTCAGACGAGCTGACGCGGCAGATCGTGGCGAGCCTGTTCGCGCCCGGCGACTTCGACGTCGTCGTGGGCGCGCAGCCGGGGCTGCCTCTGAAGCCCGATCCCGCGGCGGCCCTGCTTATCGCCGACCGCCTTGGCGTCGCCCCGAGTCGGATCGTCTTCCTCGGCGATTCGGGCCTCGACATGCTCACCGCCACCGCGGCGGGGATGATCGCCGTGGGCGCCGCGTGGGGCTTCCGGACGAAGGATGAGCTGGTCGAGAACGGCGCGCGGGCGGTGCTCGACCAGCCGCTCGAGCTGCTGGAGCTGCTCGAGCGGCCGCGGTGACGCCGGCGCGGCCGCTGCGCGGTCGCCGGCGCCCCCACGCGCGCCGCTACGCGAGCGCCCCCGCGTCTTGCAGCAGCCCGAGCAGCGCCGGCAGCAGCGCGTGGTGTGCCGCCACCACGGCGGGCCCGTGCCCGTGGGCCGCCTCGGGAAACGCCACGTCGGCGCCGGCCTCTCGCGCGATGACGGCGCCGGCGGCGTAGTCCCACGGCGAGAGGTCGAGCTCCCAGTACGCGTCCACGTGCCCGGCGGCGACGTGGCAGAGGTCGAGCGCCGCCGTCCCGCCGCGGCGGATGTCGCGCACGCGGCCCAGCACCTGGGCCACGACGGCGCCCTGGCGCTCGCGCTGAGCAGCCTCGTACGGGAAGCCTGTGGCTACCAGGGCCGTGGCGAGATCGGGCTGCTCGCGCACGTGGATGGGCTGGTCGTCGCAGAAGGCTCCGAAGCCGCTGAGCGCCCTGTACATACGTCCTGAGCTCGAGTCGAACACGACACCGATCTGCGGCTGCCCGTCGGTCTCGACGGCGATCGACACGGCGTAAGCCGGGTAGCCGTACACATAATTGGTGGTCCCGTCGAGCGGGTCGATGACCCAGCGCACCCCGCTCGTGCCCTGACCTGAGGCCCCCTCCTCGCCGAGCATGGCGTCGTCGGGTCGCAGCTCGCGCAGCCGTTCAACGATGAGGCGCTCCGCCTCGCGGTCGACCTGGCTCACGAGATCGGTGGGCGAGGACTTCGTCTCGAGGCGCAGGGCGCTGCGCAGCCCCTCGCCGTGCACCCGGCCCGCGTCGCGGGCGAGGTCGGTCGCCAGGCTGAGGAGCTCCTGCAGATGGTTCGGGGCGGCGGCCCAGGGGCTGCCCGGGGCGGGCGGCGTTGATGCGGATCCCGCTGCGACGTGGCGTTCGGCGGCCATCGATGGCCCTCCTCGCTCCAGCATGTTCTGATCGAGGCAGAAAGACGGGGCGCCTGCGGCACGGGGCGTCGCCCCGGGGAACCTAGCAGATGCCGCGGGCGCTCGCCAGGCGTCAGATCTCGACGGCCAGCATCACCAGCGTGAAGGCGGCCACCTGTGGATCCGCCGCGCGCTGGCCGCCGCGTAGATGATCAGGAAGATGCCCAAGCTCGCGTAGCCGATGCCGAGGACGGCGAAGGCCACCTGCGAGGCATCGATCAGCGCCGGGATCAGCCGGCCGACCGCCAGCGCGATGCCGATCGCCGCCAGCCCTGTTCGTAGCCAGGCGAGGTAGGTGCGTTCGGCGGCCAGATAGGTGCGTCGCGGCGCCGAGTCGCGCCCCGGGTCGGTGCTCCGCGCCTGTCGCTCGCCGTCCTCTGGTGCCTGCGTCATCGGTGGAGCTCCCTTCGCCGGCCGTCCGGCCGTCCGCCACTGGTCAAGGGTATCTCTTACGGGCGCCCCGCGGGAGGGGCCGGCTCAGAGAGGTCACCGACGGCCGCGTAGGCCTCGCGCCGAGCCACGAAGCGCGCTAGGGTGAGCACGTCACGTCACGTCATACTGCGTTGCGCGACACGGCGCGGCGTGAGCCCAAAGACCAGCATCGGCGAGCGGGAGGTCCGGCGGTGATGATCGCCTCAGCGGCGTTCTGGTCGAACTGGGCCTGGGCGGCCGCCACGGCCGTAGTTGGCTTCGTCTTCTTCGGCCTCGTGCTGCGTCAGTACCTTGCGCGCGGCAAGCCTCATCAGCTTGCCTGGGCGGTGGGGCTGCTGTTCTACGCGGTCGCGGCGGCCATGGAGACGTGGTCCGAGTACAGCGGTCGCTGGGATCCCACGGTCTACCGCGTCTACATCGTGCTGGCCGCATCCCTGGTCGGATTCCTTGGTCTGGGGACGCTCTATCTGCTGGTGCGCGAGCGTCGCTGGGG
>JAPLCM010000114.1 GCA_026392275.1 Actinomycetota bacterium | reverse complement strand
CCCTGCACCTGCTCGCAGATACCAACGCAGCGGCCGCAGAGGATGCACTTGCCGGGGTCGTAGGCGATGAACGGCGTGTCCTCACGTGGCGCATAGCCACGGACCTCGCCGCCGTACGTGGTGCCGGAGACGCCGAAGCGGGAGGCCATCTCCTGGAGACGACAGCCGCCGCCCAGATCACACACGATGCAGTCGTTGTGGTGGTCGCTGAGCAGGAGGTCGAGAAGGACGCGGCGCTGCTCGTCGAGCTCCT
Organism: Actinomycetota bacterium; assembly: GCA_026392275.1. GTDB lineage: Bacteria > Actinomycetota > Thermoleophilia > UBA2241 > UBA2241 > CAIXSE01. Next base: position 66,161 of record JAPLCM010000114.1, on the reverse strand, counting down.
CGGTGGACGTGGTGACCACCATGCCTTCGCCGACCTCGGTGCCGCAAGCGACGAGCGGCGCCCGCGCGCCCTCGATCTCGACGAGGCACAGGCGGCAGGCGGCGAGCGGCTCGAGCCGATCGTCCTGGCAGAGGGTCGGGATGTCGATGCCGGCGCTGCGCGCCGCGTGCAGGATGGTGGTGCCGGGTTCGGCGGCGACCTGCCGCCCGTCGATGGTGAGGTTCAAGCTCAGCTCCCTGTGATCGGCCTGTGCGCAGCCACGCGCCGCGAAGACGTCCGCAGTCGTGCGTGGCCGACCACAATTGTACTCGAATTCCGCGGCGGCGATTCAGGGCCTGACAGCGAGGCGGCTGCTCGCGGCGATCCCGTGCCCGCCTGCTGGACAATACATTTCGGTACCCTTATGATTCGGGTACCGAAATGACCGCTGCTTCGAGACAGAAGAACGACGCCACCACCACCGATCTCATCCAGCTCCTGCCGGAACTGGTCGTGGCTCTGTACGAGTCGGCGCCGCACACGCGGGCGCGCCGCGGCGCGCCGGCAGCGCGTCTCACAGGACGGCAGATGAAGGCCGTCGTGTTTCTCGCCCATCGCGGCCAGGTCACGATGGGCGAGCTCGCCGCCGGCCTCGCGATCGGCCGCGCCGCCGCCAGCGAGCTGGTGGCGCGCCTCGCCGACAAGGGCGTCGTCAGCCGCGTCCACGACCCTGCGGACCGGCGTGTGGTGACCGTGACCTTGTCGGCGCGCGCGGAGGCCCTCGCCGCCGACGTGTTCGCAGAGTGGAGCGCGCAGATCACGGCGGCCTTTGCCCTCTACCCCGGCATCGATCCCGACACCCTCGTCGCGTTCCTGCGCACGGTGATCGCCCACTTGAAAGGAAGGCCCGGCTCATGAGCGTACCCGCCACCGGGGCCGAGGCACCCGCCGCGACGCGCACCCGCAGCCCGTGGGTGGTCCTCGCGGTACTCTGCCTCGGCCTCTTCATGATCCTGCTCGACGGCACGATCGTGAACATCGCCATCCCCCACATCCAGACCGCCTTCGACACCACCTTCAGCAACATCGAGTGGGTGATGAACGCCTACATCCTGGCGTTCGCGGTCCTCCTCGTCCCGATGGGGCGTTTCGGCGACCTCTGGGGACGCCGCAAGCTCTTCGTCGGCGGCATGGTGCTCTTCACCCTGGGGTCGCTGGCCTGCGGCCTGGCCCCGAGCATCTACCTGCTGATCGCCTTCCGCGTGGTCCAGGGCATCGGCGGCGCGGCCATGATGCCGTCGACCCTGAGTATCATCTCCTCCGTCTTCGCCGCCGACAGACGCGGCGCCGCCATGGGCGTGTGGGGCGGCGTCTCCGGCCTGGCTTCGGGCCTCGGCCCCGTGCTTGGCGGCATCATCATCCAGTACGTCACCTGGCCGTCCGCGGCCGGCAGCTGGCGCTGGATCTTCCTCGTCAACATCCCCGTCGGGGTCGTCGGCGTGGTCCTCGCCCTGCGCCTCGTGCCGGAGAGCAAGAACCCGACCGCCGTGCAGACGCTGGACCTCCCGGGCGTCGGGCTCATCTCCACGTCGCTGTTCTGCCTCACCTTCGCGCTGATCGAGGGGCAGAAGTACGGCTGGACCTCAGCCACGATCCTCGGGCTCTTCGCCGGCGCCGTCGTGGCCTTCGCCGTCTTCTACTGGCGCGAGCACCGCGTAAGCCAGCCGCTCATCGACTTCTCGCTCTTTCGCAGCCTGAACTTCGCCGCCGGCAACGCCACCGGTCTGCTGCTCAGCGCCGCCATGATGGGCGCCTTCTTCACGATCCCGATCTTCCTGCAGTCGGTGCTCGGCTTCAGCGCCATCAAGGCCGGCCTCGTGATGGCTCCCCTGTCGGTGGTCATCATCTTCGCGGCGCCGGTGGCCGGCATGCTGTCCGACCGGGTCGGCAGCAAGTGGATCGTCGCCACCGGCATGTTCATCCTCGCCTTCGGGCTCGGCTGGATGGCCGGCCTCGTGCCCGGCGTCGACAAGATCTCACCGAGCACCACGTCGCTGAGCCTGCTGGTGCCGTTCCTGCTTTCGGGCATCGGCATCGGCCTCGCCGTCGCGCCGGTGACGTCCGCGGTGATGGCATCCGCGCCCAAGGAACGGGTTGGCAACGCCTCCGGCGTCCTGTCGACGATGCGCCAGGTGGGCAGCCTCATGGGCATCGCCATATTGGGAGCCGTGCTGCAGAACCGGGTCACGGCCAACGTCACCACGGGCATCGAGGCCGTACAGGGCCTCCCTGAGGCCGTCAAGCAGAGGATCATCGCCGGCGCCGCCGGCGGCGGCCTGCAGATGGGCATGCCGGCGGGCACGGCCGACCTGCCGGCCACGGCCCGGGCGATGATGACGTCCCTGTTCCAGGGCTGGTTCACCGACGCCGTGGCCACTTCGTTCATCGTCGCCGTCATCATCGCCGCCGGCGGCGGTCTGTGCGCCTTGTTGCTCCGCCGTAGCATCAAAGAGGAGAGCGTCGCCACCACAGCAGAGGCGCCGCTGGGAGCCGCCGGGGACGCGGCCGTAGCCCAGGTCGGTAACGCCTGACGCAGCCCGTCTGAGCCCATCCAAGGAGATGCCGACGGCGACGGCGAATGTCACGGCACCTGAAGTGGTAACGTACGGGTGTCGAGGAGGTACCGCATGCCCGCGTCGAAGCAGAGCGTGCAGCCCAGAGTGATCGTGATCCCGCGCCAGCTCGAAGGCTTCTTCTACGAGCGCCTCACGCAGCAGTTCGCCGGCCGCGACGACGTCAGGGTCGTCGTCGACCGGCGCGCCGGCGAGCGCCGGCACCCACGCTGGGTCTCCGGCGCCGGACCGTTCAGCGAGCGCCGCCACGGCGACCGTCGCGACGGCGAGGTCGTGTGGTCGCTGCCCGACATGCCGTTCTCCGCGTCCTGAGCTAGATCCAGCCGTTCTCGCGGCTGACGATGACCGCCTGCGCGCGGTCGACCACGTTGAGCTTGTGGTAGACGTTGTGCAGGTGGTTCCGCACCGTGCTCTGCGAGAGGTCGAGGGCCCGCGCGACCTGCTTGTAGGTCTTGCCGACCGACAGCAGCCCAAGGACCTCGAGCTCTCGATCGGTGAGGGGGTTGGGGACGTCGCCCTTTGGCGGCGCCAGCTCGCCGAGGTGCACCTTGACGCGCGCCAGCAGTTCCTTGATGTGAAACGGCTTGGTGATGTAGTCGGCAGCGCCCTTCTCGAAGCCCAGGAGCTTGTCGCTGATCTCGCGCCGCGCCGTGAGGAAGATGATCGGCGACCTGAGATCCACAGGCCTGGCCCGCAGGCGTTCGTACACGGCGAACCCGTCCATGTCGGGCATCATGATGTCGAGGAGCACGAGGTCGGGGATGTAGAGCGAGCCTTCGCGAATGGCCTCCTCGCCGTTCGCGGCCGTGCGCACGTCGTAGCCTGTGACCTCCAGGGCCTCGGCGACGAGCCTCCGGATATCGGGCTCGTCGTCCACGATCAGGATGCGCTTGGCCATCAGCTCACTCTCCAGCTCCGGCGAAGGTGCCGGGTCCTCGCCGGCCCCCTGTGCCCCGCTCCGGTGCCTGCACGTGCCGGCGCCGCGTGCGGCGGCGTCTCCGCGGTTGCCAGATTCGCGCTGCGGACACGATTTCCCCCCGCGGCGGACCTTTGCGGGTATCGGCAACATCCGGCGCCGACCTTAGCAGCGCATCGCGCGGAGGACCGGCGAGTGCCCTCCGCCGGCGTCAGACAGGCTACCGCAGAAGACGGTCTCCGTACGCAACGAGAAGCACGACCATAGCGAGCGCGACGCAGGCCGCCAGGACGATGTCGAGATACTGACGGCTGCGCCAAGCGTCGATGCTCAGCGTGACGAAGCCGTAGCCCGCCACGACCAGCCCGACGATCCCGGCAATCGTGATCACGAGGTTCACGCCGCCCATGGTACACGCGCGGCGACAGTGGTGGGGAGAGCAGACGGACGCTCAGCGTTCGAGGCGCGCCGCGAGAAACTCGAGCGGATGCACGGCGCGGCGGCCGGCGAGGTCGTGGATCTGCGACCGGCACGACGTGCCGGTCGCCAGCACGGCCGCCTCCGGCCCCTCGGCGCGCACCGCCGGCAGCAGCACGCGTTCCGCCATCGCGACGCTCAAGTCGTAGTGCTCGGCCTCGTAGCCGAACACGCCCGACATGCCGCAGCAGCCGGCGTCGAGCACTTCGACCTCGAGGTCCGGCACAGCCGCGAGAGCGCGCCCGGTGGCCGCCGCGAACGACAGCGCCTTCTCGTGGCAGTGGCTGTGGAGCAGAGCGCGGCCGCCGGCATGGAAGTGCAGGCGGCCCGTCTCGGCGAGGTCGGCGACCAGACCCAGCGCGGGGCGGGCGGCCGCGGCCACCGCGGCGACGCGCGGATCGTGCGGAAGCAGGCGCCGCCAGTCGTCGCACACCATCGACAGGCAGCTGGGCTCGATGAACAGCAGATCGCAGCCGCGCACGGCGCGTTCGTGCAGCGCAGCCAGCGCCGTTGCGGCTGCCGCGCGCGCCTTGTCGATCTGCCCGGTGGAGAGTGCAGTGCGTCCACAGCAGCCGGCGTCCACGAGAGAGAACTCGACGCCGGCGGCCCGCAGGAGGCTCGCCAGCGCCTCGCCGACCTGAGGCTCCTGGTACTGCACGAAGCAGTCGACGAACAGCGCCGCGCCGGCGCGTGTCGGCGCCCCTGCCAGCCGCCTTGTGAGCGGCCGCCGTGCGAACGACGGCAAGGGCCGCTGGTGAGCGACGCCGGCGCGATCGCTGATCAGGCGCACGGCGCGAGTCCTCGCGGCGGCGTTCACGAGCGGCGCCGCCGACGAGGCCAGAGCCGCAAGGCGGCGGAACTCGCCGATGCCGCGCGCCAGGGCCGGCAGGCCCTCTCTGGCGCGGAGCTCGGCAAGCCACTCCGTCTTGAGAGCGGCCATGTCGACGCCGGCCGGGCACTCCGTCTTGCAGGCCTTGCAGGACACGCAGGTGCCGAGCACCCGGCGGAACTCGTCGGCGCCGATGGCCGCCAGCGGGACGGCGCCGCAGAGGACGCCCTGCAGGGCGTTGGCTCTGGCGCGCGTGGTGTACGCCTCGTTGCGACTGACCGCGGCCGGCGGGCACATGGTCCCCGTGAGCTTCTTGCAGAGCCCCGCGCCGAAGCATCTCTCCACGGCCAGGTCGAAGCCGCCCTCGGCCGCATACGAGAGCCGCGGCGCCCAGGCGCCGTCGCCGCGGTAATCGGCGCCGTAGCGCAGAGACTCGGCCACGGCGGGGCCGTCGACGATGGTGCCCGGCCCCAGAAGACGCCGAGGGTCGAAGGCGCCCTTGAGCGCGACCATGGCCGCATAGAGGTCCGGGCCGAGCAGGCCGGGCAGCGCCCAGCTTCGCGAACGCCCGACGCCGTGCTCCCCCGAGATCGCGCCGTGATACTCGGCGACCAGGAGCCCGACGGCCGCGGCCAGCGTCTCCATGCGGCGCACGCCGGCCGCCGACTTGAGGTCGAGCAGCGGCCGTACGTGCATGCACCCGGCGGAGGCGTGCCCCGTGAACGAGGCGCGCGCGCCTGCGGCCGCCACGAGACGCTCGAACTCGTCCACGAAGGCGGGGAGTCGCCGCGCGGCCACCGCCGTGTCTTCGACGAAGGCGACCGGTCGCTCGGCGCCGGGGGCTCCCATGAGCAGCGGCAGGACGGCGCGGCGCAAAGCGGCGGCCTCGGCGAGCGCTGCCTTATCCTCCAGCCACTCCAGCCGGCTCACGGCGAGGCCGCCGGAGAGCGCGCGCAGCCTGTCGAGCCCGGCGCGCGCTTCGTCGGCGCTGCCCTGGTACTCCACGGTGAGCAGCGCCCGCTCCTCGCCGGCAAGCAGCGGCGCCATGCGGGTGAACGTCGCGAGGTTCGGCGCCGCCCGCAACGGCTGGAGGTCGAGAAGCTCGACCGCGGACGGGCCTGTGTCGAGGATCGCGACGTTGGCCTCCAGGGCCTCGCGCAGGGTGGCGAAGGCCAGCGCCGCGCCGGCGCGCGCCGCGGGGAGGGGGTCGAGAGCCACCTCGAGCTCGGTGAACAGGGCCAGCGTTCCCTCGGACCCGGCCAGCAGCTTCGCGAGGTTCGGCGCCGGCTCGAGCAGCTCCCGCAGGTTGTAGCCGGAGGTGCAGCGCCGAGTACGCGGGGGATCCTCGGTGATCGGCCGACGATAGCGCTCGCGGATCTCCGCGAGGTTCGCCGCCGGCCCAGCCGACCCCGCCCCTGTCAGCCCGCTCCCGAGATCGGCGCCGCGGCAGCGCCCGAAGATCAGCGGCCCGCCGCCCACGAGGACGGCGTGGACGCGCAGGACCTTGTCTTTCGTCTCCCCGTAGACGATGGAGCGCGACCCTGAGGAGTTGTTGCCCAGCATGCCGCCGATCGTGGCCTGGTCCACCGTGGAGGTGTCGGGCCCGAACTCGAGACCAAAGTTGGCGGCGGCACGGTTCAGCGACGCCTGGATCACGCCCGGTTCGACACGGGCGGTGCGCTTCTCGGGGTCGATGGCCAGGATGCGATCGAGCTTGAAGCAGTCGACGGCGATGCCGGGGCCGATGGCCTGGCCCGCGAGGCTGGTGGCGGCGCCGCGGGCCACCAGCGGCACGCCGAACTCGGCGGCGACCTCGGCGGCGGCGTGCAGATCGGCGACCTCCTCCGCAACGAGTACCACATCGGGCACGACGCGGTAGATCGAGGCGTCGGTCGCGTACAGCCAGCGCGTCAACGGCGACGTGGAGACGGAGCCTGAGGCCGCGCGCCGCAGCGCTTCGCCGGCGGCGCGCCCCTGCGGCGTGACGTCGGGGATGCGGTGGCGGGCGCTCATGGCGCCAAGGATACCGCCTCAGAGCCCGCCCGGGCTGAACGCCGGCAGCCAGCGGCCCATCTGCTCGAGCATACCGAGCATCATGAGCACCCCAAAGACCACGAGCAGCACTCCCGCCCCGATCTGGATGGCCCGGTAGTGTCGTTTGACCACGCCGAGACGCGTGTTCATCCAGTCGAAGGCCAGGGCGGCGAGGACGAAGGGAACGCCCAGGCCGGCCGAGTAGACGAGCAGAAGCAAGGAGCCGGACACGGCGCTCTGGCTCGAGGCGGCCATGCTCAGGATGGCGCCGAGGACGTAGCCGACGCACGGCGTCCAGCCGATGGCGAGGGCGACTCCGGTGAGAAAGGCGCCGCCCGCGCCCGCGTGCCGGGGCGTCACCCGCAGGACCGGTTTGGGCAGATGGATGACGCCGGCCACCACCAGGCCGCTGACGGCGATGAACGCGCCGGCGGCGATGGTCAGTTCATGGCGGTAGCGGATGAGCAGCCGGCCCACGCCGCCGGCGCCGGCGCCCATCGCCACGAACACCAGCGTGAACCCGGCGACAAACAGCAGCGAGGTCCAGAGTAGCCGCCGGCGCTCGCTGCCGAGGCTCTCCACCCCGACCCCGGAGATGAACGAGAGATACACGGGCAGCAGCGGTAACACGCAGGGCGAGACGAACGAAAGCAGGCCGGCGAGAAACGCCAGGCCTATGCCCGACAGGCTGAGCGTCGTGATCTCGGCGGCGATCAACGGAGCATCACGGCCGCCGGCGGCTCACAGCTGCCCTTGGGGAGCGCGCCGATCTGAGCAGGACTCACTGGGTCTTGGCGAGGCTCGTGGAGAACTGGTCGAGGCTCGCCGCGCCGACGATGCGGTCCACCTCCTGGCCGCTGGCGTCGTAGAAGATCGTCGTGGGGACTCCGTTGATCCCGTTCGCGGCGCTCAGGCTGTTGTCGTCGAGCACGACCGGATAGGAGAGACCGTACTTGGACATGAAGTCGACGACGTCGCTCTCATTGTCGTTGACCGCGACCCCCGCGAAAGCGGCCGTACCGCTCTGCGCCTCTGCGAACGTGGAGAGGTCGGGCGCTTCGGCATTGCACGGCCCGCACCACGAGCCGAAGTAGTTGACGACCAGCGGCTTGCCCGCATAGTCGGCGACGCTGAAATCGCCCGGCGACACGAACTCCACGTCGGCCGACGATGCCGGCGAGGACGAGGAGTCCGAGCCGCCGCAGGCGCCGAGGGCCGTCGCCGCCCCGGCGGCGACGAGGAGCATGAGCAGGAGCCAGACCCTTTTCGTGTGCATCGGTTTCCCTTCTCCGTGCGACAATGAATCATAGGTGATCATTCCGGTGCGCTTCTCGGCAGAGCTTACCCGCTGGGCCAGTGTTTGCGCTCCGGCACGCCCACGGTATAGTACCCCCTAGGGTATCAACACACCATCCGACCTGGAGTGCCATGGCTTCCTACGATCTGGTCTGCGAGAAGTGCGACGAGGAGTTCGAGGTGTTCCGTCAAGGCTTCCTCAAGGAAGAAGACCGCGTGTGTCCCGCGTGCGGCTCCGAGGACGTGCGCCAGAAGTTCTCGAGCTTCCTGCGCAGCCTCGGCGGCGCCGGCGCGGGCTGCGCGCCCTCGGGCGGCAGCCCCTTTGGCTGAGGCTGAGCAGCCGCGGCGCGGTCGCGCCGCACGGAACGACGATGAGAAGGGCGGGGCGCGAAGTGAGCGCCCCGCCCTTCTTCGTTCCGGCTCCCCGCGCCTGCACCTGACGACCGGCGCGGGACGGCGGCAGGTAGGCCTCGCCGCCGAGCGCCTCTGGGAGTAGACTCCGCGCCACCAGAAGCGCCGCGCCGGGGACGATACATCGTCCCTCCTCGCGCGGCGCGCCCACGCACACACCGGCAACGAAGGGGGCAATCGTGCGGAGACTGCTGTTCGCTGCGGCGCTGGGAGCGCTGCTCGTGATCCTGGTGGCAGCGCCGGCCGGCGCAGCGCCGCCCAACGAGGTGGCCCTGGCCAGGCACTTCGCCGAACTGGGCCTCATCCCGTCCTACGCCACGCCGGAGATGGCTCTCGCCGCCGTGCACTCCATGGTCGGTGGCGGGCCCAGGTACGAGCTCAAGTCGCCGCTCGTGCAGCGCTCGATCAAGGGCAAGAAGTCGCCTCTCGCGCGCTACCTTGCCCGCCGGGCGGCGGACCCCAGCGCCACCGCGACCTACACCACCAAGGCACTGGTTTTGCTCGTCGAGTTCGGTGACGGTGCGTGGCCCGCAGGATCGCCAGCCCCCACGGGCCCGATGCTCCCGGGCCCCGGGCACGGCGCGATCCCGGCGCCGGCCCCCGACGACAACAAGACCTTCTGGCCGGGGGACTTCTCGCGGATGCACTACCAGCAACTGCTGTTCGGCAACTCCCACTCGATCTACGATGCCGCCGGGAACATCCGCGGCAGCAGCGACGCCACGATGCGCAACTACTACCTCGAGCAGTCGCACAGCACCTTCACCGTGTCCGGTGACATCGGCAACTGGGTCAAGCTCGACATGCCCGAGTCGTGGTACGGCGCCGACAGCGATCCGTGGAACGCCCGCGACGACCTCACCGGCCCCGTGTGGCGCGTCGCCCGCGACGCCGTCGCCGGGTTCGCCGCAGAACACCCGGACTTCCCCTGGTCCGAGTACGACAACGAGAACCCGTACGGTATCACCGGCGACAACTTCCATCAGGCTGACGGCTACGTGGACCATCTGATCCTCATTCACGCTGGCAGCGACGAGGCCGACGGCGGCGGCGCGCAGGGCCCGGACGCCATCTGGTCGCACTCGTGGGGGATTCTTCAGAACGCCAGCGGCGGTCCCGGCGACGGACCGGGATACATGGTGCCGGGCACTGCGGGCCAAGGGCCCCAGCAGACCGGCATCTGGGTCTATCCGTACACGATCAATCCCGAGGACGGCGCCCCGGGCGTGTTCGATCACGAGTTCGCCCACGACCTCGGCCTGCCCGACGAGTACGACTACTCGAGCGCCACCGGCGACACCAGTGCGAGCTTCTGGACTCTGATGTGTGACGGCGAGAACCTCGGCCGCCAGTGGGGCCTCGTCAGCGATCCCGGTCCCATGAACGTGTGGGACAAGTACGCGCTCGGCTTCGTCACGCCCAAGACCGTCAGACGGGGCACCACCGCCACCGTGAAGCTTCAGCCCGCCGCCATCGGCGCCGCCGACTCCACGGGCGTCATCATCCCGCTGCCCAAGCGCAAGCACATTGTCGAGCTCAGCGGTAAGGATGGAGCTCTGGAGTGGTACTCCAACAGGGGCGACAATCTGGACAATCGTCTCACGACGAAGACCGCCGTCGCCGTACCGAGCGGAGACCAGGCGGTCCTGACCCTGCGCACCTGGTACGACATCGAGGAGGGCTACGACTACGGCTACGTATGGGTGTCCGAAGACAACGGCACCACGTGGACGACGGTCCAGAGCGCCGCGACCGTGGACGACGGCACGGGCAACTACGGCCTGAGCGGCACCGATACGGGGCACTGGCAGGACACCGTGAGCTACGACCTGTCGGCGTACGCCGGCAAGAGCGTGCTGCTCCAGTTCCGCTACGTTACCGACGTCGGCGTCGCCCTCGGAGGCTGGGAGGTCACGGACGTCCAGGTGGGCGGTATATCCATAGTGGCGGCCGACTTCACGACCGACGCCTGGCTGCGCGTCGACGGTCGGACGACGACGATGAGCGACAACTACTACATCGCCGAGTACCGCACCCACGACGGCTCGGACGCCGCCCTGAAGAACTGCAATGAGGCGAACGGTCTGTACGCGACGTGGGAAGACTGGTACAGCTACAACCAGGGTCTGCACCTCATTTACCGCGACACGTTCTGGCAAGACAACGACGTCGGGGCCCGCGGTGGTGGCAACGGCGCCTGGAACGTGGTCGACGCGCGGCCGCTCCCCGACGGGGTCGCCTATGGCGAGACCGTCGGCTACTGGCGGCCGCGCATCCAGGTGCGCGACGCGGCTTTCAGCGTCAAGCGCACGCCGTCGCAGAGCATCTGGTTCCAGGACTTCGACGTGGGCGTGGGCGTGGGCGAGAGCGTCGCCCCCGGCAAGACGGCGCAGCCCTGGTTCAACGACGCGTGGACCTACTGGTTCCCCGAGTCGCCCGAGGCGGGTACCAAGATCCCGCAGAACCTAGGCGTGCGTATCCAGGTCAGGAGCATGAACGCCGATGGCATGACGATCTGGGTGGACAACAAGAAGTGACCCGCTGATCGTCGCGGCGAACGGCGGGGGCGGCGCGGCGCAAGGCGCGCCGCCCCCTGTCTTCGCGCCGGGCGGCTCCGCGACGCCGGCCGCGACGCGCGGCGCTGCGACCTGCTCGTGCCATCTGCTAGCATCGCCGCATGCACGTCCTGGTCACCGGCGGCGCCGGCTACATCGGCAGCGTGATCGCCGCGCGCCTTCTGGCGCGCGGCCACGCGGTGACCGTGTTCGACGACCTCTCTCGGGGCCACCGTGCGGCCGTGCCGGCCGCGGCGAACTTCGTGAAGGGCGACATCCGCGATCCGGCCCGCGTGCAGGCGGCGCTCCTCGACGCGAGCTGCGACGCCATCGTCCACATGGCCGCGCTGGCCGAGGTGGGCGAGTCGGTCGAGCAGCCCGAGCGTTACCACGACGTGAACGTGAACGGCACGGCGGCCGTGATCGCGGCGGCCAGGGCCGCCGCCGTCGGCCGCCTCGTGTTCTCCTCTACGGCCGCCGTCTACGGCGAACCGGGGCGCGTGCCTATCGAGGAGGACGACGAGCTCGCGCCCACCAACCCGTACGGCGCGAGCAAGCTCGCCGGCGAACGCCTGCTCGAGCAGGCGCGAGACGCCGGCGACCTCGCCTTCACGGCCCTTCGCTACTTCAACGCCTGCGGCGCCGACGGACCCCGCGGCGAGGACCACGACCCCGAGTCGCACCTCATCCCACTGGCGTTGGCGGCGGCCCGAGGTGGAACCGCGCTGCGCGTGTTCGGCGACGACTACCCCACTCCCGACGGCACCTGCGTGCGCGACTACGTGCACGTCGCCGACCTCTCCGACGCCCACGTCCTCGCCCTGGAGGCGCTGCCCACGGTCCAAGGGGCCTTCAATCTGGGTACCGGCCGGGGTGACTCGGTGAGACGCGTGCTCGACACCGTGTCTCGCATCACCGGCCTGGAGCTGCGCCGTGAGGTGGTGAGCCGGCGCGCCGGGGACCCGCCGGCGCTCGTGGCGACCGGGCGACGGGCGGCGTCGCAGCTCGGCTGGCGCCCGCGGCGCAGCCTGGACGACGCCGTACGCGATGCGTGGTCGTGGATGCAGGCGCATCCACGGGGCTACGCAGACTGACGAGCACGTGAGGAGAGAAAGCGGGCGCGGTGGCCCGGATGGCGGCGGCGCCCGTGACAGCCGGCGCCGACTCTAGGCCACAGGCTGCGGCGCCAGCGTCCTGAGAGTCACGGAGTCGAGCACGTCCATGAACTGGTCCTGGGCGCGCAGCCAAGCCTTGTGCACCTGACACTCGCCGCTCCGCGAGCACTCTTCGGGCCACAGCACGCACTGGTTGAGCGAGATAGGGCCGTCGACGGCCTCGATGACGTCGCGCATCGTGATGTCCGTGGCGGGCCGCGCCAGGGCGAAGCCGCCGTGCGCGCCCCGCTGCGAGATCGCCAGGCCGGAACGCACGAGGCTTTGAAGGATCTTGGCGAGGAAGCTCTCGGGGATGTCCTGCGCCTGCCCGATCTCGTGAAGCGACGCCACGTGGCCCTCGGGAAACCGCGCCAGGTGAGTCATGGCGCGAACGGCGTACTCGCCGCCGCGGGTGAGCTGAAGTCCCATTGAAGCCCTCTTTCGGCAGGAGACCGGACATAAACGGTCTGTATTTACTCTATCTCGGCGCCCGTTGAGCGTCAACTGCCGGGCGCCGCGGGCGGCGGGCGGCGAAGCGCTTCCCGCGGCGCTCTTGTTAAGCGCCCGTTAAGCTGGATTAGGAGAGCGCTTCATCCGACCCATCAGCGGGCAGAACGCGTTCGCCAGCCGAGGAGTCGGGTGCTATCCTCGCAAGACTCCGGTCTGCTCACGAACGGAAGGACGAGCTTGAGAAAGCACTACCTGTTTGCCGGCGTCGGCGTGGCTGTGCTCGTCGCCGCGGTCATCGTCGTCGTCGGTACCTACTCCGGAGACGGCGACGCCGCAGGAACGGTGGCCAAGCCACCGGAGGCGGATCAATCGTTGCCGCCGGGCCATCCTTCCGTCGACGCCAAGAGCGGCGACGCCACACCCGCACCCGTCGCCGACGATGCCATCCAGGCCAAGATCGCCCGGCTTCAGACCGCCAGCGCCGACCAGCCGAACGACGTCGGTACGCTCCTTGAGCTCGGCGACGCCTATTTTCTCGGGCAGCGCTTCCAGCAGGCGGCGCGCACGTTTCGCGCCGCACTCCAGCTCGACCCCGGCAACCCCACGGCGACCGTGCGCCTCGCCATGGTCTGGCACGCCGACGGCGATTCGGAGCGTGCCGCGAAGGCCATCCAGGCCGTCATCGCCGACAGCCCGAAGAATCAGGAGGCCCACTACTCGATGGCCATCGTCTACTTCTCCTCCGACCAGATCGATGAGGCCAAGGCGGAATGGGTCGCGGCCGCGGAACTCGACCCGTCGACCGTCATCGGGCGGCGATCACAGAGCTTCGTCGACCTTCTCGAGGGCAAGCAGACGGCGGCGCCCGCCGACGGCGAGTAGAGCCGCAAGCTTTTCCGCGCGTCCGGGGAGAGCGTTGGGGAGCACGTCCGCCAGGCCTTCGCGAAGGTGGCGCCGTCCAGGCCCACGACGTCGGCGGCGACTTCGGTGACCCCGGCAGCTGGCTTCTGGCTACGCCACAGGCTTCGGCCTCGCCGCTCTCGTGCAGGTCAGAGGCGTAGAGAGACCGGCGCGTACAGAGCACGGGGCGCGGTCCTTCGGAAGCCGTCAGAGACCGAGCCGGGCGCCCACCTCCGAGACCACCTTGCCCGGCGTGACCTCAAAGCGCAACGTATACGTGCCCGCCGTGCGTGCATCGAGCAGAAGGAAGCGGTCGGGAGAGCGGCGGAGCACGCCGGGGCCCTCCACCAGCGACCAATACGGCGACCACGTGACCTTGAGCAGATACGTGCCGGGCAGGTCGACGGTCACCGAGAAGCCCTGGCGCCCCATGCGCGTGATATGGGCCGTACCCTCGTTCAGCCCCACGGCCAGCGGCTCGGCGTCGCGCAGCCGGAACACCGTCCAGGCGCCGCTGCGATCCACGACCTCGAACTCAGGGGACGTCTTGAGGATCTTCACCTCGCGCTGGCTCCACGCATCGAGCGGCGCCTCGGGCAGAAAGATGTACTGCACGCCCATGCGGCGCAGCCAGGCTGTGTAGGTCGCCGCATCGTACGGCGTGTAGAAGAGGCCGTTGTGGATCGCATCCGCCTGGCGGTACCAGCCGCGCGTGATCGGGTAGCCGGCCTCCGGGAAATAGGCCGCCTCCCAGTGGCGACGCAGCGCCACGACATGGATGCGATAGTCCGGGTCGTAGTACCGCGCCGCTGCGGCCAGGGCCGGAGCGAAGAAGCTCGCGCGCGTCTGCGGCCACTCGTCGGTGCGCGTGAAGTGACTGTACGGAGCGCTGATCTGCAGAAGACCGAACAGCACGATCGGTATGACGGCGAGGTCGCCGTACGGGAACGGCCGCTGCAGCCGCGAGTGGCGCAGGAGCATCAGAAGCGGCAGGCCGAAGACGAAGAAGAACCGCCCGATGTTGTTGCCCAAGGGGCTGCCCGGCGTCACAAACGAGAGCACGCAGAAGGCGGCATACGTCACGAACAGGATCACGAACGGCCGCCGGGGGTGAGAGGCGTTGACGCCGGACAGCGCGAGCCCGGCGAGCGCGAAACCCAGATAGAGCAACAGCTGTGACGTCTCGTTGAGATAGCCGCCCGGCTCGCTGAAGGCGACTCCGAGCGCGACTCGCAGGGCGATGAACGGCGTGACCGCGCCTGCGAACCACAGATAGCGGCGGCGCAGCGCCGGCCGCGCGACGACGTCGGTCAGCATGAAAGGCAGGCACACGACGAAGGCCATCGGGTTGGCGAAGATGGCGATGGCCACGGGAAGCGCGGCCCAGAGCGGCCGCTTGCGCGCCAGCAACGCCATCCCGCCCACGGTCAGCGCAAGCCCGAGCACGAAGGGGTCCTGACCGTGCGCGAGGTAGACGCTCATGATCGCGGCGAAGGCCCAGGCGGGCCAGACGTCGTCGATGCCCCACATGTCCCGTTGATAGAGGTAGTACAGGACCGGCAGCACGCCGGCGGAGGCGATCACGATGAGCTTGGCCGGCACGTAGAGGGCGAGGAGGTAGAAGACGAATCCATAGTTGGCGGCGCCGTAGCCACCGCCGTACCAGTAGTTGTCCCAGAACAGCGATTCGCCGCGGCGCAGCAGGAAGACCTTGTACTCGTGGGCGGCGTCGTCCCAGCCGGGCAGGCCACCGCGATACATGAGAAAGGCCACGACGGCGACGGCGACGGTGCTGCCGAGCCAGAGCGCCAGCAGACCGCGCCGCGACTTGAGGAACGCTTCGATGCGCGCCAGGGTCACGGTCGCGACTCCCCCGCGGCCGTCCCGGCCAGCTCGCACCGCCGCGAGTGGACGCCCGCGGTCGGCGCGGCGGGGCTCAGGGTCACGCAGGCGTCCCCGTGCAGGGCGGTGGCCCTGTGGAGATGAGCAGCTTCGCAGCCGGCGAGGCTGCTCAGGTCGCGCAGGGCCGACGCGAGGACGGCACGCACGGCGAGGCGCCGGCCGAACAGCCGCACTACGGGGCCCCGGGCGGGCGCGGATCTCGCGGCGCTGCGCTCGTGGCGGCAGAGGCGCTCACGCGCGGGGTCCGGCAAGACGCATGGCCGCGACGAAGCTCGCCGCCAACGCGGGGCACCGCGGCAAGGATGGGTACAGGGTGGTGGCCAGGCAGCGGCTGAAGGCGAAGCCTTCGGCCTGACTCGGCTCGTCGGCGTCGCCCACATGGTACGCGAACGACTCCTGCTCAAGCATCAGGAACTCAAGATCGAACCACTCGCACAGGAGGTTCTCGCCCTCGTCGAACGGATTGCCGCGCGCCGCGCGGGCATGCACGTACCGAGGACGCTCGTACCACTCCAGGAGCTCGGCCTCGGCGGGAAGCACGCCGGTGAGCTCGTGGCTGCGCCCGCGGCTGTCGGCCAGGCGTCGCAGCAGCAGGAGCGCGCCGCCACCCATTGCGAGAGTGGGCAGGCCGTCGCCGATAGCCGCGGCGAGCGCCGCCTGCAGCTCGACATTGCCGGCGAACGCGGGCAACTGCTCTTCGTTGAGCTGCCCGGCGAGCAAGAGACCACTGACGTCCGGCGGCAGCTCGCGGTCGCGGGCGATGTTGAGCGGCGCCAGCGAAAGCCCCATCGCCTGCAGCATGTCGACGTTCTCGAGGGCGAACGGCTCCAGGGGCGCGCCCCAGGCCACCGCGAGACTCAGGTCGTGGGCGGCCGGCAGCGGCGTCAGCAGCAGAGGGGTGCGGCCGGGCAGGAAGCCCCGCCGCGTGGCCGCCGCCAAGAGGTCGTCGCGCTCAAGATAGGTGCCCGCCTCGGCGCACAGGCGCCGCTCACTGCCCTTCACAGGGCGCGGGCCGATCTGGCTAAGCGTGCTCGTGGCCGCCGAGTAGTCCCGCGCGAACTGCTCGCTCAGCTGCGGCGGGATACAGCCAAGGACGGGCAGACCGACGTCGCGCCGCAGGATCTGCCCGAGCTCCGCCGCTGCGCCGCGCTCGTCGCCACCGACGACGATCGCGCCGGCGATCTCGAGGCCCTTGGCGAGGGCGCGGACACCATAGGCGGCCGCAGCCACCGTGGCCCCCCGATCCCGCGCGTCCAGGACCAGCACGAGAGGCGCGTCGAGACCGGCGGCGATGTCGACCGCCCGCGAGCCCTTCACGCCGTGCCAGCGGTCGAGGGCAGGCTGCACCGCCACCAGGAGCACGAGATC
Source organism: Actinomycetota bacterium (assembly GCA_026392275.1). Lineage (GTDB taxonomy): Bacteria > Actinomycetota > Thermoleophilia > UBA2241 > UBA2241 > CAIXSE01. Next base: position 49,257 of record JAPLCM010000114.1, on the reverse strand, counting down.
GCAGCCCTCGCTCCAGCACTCGTAGAGCTCGAACACCACGGCGGCGGCGTGGAGCGCCGGGTCGAGCACCCGGGGCGCCCTGCCCTCACCGGCGTACAGGAGCCTCCACAGGGGAAGATCCGCACCGATGGTGACCGCGCGGACGGCGTGCTGCTCGGCGAAACACGCCTGAAGCGCGCCGGCGGCGAGCGCCACGGCGGGGCCGGGCTCGAGCCCGCACACCACGAGCCGGGGCACAGACATGAACGGGTCCTCCTTTCGGCCGGCCGCCAAGTGCGGACGGCCGGCGGTCGGCGCGCGAAACGGACTTCAGGTCCCAAGGTAGAATACCTTACTCGTCTGACCCACAGCGCGGAGGAACGAGTGGAGGGGATGGATCTGCGCAAACAACTGCACGACGTGCTGTGGGCTCGCGTGCTGTTCACGCTGGCACTACTGCTCGCGGTGCTGTGGGTCCAGATCGACGATCACGGCCTCGTGACCGCCCAGCTGCTCATCTGCCTCGCGGTGGTCGTCGCCGCCAACGTACCATTCTTCATGCTCGAGAACCGCGTGGAGACGCGCGACCTGACCGCCGTCATCGTCGTCGTCGATCTCGCGCTCGTGACCGCCGCCATCATCTTCAGCGGTGGCGCCCTCAGCGCTGTGGCCGTCTTCTACGTGTGGCCCATCGTCCTTGCGGCCGTCTTCCTGCCCGCCTGGGTGCCCTATGCTGCCGCCGTGGCCGCCGGCGCAGCCTACGCCGGCATCTGGGAGCTGCAGCACCTCGGCTGGCTGCACACGACCGCCATGGTGGCCGAGATCAACGTGCCCCCCAACTGGATGCTGATCACCGTGTGCCTGCACGTGGCGGCGTTTCTGCTCATCGCTCTGCTGGCCGGGCGACTGGCCACGGCCCTCGTGCGCACCACCGTCCAGCTCAGCACCGCCAAGGCTGCCACCGATGAGCAGTTGCGGCGTATGCAGGCCACCAACGAGCAGCTCCGCGTGATGAGCGATACCAGCCGCGTCTTTCTTCGCCACCAGGATGTGGACGCGCTCATGCCCGAGGCGCTCCTGCAGATCATGGGCGCCTCGGGCATGAGCGCGGGCTTCGCCCTCGTGGTCAACCACAACAGCGGCGTGCTCGACGTCAAGGCGGAGCTTGGGCAGATCGACCCTGCCTTCGTCCGCAAGATGAAGGAGCTCGGCATCGCCGACGTCGCCAGTGCCGGGGCGCAGCTGCACGCGGAGGTCACCGATCCTCACATCGGCCGACTGCTCAAGGCAGCCGAGAAGGCCGGCTTCCACGGCTTCCTCACCGCACCGCTGGAGGCCAAGCAAGAGCTGCTCGGCGTGATCTGCCTGTTCTACCGTCAGAACGAGGTCGTGCCTGCGGCTGCAGTAGCGACCGTGCGGGCGCTCAGCGACCAGGTGGCCCTGGTCGTGCGCAACATCCAGTACAACGAAGAGCTCGCGCGCAAGAACCGCGAGCTCACGCATCTCGACGAGCTCAAGAGCGATTTCATGGCCACCATGAGCCACGAGCTGCGTACCCCTCTCACCTCGATCATCGGCTACAGCGACATGCTTCTGAGCGGGATGACCGGCGAGCTCAACGAAAAGCAGGGCGTGTTCGTCGAAAGCATCCTCAAAGGCGGCGAGACGCTCCTCAACCTGATCAACGACATCCTCGACCTCACTAAGATCGAGGCCGGACGGCTGGAGCTGAACTTCGAATCGGTCGACCTGCGCGCGGCTTTGCTGGGCGTCCTGCCCGTGGTCAAGCCGCGCGCGCAGGACAAGAGGATCCGCATCTCCACGTTTCTGCCCACGGACCTCCCGCTACTGTCGGCTGACCCGGCGAAGTTCAACCAGATCCTGCTCAACCTGCTCACGAACGGCATCAAGTACACGCACGACAACGGCAGCGTGAGCGTCGAGGCACGCAACGCCGGCGACATGGTCGAGATCTGGGTGAACGATACGGGCATCGGCATGGCCAAGGAGGATCAGGACAAGGTCTTCCGGCGTTTCACGCAGATAGACTCCTCCGCCACACGTATGCAGGGAGGCACGGGGCTCGGCCTCGCCATCGTCAAGGAGCTCGTGGAACTGCACGGCGGCACCATCCGCCTGCAGAGTAAGCTCGGCAAAGGCTCCAGCTTCATCTTCACCATGCCGATATCGACCAAGCCCACCGACCCGTTGTCGGCCGGCAAGATCAGCTGAGGAGGCGCGTATCATGGCGAAGGCCATCCTGGTGGCAGACGACGACCCCGACATCCTGAATATCGTGTCGATGTCGCTCGAGGCGCAGGGCTACACTGTCTACAAGGCGACCAACGGCCGCGAGGCGGTCGATCTCGCCAAGCAGCATCATCCCGACCTCGTGCTCATGGACATGATGATGCCGATCGTGAGCGGCTACGAGGCAGTGGTCGAGCTCAAGGCCGACGCGACCACCCGCGGTATCACCATCGTCGGCCTCTCCGCGAAAGCCATGGCCACCGACATGGAACGCGCCACCGACGTCGGCATCGACGGCTACATCACGAAGCCCTTCCGCATCGCCCAGGTTCTCACGGTCGTCGAGAGCTATCTGCAAGGCTGAGCGCCGGCTCCTGCCCGCTGCCGCCAGGCGGCAGCGGGCAGGAGCCGGCGCTCCCGTGGCGTACAAGTCAAGCGATCATGATCAAAGACCCCCGTAGCCCCCTGCAGCCAATGCTCTGCGTCGCCGAAGTGGACACCCGGCTCACGTGCAGCACCTATTGCGCCGTGTGCCCGTACTACGTGCGCGACCGGCGTATCGGCGAACGTCGCTGGAGCCCGCGACGCACGTACGACCGCCGCATCCTCGGCCGACTCTGAGAAGCGCGCGCGGGTCGTGCTCGGGCTCGTCCACAGACAGCGGCGGCCTATCATGGAAGGCGCGCATCTGCCGATACCGGGAGTAGTCGCAGTCCTACGAGAGGCGCGCTACGTCAGACCAGCCTGGTGAGCAGCGTCGAGGCGGCCGCCTCGGCTACAAGCGTGGCGTGAGCCTGCAGCTCAAGACGACCGCGGTCGTCGCCGTCGCCCTGGGCGTCTTCTTCTATGCCGTCACCCACTGGATCGACCTCCAGTCCACTCTGCAACTGGCCGTCGCCCTGCTTGTGGTGTTCGCGCTCATCGCCCTGACGTGCGACCTGTGGGTCTACCGGCCCCTCAACGGGCTGATCAGACGCGCCCGCCAGCGGCTCGGCGGCAACTACGAGCGCAACGACCCGTACTACCGCGACGAGGCCCGCGAGCTCGGGTACCTTGTCGGCACGCTCATCGCCGTCTTCACCGCCGCCGATGACAAGGAGTGGGTCTCGCAGAGCATCAAGGCGGACCTCGAACGCGTGCAGGCGCTGAACCGGCAGCTCATGGACGTCGGCGAGCTCGGCAAGGACATGAACACCGCCCTGCCGTATCTGGAGACGGTGGACCGCGTACTGGCGCGGAGCAAGGCCTTCCTGCACGCCGACTTCGCGGCCCTGCTGCTGCTCGACGCCGACACGCGCGCCTTCTCGCTGGAGGGCGCGCAGGGCGTCCTCTCCCCCACGCTCTCTGCAGACTGCTGCGCCTTCACCCCCGACTGCCCGGTGCGTCAGGCGATCGCCGGCGGCCGGCTGGTGCGCGCCGGCGACCACACCTGCTCCCTGTTCCCGCACACCATGAAAGACCAGGTCGTGATCCCCGTGCACGTCGAAGACGTCGGCGAGATGGCGGTGCTGGCCACCTCCACGTCGGGCGAGTACGTCGCCCTGCTCTCCGACGATATCCTCGTGGCGCTGCAGAACCACCTGCAGACCGCGCTGACCAACGCCCACAAGTACGACGCCATCCGCCGCCAGGTGGTGACCGATCACCTCACGCACCTCTACAACCGGCGCTACTTCATGAAGCGCGCCGGCGAGGAGATCGAGCGAAGCCTGCGCCATCAGGAACCGCTGAGCGTCCTCATGGTCGACATCGATCACTTCAAGGCATTCAACGACACCTACGGTCATGCCACCGGCGACCGCGTGCTGCAGACGGTCGCGCGAGCCATGCAGGATGCCCTGCGCAAACCCGACATCTGCGCCCGGCACGGCGGCGAGGAATTCGCCGTCCTGCTACCGAAGACGCCCGGCGAGAACGCCTACTACGTGGCCGAGCGCGTGCGGCGCACGCTGAGCGGCACACGCTACACCGGCCTTGGGCTGCCGGCGGAGGCCAACATCACGATCAGCGTGGGCGTCGCCACCTGCCCGCGCGACGCCACCGAGCTCGACGCCCTCATGGAGCTGGCCGACAAGGCGTTGTACCGCGCTAAGGCTGCGGGGCGCGATCAGGTGGTGCTCCACGGCGCGGAGCGGCGCGAACGCGTCAGGAACTGACGCGCGCCGCCGGGGGCGGCGGCGCGAGACCCATCCCCCAGGCGATGACCGCCGGCGGCAGGCCGCCCCAGCTCAGCAACTCGTCGTGGAAGACACGCAGGGAGCCGCCCCGCCGGCGCGAGTGGAGCGCCGCAAGACGCTGCACCTCGCGCTTGCCGAGCAGGTAGCTCATCGCCTGACCCGGCTCGCCCGCGTACCGCCGGCACTCGAGCTCGGCCTCGTGGCGGTTCATGTGCGCCTCCGCACACAGATAGTCGACGGCCGCCGGCAGGTCCATGGACCCCAGATGCAGCTCGACGTCGATGACCACCCGACAGGCGCGCCACACCTGGTCGTTGAGGCGCATGAGGCGCACTGCAGGGGCCGCCAGAAACCCCTGCCGCTCCATGAGCTCCTCGCAGTAGAACGCCCAGCCCTCGACGAGGATGTTGCCGCCGTTCGGGATGTGGGCGATGCGGCGCGCGAGGGTCGTCGCGCGATTGGCGCTCACCAGCTGCAGGTGGTGCCCGGGGTAGGCCTCGTGCACGCCGGTCATGGCCAGGGAGGCGCGGGGATGGCTGCGCAGCGCCGCCTCGAGCTCCGGCCCCAGAAGTCCGTCTCGCGGCGGCGTGACGTAGTAGAAACCCAGCTGGCGCGCGGCGTAGGGGCCGGGCTGATCGTAGGCGGCAAAGGGCAGCATCGTGCGGAGAAAGGTCGGCGTCGCCATGACCGTGAGCTCCTCACCCGCCGGCATGGTGACGATGCCGCGATCGACGACGTGCGCTCGCGCGGCCTCCACGGCGCGCCGGTAGGCGGCCACCAGATCGTCCGGCGCCGGGTGGTCTGACTGCAGCTCTGCCACGGCCGCCGCGGCGTCGCCGTGGCCGAGCTCGGCGGCGACCTCTTCCATGGCGTCTTTGGTCGCGGCCAGCACCTCGCGCCCGTAGCGCGCCAGCTCCTCGAGCGTGTCGTCGAGCACGTGCTCCCAGCGAAGGATGTCCTCGAGCACGGCGCGTCCGGCGCCGCACTCCGCCGCGGCCCCCGGCAGCAGGCCGTCGCGCAGATGCCGGCGGAAGGCGATCAGCGCCGTGCAAGCCGCTTGCGAGGCGCTGTCGAGCGCGCCCTCGTGGCCGGTGCCCGCCGCGAAGGCGCGCACCGTGGGGCCGGCCAGCTCGAGGAGCCCGTCGACCTGGTCCATGCCGGCGGCGACCAGGGCGGCCGGCAGCCCAGGCTCCAGGTTGCCCCGCGCCTCCTCCAGCAATCCGGGCGCGGCGCGCAGCCTGCCGGCGAGCGCCTCGACCCGCTCGGCGGGCGCGCCGAGCTCGCGCATGAGCAGTGGCAGGAGGCCGAAGAGGACGTCGAGGTACGCTGCCGGACGGCGGTGCTGGACGCGGCACAGCTCGAGATCGCGCAGGTGACGGCGGACTATCTGCAGGCCGGCGAAGGCGTCGACCGCCGTCGCCCTCCGAGGGTCGTCGAGCAGGGGCAGGAGCGCCTGCTCGTGACTGCGGAGCATGCCGAGCCGGCGCGCGAGCGCCGGCGGCGACCACGAGGGCAGCCGGCCGGCGCCGGTGGTCAGGCCGAGCCCGGTGGCCAGCACCGGGTTGTCGGCGAGGAGATCGTCGAGCAACGCCTGGATGGCCGGCTCCGCGGTACTGCCGCTTCCGTGACTCAGGCCTACTCCTCGCCCCAGATCAGTCCGCAGGCCGTGATGGCCGCGAACGCGAGAAGGCCGATCCTGTCGCGCCCGCGGCGCCCGCCGTGGTCACCCATCGTGAACCCCCCCGTCGGTGTCTGCGATCCGCCCGGCTCCGTGTCACGCCGCCGGCTCCTCGACTCAGCGGTCGTTGCGCCCGCCGACCGACCCGAGTCGGCCCGGCGGGCGCGAGCGCCCACATGCCCTCCAAGCCGGCAGGTACACGTCAGTGTAGGAGACGGACGTGCGGTTGGTCAACGCCCCATCCGCTGAACGTCCTGATGAACTGCGTACGGGCCGGTACTTGTCCCCAACTTCAGATTTGCCGCCAGAGAACCTGCGCCTGCCCATATTGCCCCTTGACCTTCGGGCCATGTTCGGAGCAGCCGCGGCCGATGAGGACCCGGCGCCTCGCGGGCTCCTCGGATACCCGTTGGGCGCCACCGCACGCCAGAGCACGTCCAGATGGCTGCGCTCCGAGACGCCATCCGACCGCGCCGACCGGCGGGTGGGTATACTCTGCGTGACCACTCGAGGAAGTGAGACGCGTGGCGGCGATGCACGAGACAGCTGACGGCCTCGGACCAGCTGAATTGGCGGCGTGGCGCGGTATGCTGCGCGCGCAGGGTTCTCTGCTCCACGACATGGACGCGGAGCTCACGGCTGCTCACGGCCTGGCACTGCGGTCCTACGAGGTCCTTCTCCACCTCCAGGAAGCGCCCCGGCGGCGCCTGCGCATGAGTGACCTTTCCCGCTGCGCACTGCTCAGCGCGAGTGGCGTGAGCCGGCTGGTCGACCGCCTGGAGCGAGAAGGCCTCGTGCGTCGCGAGCGCTGCTCGGCAGACGGGCGCGGCTACTGGGCGGTGCTCACCGCACGCGGCGAGATGAAGTTCGGGGAAGCGCGGACGACCCATCTCGCCGGCGTGCGACGCCTCTTTCTCAGGCACTTCACCGGCGACGACCTGGCCCGGCTCGCGGACTACTGGGAGCGCCTGCTGCCGGGCGCCACGAGACCTGTCGTGCCGCCCGACGGCGACGGCGACTGCGGGTGAGCGACGTCCTCGTCGTCGGCGCCGGACTGGCCGGGCTGTGCTGCGCCCGCGAGCTGGCGGACCACGGTCTCGACGTCCTGGTCCTCGAGAGAGGCGACGCTCCTGGCGGACGCCTGCGCACCGACGAGGTGGACGGCTTTCTTCTTGACCGTGGCTTCCAGGTGTTGCTGACCGCGTACCCCGAGGCGCGCCGCGCGCTCGACTACGAGCGTCTGGGCCTGCGGCCGTTCTACGCCGGCGCGCTGATCCGTCATCACGGCGGCTTCGCGCGGGTGGCCGACCCGCTGCGGCACCCGCTCGACGCCGCGCGCAACCTGCGGGCGGGGCCGGGAAGCCTCCTCGACAAGCTGCGCGTCGCGCGCCTGCGCAGGCGTCTGTCGCGCGTCTCCCTGAACGAGGTGCTGGAGGCGCCGCAGGTGACCACCGCGGAGGCGCTGCGCCTCGAGGGGTTCTCGCGGGCCATGGTGGATGGCTTCTTTCGGCCCTACCTCGGCGGCATCTTCCTCGACCCCGAGCTGGACACCTCGAGCCGGCTCTTCGCCTATGTGTTCAAGCTCTTCGCAGACGGCGAGGCAGCGCTACCGGCCGCCGGCATGCAGGCGCTCCCGCGCCAGCTGGCCGAGAGCCTGCCGGAGGCGGCCGTCCGCCTCGGCGCCACGGTCGAGTCGGTCGACCGCGCCGGTGTGACGCTCGCCGGCGGCGAGCGCCTCGTGGCCGGCGCGGTGGTCGTCGCGGCCGACGGGCCGGAGGCGGCCCGGCTCACCGGCGCCTTGGAGGCGCCGGTCGGCCGGGCGACGACCTGCATCTACTTCGCCGCGGAGCGCTCGCCGCTCGGCGAGCCTATCCTCGTCCTCGACGGCGAGGGCCGCGGCCCGGTGAACGATCTGTGCGTGCCCAGCGACGTGGCGCCGAGCTACGCACCGACCGGAGCGGCGCTGGTCTCGGCCACCATCCTCGGCATCCCGGCGCTTGACGACGACGGCCTCGAGGGCGCAGTCCGCGAGCAGCTGCGCGGCTGGTTCGGCGTCCAGGTGGACGGCTGGCGGAGGCTGGCCGTCTACCGCATCCCGTTCGCGCTGCCCGCGCAGCCGCCCGCGGTCCTGGCTGCGCCTCAGCGACCCGTGCGCGTGCGCGATGGGCTCTTCGTGTGCGGCGACCACCGCGACACGGCCTCGATCCAGGGGGCGATGGTTTCGGGGCGCAGGGCCGCCGCCGCGCTGCGCGGCATCGACAGCGGCCCGTCCTGCGCCTTCTAGCTTCCCGGCGGGTGCGGCGGGCCGCGGTTCAGAACTTGCCGAGCACCACGCCGAGGCACATCACGAAAAGCACGACCGCGGTCACCAGCACATAACGCCCGTCGCGCTCCCTGGCAAAGACAACGAGCGAGCCCGCGACGCGCACGAACGGCGTACCGATGAGCACGATGAGACCCAGCGAGAGGTAAGCCGCCGGCCGCAGCGCGACCAGCGCGCGAGGGAGCTCCGCCAGCGACACGACGCTGTGAGGCAGGCCGGCCCCCCGGGCGACCCCAAGGACAAGTCCTGCCGCCATGAGCGCGACGCTGACCGCGATGCCGCACAGCAGGATCGCGCGGATGACCCGCTCCACCGGCTCAAGGACGTGCGCGTGAACCGGCGAGACCCGCCCCATCCCGACGCTCACAGCCCGACCCCGAGGCCCCGGAGGAGCATCAGCGCTGCAAACACCACGAGAAGCACCTGGAAGACGAGGCCGAGCGCCCGCGCCGACAGACGCACGGCCAGGCGCGGCCCCAGGCGGGCGCCGGCAAGGATGCCGAGCGCGGCCGGCACCGCGTAGTACGGATCCATGTAGCCGCGCCCATAGAAGATGGCCGCGCCGGCGGCCGCCGTGACCCCGATCATCAGGTTGCTGGTGGCGATGGTCGCCTTGAGTGGGACCCCCATCAGCAGGTTCATGATCGGCACCTTGAAGGCCCCGCCTCCCACCCCCAGAAGCCCCGAGACGTTGCCGGCACCGAGGCTGAGCGCGAAGCCGAGGCGCGGGCGCCGCACGCCGTACTCGACGTCGCGCCGGGCGGCCGGATCGTAGTAGGCCGCCTCGAGTACGCCGGTCCGCACCGGTGTCACGTCGTCGCCGCGGCGGTTCATCTGCCACGCGACGTACACGAGGACCGCGGCAAAGCCGAATTGCAGCACGCGGCCGTCGATGAGCACCGCCGTGACGCCTCCGGCCACGGCTCCCACGGACGTCGCGACCTCGAGCAGCATCCCCAGGCGGACGTTCGTCATCCCCCGGCTCACGAAGGTGGTCTGGGCCATCGACGAGGTCGCGATCACGCAGACGATGCTCGTGGCGATGGCGACCTTGATGGGCACGCCGAAGGCCAGGCTCAGCATGGGCACCATGATGACGCCGCCGCCCACCCCGAGCATGCTGCCGAAGACCCCCGCCACGAAGGCCACCGCCAGAAGCGCCGCGAGGACGTCCGTGGCCGCCGCCTCAGTCGTCGCCGGCCGGGGGCCGCCGCAGACGCTTGACGCCGGCGCGACCCTTCTTGGCGGCGAGACGCCGCTCCTTCGCCGCCCGCGAGGGCCTGGTGGGCCTGCGCGGCGGTGGTGGCGGCGCGTAGAACTTCACGAGCTTGAGCCGCAGGCGGCGAAGCGCGTCCATCTTGTTGAGGTACTGGCTGCGCTGCGCCCGGCACGTCACAGTGAGACCCGTGGGCCTGTGGCGCAGACGCACCGCGCTGTCGGTGACGTTCTGGTGCTGGCCGCCGGGGCCGCCGGCGCGGAAGGTGTCCACCTCGCACTCGGCGAGGAGGGCGGCGTCGCTCTGCGGGATGTCGGCGGGCGGGCACATACATTGGGCGGCGGCGGCGGCGGCGCCGCCGCCGCCAAAGCCTACCACCCCTCGTGATAGCCTCAGGGCATGCTGGCCGTCCCCCCGGTTTGGAGATGCTCCGCTCAGCGCCGCTCTTCGTCGTCGCCTCTGGCCTCCTCGACGCGAGCCCCGTCACGGCGGCCTAGGATCGTGACCAGCTGAACCCTGACGCCCCATGAGGTCCTTCGCCGAGCTCATGCTGCACGGCCCCGCCGGCGAGCCGGTGGACCTGCGCCGCACCCTGCTGTCGCACGGCGTCGCCGCGTTGCCCCCAGCCACCCTCGACGAGGACGGTCGCGCGCTGACCGTCACGCTCCCGGCTGCGAGCGGCCCGAGGACGGTCAGGATCTCGGGCGGAAGGGCGGAGCGTGAGGGGGCCCCGCGTGGCGCGGCGCGGCGCGGACGCGACGGCCCGGCTGTGGCGCTGCTGTCTGTGGCCGACACCGGCCCGCCGCCCGCCGCCGCCGAGGCGGCGGCGCTCGCGGCGGCCTCGCGGCGCGTGCTCTGCCTCGACGACGATCTCAGCGCCTTCTACGCGCAGGCCGCCGCCGACCCCGACCTCGCGTGGGTGTGCGCCGGCGCGGGCCGGATGCTGCGCAGCCCCACGGTGTTCGAGGACGTCGTCAAGACGGTGTGCACCACGAACTGCTCCTGGTCGGCGACCGAGCGCATGGTCGCCGCCCTCGTCGAACACCTCGGCGAGCCCGCCCCCGGCGCGCCGGGCGGAAGCCCCGCAGGCCGCGCCTTTCCCACGGCGACGCGCATGGCTGAAGCGGACGAAGGCTTCTACCGTGAGGTCGCCAGGTCCGGTTACCGCGGCCCTCGTCTCCGCGCCCTCGCGCTCGCCGTGGCCGCCGGCGAGCTCGATCTGGAGCCGCTCCTCACAGCGTCACCCGCGGCGTTACCCGATGACGAAGTCGAGCGCCGGCTCCTGGAGATCCCCGGCGTGGGGCCGTATGCTGCCGCGCACGTGATGATGCTGGTGGGCCGCCACTCGCGGCTGGTCCTGGACTCGTGGACGCGGCCGAAGTACGCGCGACTGATGGGCAAGCCGCCGGGAACGCTGGTCGCCGACGGCGCGATCGGCAGGCGCTTCGGCGCCTACGGCGCCTGCGCCGGCCTTGCCTTCTGGCTGTTTGTCACCGAGGACTGGGTGGACGAACCGGGCGCACGGCGGCCGCCCACCTGACGCACCATTGCGGCGGCCTCACGGCTGCTGCGGTATGCCCCAGTCCTTCTCGATGACGTCGAGCGTGGCCTGCGCCATGCGGTCGCCGCCGGCGCGCGTGAGGTGGATGCCGTCGGACGCGCGCATGAGCACGGGCTCGCCGTTCGCGTCCGGCAGGTACTCCGCATAGGCACCCTTCCCGTTGGTGAACAGCGCCCACGTGGGGATGTAGAAGACGCCCGGGTGCTTCTCGGCTTCGGCCTTGTAGATCTTGTCCATCATCGAGATACGGTCGCGATACCCGGGTTCGCGCATGATCGGGTTGCCGACCCAGTACGCCCGCCGTCCGCCTTTGGTCAGGATGTCCATGGCCTTGCCCACACGTGTCGCGTAGACCTCCTGCCACGCCTTGCTGCCCACCTCCAGCACTTTGCCCTTGTACATCACGTTCTGGCCGTCGTTGGCGCCGAAGAGTACGGCGGTGGCATCGGGATCGAACTCCACGATCTGGTCGATCATGCGCTGCGGCCAGTCGAAGAAGTCGGGGCGGCTCAGGCCGCTCGACACCTTATAGTCGAGCTTGGCCTTGATGAAGCGGGTCTCCTCGGCGAGGTTCTCGAGCGACGAGCCGAAGACCTGGGCCATCGAATCGCCGATGATGTACAGACGCAGCTTGTCTTTGCGGGTGATCGTGCGCGGCCACTTCGGTTTGACCTCGTCCGTGACCTCGGCGATGGAGTGGTGCTTCGTCTCGCCGCGCCCGAGCACAGCATTGAGCGCCTCCGCCGGGCGGTCGAGCTGCAGGGCACCGCTGAGCACGACCATGGGCTTGAGCAGGGCGAGCTGGACGCTGCGCGCGGTGCCCAGAGGCTTACCCTTCACCTCGGTCTCGATAGCCTTGGCATCGAGCAGCCCGGCGACGAAGAAGCCGATGAGCATGGCCGCGAGGACAGCGCCGGCTGACAGTCGGCGGCGGCGCGGCCGGCCGCGCTCGGGCACGTGCCCGAGCGCGTCGGGGCCGAAGGGGCCGCCGGGGCCGCCGCCGGCGGCGGGCGCGCCGGCCTGCGCTCCCTCGCCGGGGTCGAGCCACTCCTGCCATTCGTCGTCGGCGCCGCGAGGCGGCGCGGCGCGGCGCGCACGACCGGCGCCCTCGCCGTCTGCCGCCTGCGTGCCGCGGTGACGCGGCGGAGCGCCGGGGTCTCGCGACGGTCGGGTCTCGCCGGGGACGCGCGACCTGACCGGCTCCGCCGGGGCGCGCCGCGGCGAAGGCCCGGCGTCGCGACGCGGCGGCCGCAGGCCGTCCCACACGAAGAGGTCGTCGTCGCCGGCGGCGTCAAACGGCAGCTTCTCGAAGCCTTCGTCGTATCTGTGGTCGTCAGCCATGCTCGATCGCCCTGCGTCGGTCGCCGATCAGAACTTGAAGTAGAGGAACTCGGCCGCGCCCTGAGGGCCGAGCGTGTCGATGAGGAAAAGGGCGAGCGCGAGGACCGCGCCCTGCCCCACCCAGCCTATGCGCGAGAAGCCACTCTCGAAGCGCTCGATGAGGCCCCGCGGCACGTACTGGATGCCGATACCGAGCGCGACGAGGCCGACGATCGGCCAGGTGACCGCCGAGCCGATGCTGCCCAGCCCGGCGACGAGCTGCCAGAGCACCGCGAAGGCGGCGCCCATCGAGTCGGCGCGGAAGAACACCCAGGCCACGCTGACGAAGGCGAACACGGCGAGGCGCTGGAGCGCCCGCGCTCCGGCGGTCGCGCCCGGCTCGGGCAGGCCCCGAGCATGGCGCGCGTCGGCGCGGGCGCGCTCCAGCGCCAGGCCGAAGCCGTGCATGCCACCCCAGAACACGAACGTCCAGCCGGCGCCGTGCCACAGACCGGCGAGGAGGAACGTGACGATGAGGTTCGCGTAGGTGCGGCCGCGGCCCTTGCGGTTGCCGCCCAGCGGGATATAGAGGTAGTCGCGCAGCCAGCTGGACAGCGTGATGTGCCAGCGGCGCCAGAAGTCCTGGATGGAGCGCGCCGTGTACGGCGCGTTGAAGTTCTCGGGCAGCTCGAAACCGAGGAGCAGGGAGATGCCGATGGCGATATCGCTGTAGGCGCTGAAGTCGCAGTAGATCTGCACCGAATAGGCGAGGATCCCCCACAGGGTCTCCCAGGACGAGAACGACTGCGGCGACATGAACACCCCGTTGACGATGTGCGTCGACAGGTAGTCGGCGATCAGCACCTTCTTGGCGAGGCCGCCGAGGATGAGCGTGAACGCGCGCCCGGCGTCGACGTTGTGCGGATCGCGCGGCGAGCGCAGCTGCGGCAGAAAGTCGCGGGCGCGAGCAATGGGGCCCGCGAGCAGGTACGGGAAGAAGGCCACGTACACGCCGAAGTCCAGAGTCGAGGCCGGGGCCAGCTGCCCGCGATAGATGTCGATGGTGTAGGTGAGCACGCGGAACACCAGGAACGAGATGCCCACCGGCAGCAGGATGCGCAGGAGCGGCAGCGGCGCGCCGAGGCCGACACTGCCGAGCAGGTGGTCGAGGTTGACGGCGAAGAAGTCCACGTACTTGAAGTAGCCGAGCGCCGCGAGGTTGGCGACCACCGACAGCGTAAGCCAGCGCTTGGCGGCCCGCCCGCCGGCGCGCCCGCGAGCGCGCGCGATCTGCACGCCGAGCGCCTGGTTCACGAAGGTGGCGGCCACGAGCAGCAGGACGAAGCGCCAGTCCCACCAGCCGTAAAACACGTAGCTGGCCGCGATGATGAACCACTTCCATAGACGCAGGCGCGGCATGAGCGGCCAGTTGGCCGCGTAGACGACCAGGAAGAAGACCGCGAACGTGATGGTCGGGAAGAGCATGCCCGGGATGCTACTACAGCGGCCGCGGGCAGCGAAGCGCCCGGGAGCCGGCGGCGTCAGGGCGCCGGAGAGGCCTTCACCGTCGCCTTCGGCGACGGTGAAGAGGAGCCGGCGCCCTGCTTCTTCTTGCCGAACCATTCGGCCTTGATGGCGGCCAACACGACCTTGGCGAGACGCAGGCCGCCGGCATAGGTGAGGTGTTCGCCGTCGGCCTCGCGGACCTGCTGCATCTCGCCGTTGTCGTCGCGCAGGTACTGCGCGTAGCCGCCGCCATCGCTGAGCACCTCGTAGGCGTCGATGTACTGAACGCCGGGGTGCTTCTCGGCCTCGCTGCGAAAGAGTTCGTTCATCACGCGGATCTTGCGGTCGTAGATCGACTCGGGCATGACCGGCTGGCCAACCCAGTAGATACGCCGTACGCCGCCGGCGAAGAGGATCGCGATCGCGTCGCCGATGCGCTTGCGGTACTCCTTCTCCCAGCCGCCGGAGCCGAACTCATAGACCTTTCCCGAGGACGTCTGCATTCCCTGATTGTCGTTGGCGCCCCACATGACCACGGCGGCGCCGGGGTCGAACGATCTGACCTGTCGCTGAAGCTGCAGCGGCCAGTTGAAGAAGTCCGGCCTCACCAACCCGCTGGAGATGTGGTAGTCCAGGCGGGGCTTGATGACACGTGTGCCGCGGGAGAGGTTGACCAGCGCCATCCCCGGGATGCCGGCCATCGAGTCGCCGGCGATGTAGAGGCGCATCGGGCGGCCGCGATCCGGCCTTGGCAGCGGCTCGTCGGACGGCTTCGGACGCGGCTTGCCCGAGGACGAGGGCCGCGGCGTGGGCGGGGGCGTGATGACCACGACCTCCACGGGCCTCGGCCCGGGGTCGGGCTTGCCGAGCACCGCGGCCGCGAGCCTTGCAGGCCGGTCGAGAAAGACCCAGTGGCTGACCGCCGCGGCCGGACTCACGAGTGCGAGCCGGACGCTGCGCTGGCCGCCGAACGGCAGCTCCATGGCGGTCTTCTTCATCGCCGGCGCGTTGAGCAGCACGCCGAGGACGAAGGCCACGAGGATGGCGATGAGAGCGCTGGCGGCCGTCCGCCTGCGGCGGCCGAAGGGCAGCGTGTTCGGGTCGGCGTCGTTCATCAGAACCTGAAGTACAGGAAGGCGGCGGGACCGCTGGGGCCGAGGACATCGAGCAGCATGAAACCGACCGCGAGCGCCACCCCCTGAAGCAGCGGGTTCAGCACCGAGAAGCCCGCCTGGACGCGCTCGTACACGTCCCGCGGGACGTACTGGATGCCGATGCCGACAGCGATCACGAGCAGGAGGACCGGCGTGACGGCGGCGCCGACACTGCCCCAGCCGCGAAACAACTGAGCGAGGACGCTGAGCGCTGCCCCGAACGTGGCCGAGCGGAAGAACACCCAGGCGAAGGTGACGAAGGCGAACACGCCGAGGCGCGGCCAGGCGCCGCCGCCCCAGGGGCGCGTGTCGATCTCAGGCAGGCCGGAGGGCGCGCCTTCGGTGCTTACAGATGCCGGGGCAGTCGTGCGCAGCCGGCGCCGCGCGCGCAGCTTACGGATATCCAGGCGCCGGTGCTCGACGACCTGCGCCCCACCGTGCAAGAAGCCCCAGAAGATGAACGGCCACCCGGCGCCATGCCAGAGACCGCCGAGCACCATGGTGATCATGATGTTCACGTAGGTGCGCGTCTGGCCCTTGCGGTTGCCGCCCAGCGGGATGTAGAGGTAGTCGCGCAGCCAGCGCGAGAGCGTCATGTGCCAGCGCCGCCAGAAGTCCTGCACCGAGAGCGCCGTATAGGGCGCGTTGAAGTTGTCGGGCAGCTCGAAGCCGAGGAGCAGCGAGACGCCGATGGCGATATCGGCGTAGGCGCTGAAGTCGCAGTAGATCTGCACCGCGTAGCCGATGATGCCGAGCAGGGTCTCCAGCGAGGTGTACTGGCCGGGCGTCGTGAACACCCCGTTGACGATGTGGGTGGCCAGGTAATCGGCAAGCAGCATCTTCTTGGCAAGGCCGGCGAAGATCAGGAAGAAGGCGCGCGACGTGTCCACGCGACGCGGATCCCTGGGGCCGGCGAGTTGCGGCAGGAACTCGCTGGCTCTCGCGATGGGCCCGGCCATGATGTACGGGAAGAAGGCCACGTACACGGCGAAGTCCAGCATGGACGAGGCGTGGAGCTTGCCGCGGTAGACATCGACGACGTAGCTCAGCACGCGAAACGTGAGGAACGAGATGCCGACCGGCAGCACGATGCGCAGCAGCGGAAGGTCGGCATTGAGATGGAACACCCCGAGGAAGTTCACGACGGAGGTCACGAAGAAGCCGTAGTACTTGAACCACCCGAGGACCCCGAGGTTCACGGCGACGGCCGCGACCAGCAGCCACTTTCGGGTAGCGGCCCCCGCCGCCTTCTCGAGCGCCGTGGCGAACAGCTGGTTGGCCACGGCGCTGAGGGCCAGGAGCAGCACGAAGCGCCACTCCCACCAGCCGTAGAAGACGAGGCTGGCGAGAAGAATGAACGGCTTCCACAGCCGTGGTCTGGGCATGAGCAGCCAGTTCCCGATGAAGACCAGCAGGAAGAAGACCGCGAATGTGAAGGTGGGAAATAGCATGCGTGCGCGTCAGAGCCCAGTCTAGGGAAAGGGACGGCCCGCCGCCAGCCGGGGTTCGCGAGGGCTGGGCACGCATGAGGGCGACCCGCGTCCGCCGGCGAGCCGGCCGTCTCGCCGCCGGCCGGCTCGCGACCACGCGCTACTGCTCGTGCACCACAGCTTCGAGGTTGTTGCCGTCGAGGTCGTGGACGAAGGCCGCGTAGTAGCCTGGGGCATACTGCTCCCGTGGGCCGGGCGGGCCATTATCGGTGGCGCCGGCGGCCAGCGCCTGCTCGTAGAACGACCCGACGGCCACGCGATCCTTGGCCACGAGAGCCACGTGCACACCCATCTTGCGAGAGCTGCGACTGAGCCACAGCTGCGGCCGCTGGGCACCGAACCCCACGATCCCGTACTCCTCGTTCTCGTACAGGACCTTGTAGCCGAGCGGCGCCAGCGCCGTCGCATAGAGCTCGCGGCTTGCCGCGAGGTCGGTCACCGGGATGCCCACATGGTCGATCATGCCGTCCTCCTGGTCGTCCTTGACTGTCGCTTCACCGTATACGGTGACCGGACGGTTCTCGCGGCAAACCGCCATCAGCCACAATCCCGTATCATGAGCCGGTGACCAGCGGTCCGTCCCACACCCAGAACACCCTTCGCCGAGGGATCATCGAGCTCGCCTTCGGGGAGCCCGACCCGGCGCTGCTGGCGGTCGGGCTCGTCCGCCGGGCGGCGACCGCCGCGCTCGACGACGCCGGTCCGGCGATGCTTGCCTACGGGGCACCGGCGGGGCCCCCGGCCCTGCGCCGCGAGATCGCGCGCCGCGTCGCGGCGCGCGAGAGCTGCGCCTGCACGGCGGCCGACGTGCTCGTCAGCGGCGGCAACTCGCAGGCTCTCGGGCAGGTGCTCACGATGCTCACCGCACCCGGCGACGTCGTGCTCGTCGAAGCGCCCACCTACAACCTGGCGCTCGGCATCATGCGCGACCACCCTGTCGAGGTCGTGGGCGTCCCGCTCGACGACGAGGGTATCCGGCTGGACGAGCTGCAGACCGTGCTCGGGGTGCTGCGCGCAGGCGGCAGGCGCGCCCGCCTTCTGTACACGATCCCTACCTTCCACAATCCCGCCGGCGTGTGTCTCTCCTCGCAGCGCCGGCAGGATCTCCTCGAGATCGCCACTGAGCACGGCCTCGTGCTCGTCGAGGACGACGTCTATCGCGAGCTTGTCTACGACGGTGCCGCGCCTCCGGCCCTCTGGGCTCTCGGTGGGGGAGCTCCTGTCGTCCGCCTGGGCTCGTTCTCCAAGACGCTTGCTCCAGGACTGCGCGTGGGATGGATCAACGCATCCGCCGGGCTTCTCGAGCGCCTCGCCGCGTCGGGCGTGCTCACGAGCGGCGGCTGCGTCAGCCAGTTCGGCGCCGGCGTCGTCGGGCGGCTGCTTGCCGCGGACGGCTACGACCAGCACCTCGCGGTGCTGCGGCGCACGTACGCGTCGCGTCGCGACGCGCTGGCCGAGGCGCTGCGTGAGCACCTGCCGGCCGGGTGCAGCTTCGCCACCCCGGCCGGCGGCTTCTTCATCTGGCCTACGCTTCCGGCCGGACTCGCCGCCACGGCCCTGCTTCCCCTGGCCGAAGCGCGCGGCGTGGCCTTCGCGCCGGGAGCGCGCTTCTGCACCGACGGTGACGACCGCAGCCTACGCCTCTCCTTCAGCCTGTACGACGAGGCGACGCTCCGGGAGGGCGCGCGGCGCCTGGGCGCAGCCGTCGCGGACGCTCAGGCGGGCCGCGCCTGACCTACGCCGGCGCGGAGACTCCCTGGCCCAGGCCCCGGTGTCACCTGCGGGCGCTGGGGGATCCGCCGCCAAGGTCGTCGCCGGGGTCGTCGTGACGCCCGCGGTGGTGCGGGAGACGCAGGTGTGGTTTGCCGCCGATGACGTCCCACAGGTAGTGCTTGCCGCGTCGCCAGCGCCGGTTGAAGCCCTCGTCGCGGCGATGCGCCCTCTCGAGCTTCGCGGGGTTGCCGGCGTATCGGCGATGCGCCCACGGTGAATCGGGCTTGGCGAGGCGCAGTGCGCCGATCACCGCCACGGGGGGCACGAAGATGCCCACGGTCCCCATGAAGAGCTTGCCCTTCAGGTAGCTCACGATGACGAAGGCGGCCCCACTGAGGATGAGAGCGGAGCCCAGCCAGCGAGACATCGCGACCAGGTCGCCGACCTCGCCGATGCTCTGCGGCGTCAAGCCGGTGAGCAGCAGCGTGATGAACGTGACACCGAGGATCACGGCGTCGATGGAGGCGCGGCCCTCGCCGGTCCAGTAGACGTCCTCGAGGTGAAGGATCAGGGCGAACTCGTCGAGCGTGAGAGCGGCACCCGAGCCGAAACACAGAGCGAAGAACTCGATCCATGGGCTACCCGGCTGCAGGGCGAACTCGAGGATGCCGGCGACGGTCATGCCGATGATGCCGAACACCGAGTGGTGGATGTGCAGCCCGCCCGCCGTGACGATGCTGCCCGCGCCGAGCCCGGAGCCGCCCCTGGCGCGCGTGACCCTTGTGTTGAGGCGGGTCAGGGCGAACGTCAGGATGAAGCCGACAAGCAAGAAGAACAGCGGCCGCTTGGCGTCGTCGAACACGTACCCCGAGAGAGTGGCGAAAGAGAAGTACATCACGCTCCCATTATTGGCGCAGACGGCGGTCCACAACCACCGGGGGCGTCGGAACGGCGACCGCTGGGGCGCCGGTACGGCCCGTGATCGGCGGGCTCACGGGCAGGCGAGGGCTCAGATGGAGGGACTGGGCGACGCCGAGGAGCTCGCCGCAGGCGACGGGCTCGGCGACGGCAGACCGTCCGGCAGCCAGTCCTTCTCGACGTCCTTGAGCACGGCCTTGGCCAGGCGCTGCTGGCCCTCGACGGTGAAGTGCACGCCGTCGGCAAGGCGCCAGTTCGCCGCATAGTCCCCGTTCGAGTCCACGAAAAGGGCCCAAGCGTCGACGTACTCTGCACCCGGGTTCTCCGCGGCGGCGCTCTGGACGAGCCTGTTGATGAGCTTCATGCGCGAGTTGCGCCAGGACTCCTGCATCATCGGCATGCCCACCCAGTACACGCGCCGGGCGCCGCCCTCGAACATGGTGCCCATCATGTCGGAGACCCGATTCTGGTAGGCGGTCTTCCACTTGGTGGTGCCGTACGAGATCCACGTGCCGTCGTCCCACACCGACTGCGTGTCGTTGGTGCCCATCATCATGACCACCGCGTCGGGCCGGGCCGTCTTCATGACGGTCTCCATCTGCCGGCCCCAGTCGAAGAAGTCCCAGCGGCAGATGCCCGTGGACTCCCTGTAGTAGAGGGTTGGCTTGAAGACCTTGATCTTCTCGAGCACCGGGCCGAGGGACCAGCCGAGCTCGCCCGCCATGGAGTCGCCGCCGACCCAGACGCGCACCGGGTCCGACTTGCTGGCCACCCACACCGTGGGCGGTGGCGTCGTGGGCGTAGGGCTCGGCGACGCCGCGGCCGTTTGGGCCTGTTTCGGCGTCGCGCCACCGGCCGTCGGCTCGCCCCTTCCGCGGCTGACCACGATCGCGGCGACGATCGCCGTCACAACGAGCACCAAGGCGACGAGCACGAGAAGGCGCCGCCGGGCCTGCTGGCGCCGCCGGCGGCGCGGGTCGCGACGTGGTCTGGGTGTGTACGTGCCGTAGTCCATAGGCCGGGGAGATCGTCGGGGAGTGTACAGCAAGGGGTTCGGCGGCGCGCCCGGCTTCCCCTGCGCACGTCCGCGCGCAGGCTCTGCGGCCTTGCTCCTTCGCGCTGGTGGGATACAGTGACGGCGACGCCATGGACCACCAGGACGACATCCAGCCCCCGACGCACACCGCGGCATCCTCGCCGGACGCGGCGCGGGCGTCCGGTGAGACCGGTGAGACCGGTGAGCCCGAGGCAGTTTCGACGAGCGATGCCGTGACAGAGGAGCCTCCGGCCGACAGGCCGCCGCGGTTCGCCGACAGCTACGGCCTCGTACTCGTGCTGCTCATCGCCAGCTACTTTGTGATGGCCGTGGCCGGCGACTATCACTACGGCCGCATGCTCAGCCTCGTCATGCTCGCCACCACCACGTGGCTGGCTCTGCGCGCCTCGCAGGTCGAGCGCCGCCTGCTGCGCTATGCCGTGACCTTCATCCCGGTGACCACGCTCGCCGCCATCGTCCTCAGCGTGGTCGGCAGCGAGAACCTCACGCGGGCGATCTCGGCGGCGCTCGCCGCCCTCTTGGTGATCGTGGCCCCGGTGGCCATCGTGAAGCGCCTGGCCACGCACCTCGTGGTCAACATGAACACGTTCTACGGCGCCATCTGTGTCTACCTGCTCATCGCCATGTTCTTCGCCAGCCTGTTCGCCCTGAGCGGAGTGCTCGCCGGCGATTCGTTTTTCGTGCAGCTCCAGCCTCCCGACAAGGCGTCGACGATCGACTACCTGTATTTCAGCTTCACGACGATCACGACGGTCGGCTACGGCGACCTCACGGCCCAGGGGAACGTCGGGCGCATGCTGGCCGTGCTCGAAGCCGTACTCGGCCAGCTCTACCTCATCACCGTCGTATCGCTGGTCGTGCAGAATCTTGGGCAGGCGCGACGCAAGAAGCAGCCGCTCGACTGACCGACGCAGCGGGGTCGACCTGGGGGGCGCCGTCAGGCACACCTCACGATGAGCGGCGTAGCGCTCTCAGGCGGCGTGCGAACGCACAGGCCGCCCGCCGTCCAGCAGGTGCGTGAGCCTTGTCCTAGACGGCCACGCCGGGATCGTCAAGCGGGCTCTGCGACACGCCTCACTCCTCATCGGCCTTCGTAAGACGCTCGCGCACGACAAGCCAGTAGGCCAGCGCCATCGCGGCCACGACCGCGGCGGTCGCGTAGATGTACTCCGGAGATGTCGTGTTGTAGTCGAGAATGATGACCTTTCGCGCGATCGCCATCATCGCCGTGGCGAGCACGATGCGCACATGGATCACGTCGTCGCGGAGGTAGCTGATGATGTTGACGAAGATCTCGATCGCGATCAGCACGGCCATGAAGGCGCCGAAGGTCGCAAGGATATCGCTGATCTGCAGCAATCCTCTGGGCTCGGCCATAAGGCGCTTGTACAAGACGTACACGACGTCTGCCACGCCGAAGAGGATGACCCCGGTCTTGAGCACGGCAAGGGCTCTCACCGCCATGCGGATGGCCCACTGCAGCCCTCGGACCAACGGCTCGTTGTCTTGGTTCGGTCCTTCCAGAGTCCCGTCTCCGCTGCGTCGCCTGGTCCCGGCTGCCGGGGGTTCGAAATTTACTCCCACCCCGTCTCCGCTCGGTCCGAACCCCGCTGCTGCTGTAGACCGCAAGGCGGACAGGTAGACTTGCGGCATGACCGGGTACGACACTCGCCGGCGGCGCATGCTCGGCGGCGCCTTCTGGCTGGCCCTCTACGTCGGCCTTTTTCTATTGCCGCTGGCGATCGCGTTCACCTATCGCGACCATCCCCGGCGCGCATTCTGGACCGAGTTTTCCGTCGCCCTCGGTTTCGTCGCCCTGGCGATGATGGGCCTCCAGTTCGCCGTCACGGCCCGCTTTCGCAACGTTGCCGCCCCCTACGGCATCGATATCATCCTGCGCTTCCACAAGCAGATATCGATCGTAGCCGGAGCCCTCATGCTCGCACACCCCATCATCCTGTTTGTGACTCGCCCCGAGACGATCGAGCTGCTCAACCCGCTCACGGCGCCCTGGCGGGCGCGATTCGCCGTAGCTGCCACGGTGGCCGTGCTGGCGCTGATCGGCATCTCGGTGTGGCGGCGTCGGCTTCGTCTGCCCTACGAGGCGTGGCGCCTCGCGCACGGCCTTCTCGCGACGGCTGCGGTAGCCTTCGCGCTCACCCATGTGGAACTCGTAGGCTGGTATGTGGACCTGCCCTGGAAGAGGGCGCTCTGGGCCGCCATGGCGCTGGCGGTGATCGGCCTCCTGATCTACGTGCGCTTCGTCGTGCCTGCGCTGCTCCTGCGGCAACCCTGGGTGGTCGATCAGGTCGTCCCCGAGCGCGGCCGCGCCTGGACCCTCGTCCTGCGGCCGGTGGGGCATCCCGGAATGCGCTTCGCCCCCGGTCAGTTCGCCTGGCTCACGCTGGGCCGCAGCGCGTTCGCTGTCGAGGATCACCCCTTCTCTTTCTCGTCCAGCGCCATGGACAACGAGCGGATCGCCTTCACCATCAAGAACGCCGGCGATTTCACGCGGACCGTCGGCGCTGTCGCTCCAGGAACTGCCGCCTACGTGGAGGGCCCACACGGCGCCTTCAGCATCGACCGCTACGACGGGAACGGCTACGTGTTCGTCGCCGGTGGCGTCGGCATCACGCCCATGATGAGCATGATGCGGACCCTTGCGGACCGCGGAGACGCGCGCCAGCACTTGCTGATCTACGGCGCGCCTTCGATGGACGATCTGACGTTCATGGAAGAGCTCGAGGCGCTGCCGGACCGCATGCGGCTGCATATCGTCCAGGTTCTCGCCTCTCCGCCGCCTGACTGGCGCGGTGAGACCGGTCTCATCGATGCGACAGTGCTCGGCCGGCATCTCCCCGCGGACAGGACGGCCCACAAGTACTTCGTCTGCGGCCCACCGGACATGATGGACGCCGTTGAGCGCGCCCTGCGGCGCACGGGCGTACCATGGGAGAACATCTACACCGAGCGCTTCAACTTGGTCTGAGGCGCACGGCGAGGAAAGGAGGCAGCCCGTGCGCCACGTCCACACCACCCGCGTCGTGATCTTCGTGGCCCTGCTTGCGATCGGCGCCGCAGCGCTGTTCGCCCTGCTGCGGTCCTGACGAGCTGATCTCCGTGTCAGGCGGCGGCCGGCGGAGCGGAGCCGCCGATCAGGCCTTTCACTTGGAGAGCAAGATGCAGCCGATCGACAAGAGCGGCGAGCTCTCCGGATCCGGACGCGCGCCCGTCAGGCGACGCCGCTGGCGTTGTCTCCGTGGTCGCCGTCGGCCTGGCTCGGAGGTTCGGCCTCGCGGTCCAGCTGACGGTCGCGCGTGGCCTGCCAGAGGAACAAGGCGAGCGCGGCGATCACGGCCGCCGACGCGAGGCCTGGCGCCAACAGGTCGGAATTGCCGTCCCACGTGAGCGCCTCCCCCAGGAAGATGACGGCGATGGCGACCACGACCACTCCCGCAAGGAGCTCCTTGAGCTGCCCGAGGTCACTGATGCGGAGCCAGCCGGGCATCGGGATGCGGTCGTCGACGAAGAGGCTGTAGAGGCCAAGCGCGAGCACGTAGAGCACGGTGGCGAGCAGCGCGTAGTCGGCCTGCTTGATCAGCTTGCCGATCAGCTCGTTCTGCGTCATGCCTTCTCCGAACACGGCGGTCAAGACCGTGTTCACGCTTTCGATGATCGTCGACACCATGACCGCCATGAAGGCGAGGAACAGGCTGATGGTGGCCAGGAGCACGAAGAACCGGCTTGAGGCGACCATCTGCCCGACGAGCCCCGAGGGACGGCGGTCCTCCTCTGGCGGGTCGGCGTTCACGTCACGCCCTGCGCAGCGCCAGCCCCTGGGCGATCATCGACGCCCCGAAGAGGATCGCGTCGAGGCCGACGAGGATCATGAGGATGGCGATCGTCGGCCCCGGCCAGGCGATGACGATGACGCCGACGAGCGCCAGCAGGACGCCGAATCCCGCGGCGATGCCCCAGCCTTCGCCGCGGTCGACGAAGGCCGCGACAGCCATCACGACGCCCCAGAAGAGGAAGGCGAGGCCCACGAGCACGGCCACGGTCTTGACCGACGAGTCGGGCCAGAAGACGAGGACCAGCCCGAGGATCAGGATCACGAGCCCGCCGATGATCCTGCCTGTCTTGCGCTCGGCGCCGGCGGCGTGCACGAGCTGCATGATGCCGGCGAAGACGAGGAACAGGCCGGCGAGGACGGCCACAAGGCGCACGCTGCCCCAGATGTTGGCCAGCACGATGATGCCGAAGATGATGGCGACGATCCCCGCCGCCAGCATGACGCCCCAGTAGCGGTGCGCCAGCGCCCTTTGGTTGACGACCACGACCGTCGCGCTCTGCTGCTCGTCCATCTCGCCGTCCCCCTCATCGCTCGTCTCTCGCTGTGCTGCGACCATCTTCGCCTTCGCGACTGAGACTCCCTCGTGAAGGCGCCTGCCCGCGATTCTACTCCCCGAGCACCTTGATGATGAGCCGCTTGCTACGCCGCCCGTCGAACTCGCAGTAGAAGACGGCCTGCCAGGGCCCCAGATCGAGTCTGCCGGCGGTGACCGGGACGATCACTTGGTGGTGCACGAGCAGGTTCTTGAGGTGGGCGTCGCCGTTGTCCTCACCGCCGCGGTGGTGGCGGTAGTCGCCGCCGTCGGGGAGCAGTTGCCGGGCCACGTCGTCGGCCGGCGGCTGCCAGGACGGCGGCGCCAGTTTGTCGAGCCACTCCAGCGCATCGGCCTGGAGGCCGGGCTCGTCGTCGTTGACCCACACGCCGGCCGTGATGTGCATCGCCGAGACCAGCGCCATGCCTTCGCTGATCCCGGACTCGTCGACGGCGCGCTGCACATCCTCGGTGATGCGCACGAAGGCGCGGCGCTGCTCGACGTGGAAGGTCCTGTAGACGGTGTGCGACTTCACGTGGCCTCCTGCGGTCGTGTGGGAGCCCCAAGGACCCGGGGTACCGGCCGGCGCCTCTGACGAGATCGAGGCTCTGGCCCGGGTTGAGCAGCACGGTGCGGATGTCGGGTCTCAGAGACACCACCTCGCGCATGAACACAGAGGGCGACCGCCGGTGCGGGTCCCACCGCATGCGCGTGCGCGCGGTGCCCGGCAGGTGGTACGTACCCCAATGGATGGGGATGACCAGCTTGGGCCGTAGCGGTTCGGCGGCACGCACCGCGTGGAGCTTGTGTGGCAGTGATGTCCGCAGCGACCTCTCAGGCTGGCGTGTCCCACGTCGTTCGCTGCATGCGCCGTGCCGGGCCAGGACCGACAGGGTCGCGCCCAGCGCGCTTCAGTCGGTGAAGGCCTCGGGGGAGCGCTTGAGCGGGACGAACCGTACCTCGAGCCCTGACGTTCCGCGCTCGACGATCGCGATCGTGGGATCGTCGTCCTCCTCGTGCGGAGCGCTGGCCGAGCCCGGGTTCAAGTACAGTGCGCCGTCGACCCACTCCGCTGAGGGCAGGTGGTCGTGCCCGAAGATGATGAGGTCGGGAGCCTCGCCGGTGCCGAGACCATCGACCTTGCCGAGCGCCATCCGTTTCTGAAGGCGCTTGCGCTTGTGACCGACCACGAGCCGTAGGCCGCCGACCTCGAGGCACATCTCGCGGGGCAGTTTGCCCAGCTTACCGTCGTCCATGTTGCCGGCCACGGCGGTCACCGGCGCGACAGCCTCCAGCGCTTGGAGCGTGGCCGGGTCCATGATGTCGCCGGCGTGGATGATGTGGCGCACGCCGGCGAACTCGGCGAGGACCTGCGGATGGAGGAAGCCGTGCGTGTCGGAGATCACGCCGATGCGGGTCAGATAGGTCATCACGGCCATACTCTACCTCGCCGGGGCGCCCTCGCGATAGAGGGGCAAGCCCGTCCGCGTCGTCGCCGCGTCAGGCTCACGGTTTCCCGGGTCGGCGACGCGGGCAGCCAGAGCCGAGACCGCCCACCCGAAACCGAGGAGCAGGCATGGCCGACGAACCCGTCTTTCTCTAACTCGCCACCTACGACAGAGCGACGGATGCGCGGTTCGACTACGAGGCCTTCAAGGTCCTGCACAAGGAACTGGCCGAGGCGGCCAAGGCCGCGTAGTAGCGCCGCCGGCCTTATGCCTGAGCGGCGCGGGTTGTGAACCCCGGCACGACGTTCGCCGCCTGAGGGGCCAGGGTAGGCTCTCTCACAAGGTCCAAGGGCCGGCAAGGAGAGAAGGCATCATGTCAACTGTACGTCGTCAAATCGAGGTGGCAGCGCCCCCATCGGTCGCGCTCGCCACCTGGTCGCATTTCGTGCGCTGGATCATGAGCGGTCACCAACGACTCGCCTGCGACGAGTTCGCCTGCGTCGACGCCGTGCGCGCCGGCCTGGTCAGCTTCGAGCCGGCCGGCGGCGGCCGTACGACCGTGATCTTCAACCTCGACGGCGACGAAGAGGGCGGCCCGTCCCGGGCGGTGCTCGAGCAGAACGTCGCCCGCGATCTCGTGGTGTTCAAGGACTACATCGAGCGCGGTGACAATTGGGTGGGCAAGCCCACGAAGGCCGAGAGGCAGGCCATGGTCGAAGGCGAGGAGCGCCACAAGGGCGAGCCGGTGCGCGACCATGAGGTGCACGGGCACACCGGCGTCGAGGACGGTGCGGTCAACTTCCGGAACCACTTCGCCACGTGAGCAGCGGGAGCGCGGAGACCAAGGGCCACGAGAGCAGCCTCCCTCAAGCGCGGGGGGCGGCTCTCGTGGCGACGAGCTTCAACCTGCGGCACGGGCTCGCTTGGGACGGCCGGCACTCCTGGCCGCTGCGTAGGCGCGCGGCCGCGCGATGCATCGAAGCTCTGGGTGCCGAGGTCGTCGGCCTGCAGGAGGTACACGGGTTTCAGCAGCATCACCTGCAGCGCCGCCTGAGCGGCTACGCCGGCGTCGGCGCCGGCCGCGACGACGGCCGCGAACGCGGCGAGCGCTGCGCGGTCCTCTACCGTCCGGGCCGCCTGGAGCTCGCCTCGTGGACGGTACGCTGGTTCTCGAGCACGCCCGGCGCACCCGGATCCCTCGGATGGGGCAATCCCGTGACCCGTATGGTGACCCTGTGCCGCTTCCGCGACCGTAGCGACGGCCGCGAGTTCGGCGTCGCAGACGCCCATTGGGACGGAGCGTCGGCGGAGTCGCGTCGGCGCAGCGCCGACGCCCTGCTCGGCTGGCTCGACGCGGCACTGCCGTGGATCGTGCTCGGCGACCTCAACGCGACGGCCGGCGACCCGGCCGTCGAACGCCTGGTCGCCGGCGGCCTCCGCGACACGCTGGCGCACCTCGGCGAGCGAGGGCCGGGCGCCGGCACCCATCACCACTGGGACGGCGCCACCGACGGCACGCGCATCGACTACGTACTGGTGTCGCCCCAGTGGGAGGTATTGCACGCCGAGATCGCCCACGAGCTGCCGCGGGAAGGGCGCTCGGGACTGCCCTCGGACCACTGGCCCGTGGTGGCGACGCTGCGACTCACGGGCTGAGGGCCGGCGGCGCGGGCGAAGCCCGCCGGGCCGGCGCTTCTTACCGCGACCAGGTGCGGCGCCTGCGCGCCCACTCCGCGTCGTCTCGCCACACGAAGGTGTCGCTCTGCAGATCGCGCAGCGCGAGCTGCAGCTCCTCGCGAGTGTTCATGACGAACGGCCCGTAGCGCGCGATCGGCTCGCCCAGCGGCTTGCCGCTGACCAGCAGAAAGCGCACGGCTTGATCGCGCGCCTCCACGCGGACCTCGTCGCCGTCGCCGAAGACGGCCATGCGCGGCGCGACGAGCAGTTCGCCGTCCAGGTCGCCGCGGTAGCCCAAGTCGCAGCCCACCCCGAACACGCCTTCGCCCGCGAATGCGTAGGCGAAGGCGGAGTGCCCGCGCGGCACCGGCTGCGAGAAGCTCACGCCGGGCGGCAGGGAGACGTCCAGGTACTCGGGCTCCGCGTGGATCTCGGTGACCGCGCCGGTCAAGCCGTCGACCTCCCCGGCGACCACGCGGATCACGGCGCCGTCGGCGCGCCGTACCTCAGGTATCTGAGCCGCGCCGAGGTCCTGGTAGCGCGGCTGCGTCATCTTGAGCTCCGCCGGGAGGTTCACCCAGAGCTGGAAGCCCCCCATACGCCCGTCGGCGCCGGGCCGCGGCATCTCCTCGTGCATGATGCCGCCGCCGGCCGTCATCCACTGCACATCGCCGGCGCCGATCATGCCGGAGTTGCCGATGCTGTCCCGGTGATCCACCTCGCCGGCCAGCATGTAGGTGACGGTCTCGATGCCGCGGTGGGGATGCCAGGGGAACCCCGCAAGATAGTCGTCCGGGTCGCTTGACTCGAAGTTGTCGAGCAGAAGGAACGGGTCGAGGTAGTCGAGCGTCGCCGTGGCGATGCTGCGCCGCAGGCGTACCCCGGCGCCCTCGATCACGGGCGTGGGCTCGATGACGCGCTCGACGGCGCGCGGTTGGGCTGCCATGGGGTGCACTCCTTGGGTCGCAGGCCGATGTCAGAGTGGTTCCCGGCGGCGCAGCGTGCGAATCGTGGCGCCGGGTCGCCGCCGGCGTTCAGGCTCGATAGCATCGAGCCCGGAAGCCACGGGCAGGGGGACGCACGGCGCAGACGGGCCTCAGATCGCGTCTCAGCGGGGAGTTGAGCTCGCTGCCGCGCCAGTTCTGGCTGCTCGTCGCCGGCACCTTCGTCTACGCCGTCGGCGTGGCGATGTGCTACCCCTTCCAGACGCTGTACCTGAACCAGCGCCTGGGACTGTCGATGACGTCCGTGGGTCTCATCATCGGCGTCACGCTTCTGGCCGGCCTGCCGTTCCAGATCGTCGGCGGCGCGATCGCCGACCGCTTCGGCCGCCGCCCTGTGCTGATCCTGGCGATCTGCGCGGGCATGGCCCTCTTCATGGGCCTGGGCGTGGCTCATCGGCTCTGGCTGGTGATCGCCCTGTTCGCCTTCGAGGCGGCGTTGGGCTTCGCGCAGTACCTCACGGCCACCAACGCCATGGTGACCGACCTCACGCCTCTCTCCCGCCGCGCCGAGGCGTTCAGCATCACGCGCGTGTCGCTGAACACCGGCCTCACCATCGGACCGCTCATTGCGGCGCCGCTCATCGCCCTCGACCCCACCTTCCGCACGAGCTTCCTGGGCGCCAGTCTGGTGTTGGGCATTTTCCTGCTGATGGTCGTCACGCTGTTCAAGGAGACCCGGCCGCCGGCGGCCGGCCGCGGCTCGTTCGGCTCCGCATTTCGCGGCTACGGAGAGGTGTTTCGCGACCGCCGCATGCTGGCCTTCTGCGCCGTGGCGCTGTTGCCGCTGTACGCGTTCGGGCAGGTCATGGTCACGATGCCGATCGTGCTCGCCGACGTGAATGCGGTGTCGCCGGGCATGTGGGGCATCCTCCTCGTGGCGTACGGCGCGTCAACGGCCATCCTTCAGTACCCTGTGGTCCGCATCCTCGGCCGCATCGACCACATGTTCCTGCTGGCCCTGGCGAGTCTGTGCATCGGCGTGGGCGCAGGCAGCGCCGCCTTCGTCCCGTGGCCCTTCACGTTCGCTTGCCTGCTCGCCATCAGCCTCGGGGTCGTGCTCCTCGTCCCGATCTCTTCGACCGTGGTCTCCAACCTGGCACCCACGGCGCTGCGCGGCCGCTACATGGGCTTCTGGACGCTGATCTACATCGGCGGATACGCGCTCGGCCCGTTGCTCGGCGGCTGGGCGTTGGATGCGCTCGGCAGTCGAGGCGCCTTCACGGTGGTCGCCGCCGCCGGTCTTCTGGGTGCCCTGCTCTTCCCGCTCCTGCGCACCAAGGCGGGAGCGAGAGACGCGGACGAGGACGGCACGGCGGCAAGGGCCGCACTGGGCGGGGAGCCGCGCGGCGAACGGCCAGAGCAGGCCCTTTAGGCCGGGCCGCGCGCCTTGTCGAGGAGCTTGCGCGGGTCCGGATGATTCGAGAAGCCGAGCCGTGCCGCCGCCGCGTCGATGAGGCGGCACAGCTCGGCCTCCACGTCGTCGGGCAGACCCACGGGCTCACGCGCGATCAGCTCATCGACCCGGGCGCGCGCCAGCTCGAGCACGTCGGGGCGCCCGGCGGCGGCCCAGTGCTCCGGCCCGCCGCGCCAGCTGAGGTCCTCCGACGGCGCGGTGCGCCGCAGCCAGCGCTGCGTGTGGCGCGTGCCCAGGAAGCCCGTCGCGCCCGTGATGCCCTCGATCATGCCCTCGACGTCGAGAGCGTCATCACCCCACTCCGGGGGCTCGAGGGCGCCGAGTGCCAGGCGGTACACGGCGTCACCGATCACCAGGAGCTCGAGGCAGGTAGTGGTGTCGCCCCAGGCGCCGATGCCCGACATGAACCGCGGGCGCGCCAGCGCGCCGACGACCGTGGGCACCGCATACTGGTAGCCCAGCTGCAGGTCGAGCGCCCGCGCCGACGTGTCGGGCCCGTAGCAGTCGCAGGCGAGGCCGTGACGGCGGGCCAGCAGCGTGGCGCCGACGGAGGCGAGCGCCCACTCTCCGACACCGCTCAGCAGCCGACCGCTGCGAGGGTCCGCGACCGAGAGCCGCGCCCCGTAGCTGCACGGCGCGCCGGGAGCCACGGCCTGCACCAGGACGACGCCGGCGAGGATCTCGGCGTCCTGCTGTGCCAGGGCGCCGGCGAGCGACGCCGGCGCCGTCGTGCCCGCGACGGGATTGGTGAGCACCTGCACGGCCATGCCGAGCCCAACCGCCTCGATGATGCCATCGCAGACGGCGGCGCTCAGACGGAGCGGGCTCACGGGAGAGAAGCCCATCTCGATGGTGCAGGCAGCGCCCGGCCTCTCGCCGGGCCGGGCCCCGACGACCGCCTCGGCCATGCCCGCGAGGTACCGCGCCTGCCAAGGGAAGTCGAGCCCCGGCCCGCCGATGAGCTTGTCGGTCTCGGCGGCGATCGCCAGGTGGGAGTACAGCGGGTGCAGTTCGCCCGGCACGTCGCCCGGAGTGACCAGGCTGTTGATGCTGTCGGGGTAGCGGCCGTAGTGCATGACCCGCGCCGCCAGCACCTGGTCGCGGAAAGTGGCCCGGCGGGCCTCGCCGCTGCATGCATCGGCCATGTCGGGCGCCTCTCCCATGTTGTGCACGCGGATGTCGCCGGGCGCCGCGCTCATGACGACGTCGAAGGCCGGGTCGCGGGCGAGCACCGTGTACTCCTTGGGGCACGCCGCCAGGGCCGCGTCGACGACGGCCGCCGGCATCAGCACCCGGCCCTGCGGGCCGAGTGTGCAACCGGCGGCCGTGAGCAGCTCCACGGCGCGCGGCGCATCGACCCGCACCCCGATCCGTGCGAGCAGCTCGAGCGACGCCGCGCGGATCGCCTCGATTGCCTCCGGCGGCCAGAGGTCGCTGGCGCAGGAGTGTACGGCAGAGGGGTCCATCGGCGCCGCGAGTCTATCAGAGCGGATCGTTCGGCCGGGTTTCTTCCACCGCAAGGCCGAGACGGCGGAAAGCATGACTCCCGCGCCGGAAAGCGTGATCTTCAACGACTGACGCGGTGCCCGCTGGTCAGGCGCCAAGGCGCCGCGCCGGGCGAGAGCGCAGGCGCCAGGCGAACCCGGCGATGCGCGCTTCGTCGATGGGGTCGCCGTCGTTGTAGACGAACAGGGCCGGGAGGCCCGCCTCGCGGCGAAGCTGTGCTTCGGCGACCAAGGCCGGCCCGCACCCTCGCGGCGCCACCGCGACCACGCCGTCGACCGGCTGCGTGCGCCAGCTGAGCAGGGCGCCGCCGACGGCGGGTATCGTCTCGCCGAAGGGATACGGCGCGACGAGACGCCGGCTCTCGCGGTCGACGTCGCGCAGGTCGTGCCAGAAGGCCCACGGGTGCTCGGCGCGCACGGGCCGGAGCAGCCGACGGACGACGTACCGCATGGTGCGCAGCGTCGCCTCCTTCTCGGGCAGGTCGCGAAGCTGCACGCCGTCCTGGATCTGACGCTGCTGCAGCAACTCGACGAACGCGCCGTAGGGCTCGAAGATGGGACGCAGACCGTGATCTGCAAGCTTGCGCTGCAGGTCGTCGTTGCCCCACTCGTCGACGCGCAGGTAGAGGTCGCCGCAGAGGTACACGTCCCGCAGGTCGGCGGCACGCGAGTCGTTGACCGGTTGCTCGCGGAAGCGCCTGGCGGCCTCCGCGAGCAGCGCCTCGACCTCGCTGCAGAAGCCGAACGCCGCCGCCACGTTGCCGGCCAGTCCGGCGTCGGACCGCGGCCTCTCCAGCATCGCTTCCAGGCGGTCCGAGAACTCGGCGAACAACAGGTCCGAGGCGCCGCGTTCGCCTTCGGTGGCGAGGTGGTAGAAGCGCATCATGTTGAGCAGGTCCACGGCCACCAGGGCGCTCCATGTCACCGGCATCATGCGCACGTTGGCGGTCACCAGACTGAAGTCGCCGACCTCCACGCTGTCGCCGAGCCCGAGCCTCTCCAGGGCGAGCTGTTCGGTAAAGGGGAAGAGGTTGGCGCGGCACGCCTGAAAGCCGTTGCCGGCGCTCAGGAACAAGGCGCGCCGGCCGGCCAGCCGCGGCGCCTCGTCTTCGAGGAACCTGGCGAAGCTGCCCCAGATGAGCTGATAGGGCAGGCACTCCTTGCCCGAGCAGGACGCACCCGCGGCGCGTAGCGCCGCGGCGTCGGGCTCGCCGACGAACGTGGCGTCGTAGCCGGCGCCGCGCATCGCCGCGGCCAGGTGCCTGCTGAGGCCGCCGCCCAGGTGGCCGAAGAAGAACCGGTCGTAGCCCTCGTCGAGGCTGCGCGGCAGCGGGCGATCGAAGCGCGCCAGCCGCGAGGCGGGCAGCGCGCCCCCGCCGTCCGCGCGCCACATGCGCACGCTGTGCAGGAAGGCCTGCACACGGGTCACGTAGCCCGCCTTGCCGCCGTGACCGTCGCTCTCGAGCACAGCGTGCGGCCACTCCTCGACGAGGTCGGCGAACAGGTGCTCGATCATGGAGTTAGGGCCGCAGCCGTAAGCCCCGAGGAGCAAGGGGAACACGTCGCCGGCCATGGCGCCTGCCGCGGTGGCGCGCAGCGTCTGGCCGGCGCTCGCCCAGTGCACCCGGCCGAGCCCGGGCAGATCGTCGGGCACCGGATAGCAGTCCACGGGAAGCGCGAGCGCGCCGTTCGCGGCCGCGAGCTCGTGGATGCCCGCGTCCAGCACGGCGTCGTGGATCACGTGGGTCTCGCCGACGATGAGCACCACCGGGTAGTCGTGCGCATGCGCCCAGGCGAGGGCACGCTCGCCGATGCCCCGCAGCCCTTCCTCGAAGCGGCTCTGGGCGGCCAGGGCGGCGGTGTAGGCGGCGCGGAAGCGCTCGGACGAAGGGCCGCCGGCTCCGCCGGCGGCCTCCGCGAGCGCCTCGGCCGCGCGCTGCAACGCCCGCCGCGCCCGCGGTGAGTCAAAGCCGTCGCCTTCTCTCTCGAACAGGACGGGGCGCAGCACGCGGGTCGGCGATCCTTCGGCGGCCAGAGCGCGCGCCGTCATGTCCGGCGCGCCCTGCGCCATGGGGCAGGTGTAGGTCACGTCGCCGGCGTTGGGTACGGGCAGATGCACGAAGAGAGGCGCCACGAGCACGTCCACGCCGGCGCCTGCAAGACCGTGCAGGAGCTTGACCGGGGCGCAGGCCCCGGGGGCGGCGCAGCGCCGGTCGCCCTCGGCCAGCGTATCTGGACCCGGGCGCAGCACGTCGACGTCGTACCCCAGCCTGCGCAGAAACGTGTGAAAGAAGGGCATGGTATCGATGAGGTAGTGGACGTAGGGCAGGCCCACGGTGAGGGCGACCGCCGGCGTGGCGACGGGCTCCTCGGCGAGCAGCTCCAGCAGCAGGTCCTCGCGCTCGCGATAAGGGTTGGGAGCATCCTTGGGCAGCTTCTCTCCGGAGCTGGAGACGTCGTCGTGCTTGGGGCACTGCCCGCCGCTGACGACCTTGCGCCGCTCGCCGAGGATGTCGACCTCGGCGAGCTCGAGACGACAGGCGTTGAGGCAGTCGCGGTCCCGGCACTGGATCTCACGGCGGCCAGCCACTCGCGCACCGAGCACGCGCGCGAGGTCGATCGCCCGGGGCCCGGCGTCCTCGTGGCCGGCGAGCGCCCCGGCGGCCAGCATGGCGATGCCCACGGCGCCCATGGCGCCGGGGTCGGCCGGCACGTAGACGTCGCGTTCCAAGACGGCGGCCAGCGTGCGCGCCAGCGCCGGATCGCTGGCCGGTTTGCCCTGGAAGAACACCTGCTCGAGCAGCCGCCGCTGGCCCATCACCCGGCTGCGGAAATTGCGCACCACGGAGTAGTGCAGGCCGGCGAAAATGTCCTCGCGGGAGAATCCGTCGCTGAGCGCCTCCGCGGCGACGTCGGTGACGAACACGGTGCAGGTCTGGCCGAGATCGGGCGGCCCCTCGCTGCGCCCCGCCAGCCGCCCGAACTCGACGATGTCGTCGACGCCGTGAGCCAGCGCTTGCTCTTCGAGAAAGGAGCCCGTGCCGGCGCTGCACACGCGGTTCATGTCGGCGTCGACGACGCGCCCACCCTCGACGTTGATGAACTTGGCGTCCTGGCCGCCGATCTCGACGATGGAGATGCTGCGGCCGCCGCCCGGGTCGAGCCGCACGGCGGCAGTCGCGTGCGCGACGATCTCGTTGTGGACGGTGAGCCGCGCGCCGAGGTCTGGGTACGCGGCCCGGAACACAGCTGCGGCTGCGTCCCGTCCCGACCCGGTGATGCCCACGGCGACCACCGGGTTGGGCAGCATCTCGCCGACCTCCGCAGCCAGCGCCTGCGCCGCCTCCACCGGGTTGCCTTCGGTGCGCCGGTACACGCTGACGAGCACGGTCCCCGCCGCAAGGTCATAGAGAGCGGCCTTCGAGCCGGTGGATCCCAGGTCGAGACCGAGCACGACCGGCGCGCCGGGTTCCGGCGTGACGCCGCGCATGTCCTCGAGCCGCACGACCGCTCCCGGCCCGTCCTTCGCCGGCGACATGCGCCCCACGCGGCTCCGGGAGGGACACACGAGAGCGCGCGGATCGGCCGGGAACGCCGGCACGTCAACGCGGCCGCGGCGCCGGGCCCCGGGCGCGCCGCCCACGGCAGTTCCGCCGCGGGCGGCGAACGCCAGCGCTCCCAGGGCTTCAAACACACCGGCCTGCTCGGCGACCGTCACCGGCGCCGCGCTCAGGCCGGCGATGCCCTCCGCGATCGGCGCGACCAGCGCCCCGTGGCCGACGAGCACGACGGGGCCGTCGACCTTGCTCTTGTCGTACAGGCTGTGCACGTTGCGCGCCACACCCGCGAACAAGCCGCGAAAGATGCGTCCGTGCGGCTCACCCTGGTTGGCGAAGTGGGTGAGCTCACTCTTGGCGAACACGGCGCAGCGGCTCGTGACGGTGACGCCGTCGGGGCTCTGCTCCGCCAACACCACCGCTTCGGCCAGCGACCGGCCGAGCCGCGAGCACAGCCCCTCTACCGTCTCGCCGGTGCCGGCCGAGCAGCGCTCGTTGGCTTCGTAGCTTGCCCGGCCCTCAGCGTCGCGGGTGAGCACGGAGTAGCCGCCGCCGCCGACGCGGACGATGTTGAGCGGCCCGTCCGGGTACAGCCAGTCGGCGGCGGCCTCCTGCGCGATCTCCTCAGGCAGGCCACCGAGAGCCGGCGCGCCGAGGCGCTCGCCGTACACTCCCGTCGCGGCGACCCCTGCCAGCCGGTTGATGTCGAGGCTGACGTACAGATCGATGAATGGGCCCAGTGGATCGCCGAGATGACGCTCGGCACGCGTCTCCACCACGTGGAGCTCGCCGTCGGCCGAGAGCTCGCCGACGGCGAGGCACGTCGTCACCTTGCCCAGATCGACGCCGAGGAAGAGGTGGCCGAGGCCGGAGGCCTGCGCGCCCAGGCGCGCCGTGCCGGCCTCGTTCACTGACGGGGGACTACCCGAGGGGTGGTTCACGCCTCTGCTTATACCAGAGCGCCGCGGCGGCGGCCACACGGCACCCGCCGCGGCGCTCGCCGGTCAGCTGAGGCTGCGGCGCTCCGAGCCCTCGTGGGGGCGACGCTCCCCGCGGCGATCGGGCACGCGTTCGAGTTCGTCGCCGCCGTCGGCCAGCCAGCCGGAGCCGCCCAGGCGTGCGTCGGCAAGCGCCTTCGCGAGCAAGGTGACGACCTCGTCGCTCGGCTCTGCAAGCCACGTCTCCTCAGGCGCCCGCACCACATCTCCGTCTTCGAGCACGAGGTACCGCTCCCCGGACGGCGGGGGCGCGTGTCGCGAGCGGCGCGGGTATAGTGTGAAGCGTGGACGACGACGCACAACTCGACCCCGAGACTCAGCGGCTCCTCGACGTCGCCTGGGACGCCCTCGATGACGGCGACCTGAGGGCGGCCGCGCGGGGGCTGGCGGCCGCTCGCGCCGCCGCCGCGGACGAACCTGCCGTCTTCGAGCTGGAGGCAGGCCTCGCCTTGGCCCGAGAAGAGCCGGAGGCGGCGCTCGACGCCTACCGCCGCTGGAACGAAGCAGCGCCTGACGACCCCGAGCCATGGCTGGGTTCAGCCGAGGTCTACCTCGACTACGACGAGGCTGGCGAGGCCGCACGCCTGCTGCGTGAGCTGCTCGCCGACTTTGAGCTCGACCCGCTCGACGAAGCCGACGCCCGTCATGTCCTCGGCCTCGCCTGCGACGAGAAGGGCGACCGCAAGGGCACCGTGAAGGAGTGGCTGGCGGTGCTGCGCCTGGACGCGGCCAACGAAGACCCCGAGCCGCTGATGAGCGCCAGGCGCTTTGAGAAGGTCGCCATGGCCGCCCTCGACGAGTTGCCCGAGGAGATCCTCGCGCATCTGCAGAACGTGCCGATCTTCGTCGAGGACCGGCCCTCCGAGGCACTGGTCCTGGAGGGCCTCGACCCACGCACCCTGGGTCTCTTTCACGGCATCGCCATGCCCGACCAGTCGGTACTCGGCGCCGGCCCGGAGACGGGGCTCATCCACCTCTTCCAGCGCAACCTCGAGCGCGAAGCCGTCGACGAGGACGACCTCGCCGAGCAGATCCGTATTACCGTGCTGCACGAGACGGCGCACTACTTCGGCGCCGACGAAGACGACCTGCAGCGCTTCGGGCTCAACTGAGCACATGCCGCGGCAGGCCGCGGAGTCGACCGCACGAAGACGCGGGCGGTGATCGGCTCGTTGGTCGGCAACGACCGCCTGTCGGCGGTGTACGAGTCGCAGACGCCTGACCAGGGCACGCGGGCGGGGCGGCCGGCTCCCGCCGGCCGCCCCGCCGCACACGTCGTGTGTCGTCCTTCGTCCTCTACTGGACGCTGACCATCGTCATCCAGATACCGTCGATCACCGGCGAGCTGCCGGGGCCCTGGTACAGCATGATGAGCGGCACAGACCCGGCGCCGACGCCTTTGAACTGCGCCACGAACACGCCGGGAGCGCCCATCAGATCGGTGCTCGCAGTGAAGGCGATATCGCCGACCTGCTCGAGCACGCCGTCGGCCGCCAGCGGGGAGACAGCCCAGGTGTACCCGGTGCTCGGGTTGCCGGGCAGCTCGACATTGAGCGTCTCGCCGACCGCGAGCGGTACGGTCTTGGCCACGCGACGCTCGGCGGCGATCACGGTCTTGGGCAGGCTGCCCTTGCCGACAACGGCCGAAAACGCGTGGGCCTGGTTCGGCCAGTTGCCCGAGGCATCGGCGACGAGCAGCTGCGTTGTGCTGCCCTGGCTCTTGGCCGTATAGGTCACGACGGCTTTGCCGCCGCTGACCACCGGCTTCGTCTGGGTCAGCTGGCCGCTCGTGCCCTGGGGGACCCAGGTGCCGGCCTTGGCGTCGAGCGTGAGCTTGATCTGGTCACCGGGCTTGACGAAGGCGGTCGGCGCCGGGTAGGAGTCCACGGCCTCGACCACGTTGGGCTTGAAGCCCGGCTTGGCCTTCACGGTGAAAGCGAACGTCTTGGCGGGCCCTGTCGACCCCGCATCGGGGCCTTCGAGAGCGGCGCTCACCGGGGTCTTGCCGGGCCCCACCACGTTGAACGTCCACAGCATCTTGCCTTTGGCGCCCATGGTCTCGTTGTTCGCCGTGAACTTGGGTTTGCCGACCTGCTTGAGCACGGCGGGCGCGGGCTTTTTGATGACCCACGTGTAGCCCGTTGAGGGCTGCGCCGGCAGCGTCAGCTGAACGGTGTCGCCGGCCGTGGCCACGAAGGTCTCGTCGGCATCGTGCATGTTGACCTGGACGGTGATCGGTTGCTTGACCGGCTTGACGTATACCGGCAGCGCGTAGGTCTGAAGGGGCGGGTCGCCCGACGGGCGGTTCACGAGCACGAGGGTGCCGGTGCCGGTGCCGGTGCCGACGAAGTCCATGGTCATCGTGCCGTCGCCGGACGACGAGTACTTCTGACCGCCCACGAGCTTGACAGGGGCCGTGGAGCTGGCGAGCTGCCACGAAGCCTTGCCCTGAGAGGAGGCGTGCTTGATGACGACCTGCAAGGTGTCGCCGGTACGGATCTGGGCGGTCTCGGCGGTGTACTCCTCGCCGGCCTTCACCTCGACCGGCACGTGGCCTTTGCCGACCTTGACGATGAGCGCGTAGGCCGCGCCCGGGTCGCCCTTATCTGACGGTCGTGCGTACCAGAAGCCGAGCTGCTCGGTGCCTTTCTCCATAGCCTGAAAGGTGAACGCCGTCTTGCCGGGGGCGCCCGCCAGAGTGCTATCGGCGGCCATGTTCACCGGCTTGCCGATCTGGTCGAGGACAGCTTTCTGCTCCATACCCTCGGCCGTCCACACGTAGCCGGTGCTGGCGCTGTTGCTGTGCAGGATGACCCGCAGCTTGTCACCGACCTTGAGATCGACGACCGCCGGCACCAGCGCCGAGTTGACCTTGACGGTCTGCGATGCGGCCGCCGGCGAGGGGCTGCCGCTGGCCGATGGCTCAGGCGAGGCGCTTGAGCCGCCCGCGTCGGAACTGCCGCACGCGGCGAGCCCGACGGCGAGCAGCAACGCCACCAGCACGATGATGATGACCGGCGCCTTGCCCTTCTCGACCCACCTCCGATTGATCTTGATCCACCGTGCCCGACCGGTTCGACGCTCCCTCCCCCGGTCACCCGGCCCCGCGCGAACGCGTGCCTTCCACGTATACTGAATCGGCAACGGCAACCGCGGACTTGAGCGCTTCTACGGCGGCGCCGCGCGGTGGGATACGCGAAGCTATGAGTCGAGCCTCAGGCCGAAGCGGTCGAGGGTGCGCAGCCAGGCGTTGCGCCAGCTGCCGTGAAGCTCGGCGTGCGCGGTGGAGCGCCGCGTGAGGGTGAAACGCAGCCCCTCGAGCTGAAGAAAGGTCGTGAATAAGTGCGCTGTCAGCTTGGCTTGGACGCCCGGCCGCTCCTCGATCTCGGCGGCGATGCGGCTGCCGTAGTGACAGAAAGCATCCCAGCCGCCCCAGAGGATACGCTGGTCGTCGCCAAGCCGGTAGTAGTGGAACATGGAGCCGGCATCCGCCAGCGCCTGCCGGCGTGACCAGCCGATCGCGTCCAGCTGCCGTGGAGTGAGCGGCTCGGTCATGAGCACGTGGTCGTAGACCGGCACGACATGGAGCCGCAGGCGTCTGAGCAGCGGCGGTCAACGCCGTTCTGGTGCGCTACCGCTTCGAGACGCTGATCGTCATCGACGTCTTTCTGATGATGTTCCACTACATCCTCATCTTCGTGACCGCGGTCGTGCTGCGCCGGCGCGAGCCCGACCTGGAGCGTCCGTTCAGGGTGCGCGGCAACGCGTTCGTGCTGGCGCTGATCTGCTCGCCGACGGTGGCGATCGCTGTGATCGCGATGTTCACCAACGGCAGCGACTGGCTGATCGGAGGCCTTGCGGGCGTGCTCACCGGTCCGATCGCCTACCTGGTGTTCAAGCCGGCGTGCCGGCCGCGACGCGGCTGACGCCGGCAGTGCCGTCGGCTACTCCGCGTCGAACTCCGTCGGCGAGTTGTCGCACGACAGCGTCGAGAAGCGGCACAGCTCACTTGGTGGAAGCAGCACCGTGTCGGCCGGACCGTGCCTGGTCGCCTCCACGACCGAGGCGGGCGCTTCCAGCCGATAGTAGTCGTACAGAGTCCCCTCGCGGTGTTTGGCGTAATCCTTGTCCTTCATGTTGTTCGGCGCCCCGGTGAGCTTCTCCATGGTGTAGTGGACCTCGAGACCGCGGCCGCTGACGAGCACATCGGTGACCGGGATGACGCTGAAGAAGTTGGGGAAGAAGCCCGTGTCGACCAGCAGCCAGTGTGGGCGCCCGTCGTCATCGACGTACAGGTCGATGATCGCGCCGATGTCGCGGCCGGTCTCGTCGAGCAACTCGCGGCCCGTCAATTCCTCAGCGGTCAGTGAGATCGTGGCCATGGTCCCCTCCAAGGTACGCCCGGTGTCCCGGATCGTCAGCACGTGATGAGTGCGTCCTACCCTAGGGCCCTGCGCCGGTAACCGTCGCGGGCCGCGACGAGAGGCGCAGGGCGCGAGAACAGGAGGGACGCCGGCGGAGGCAAGCGGGCGCGCCTGCCGGGCAATGGAGGTACACTCTCAGCAGTACTCGTCGCTCGGAAGGGGTCGAAGGATGCTCAGGTCACCATGTCGGGCTGCGTTCGTCTTCGTCGTCGCAGCCTTCTTCATCGTGGGGGGGCCGGCCGGCGTCAGCGCCGCCGGCGAGCCTCTGCGCCCCCAGCAGGGTCCGCTGAGCACGGCCTTCGTCGAGTCTCTCCACGATCCGCTGGCCGGCGCCTTCGGCAAGCTGCCGAACCCGGTGGAGGTGCATCTCGGCGCGGCCGCGGAGGCACGAGCCGCGCGCCGCGCGCTGCCGCCGGCCTACGACCTCCGCGCCCTGGGCCGCCTCACGGTCGTCAAAGACCAGGGCGCCTACGGTACGTGCTGGGCGTTCGCCAATCTGGCAGCGGTCGAGTCGCGGCTGATGCCGGGGCAGCGGGCGGATTTCAGCGAGGACAACCTTGTCACGCGCAGCGGCTACGGACCCTTCCCCAACGCGGGTCCCTACAACTGGGGCGGCTGGGACTTCATGGCCGTCGCCTACCTCACGCGTTGGGCGGGCCCCGTCAACGAACGCGACGATCCAT
Organism: Actinomycetota bacterium; assembly: GCA_026392275.1. Lineage (GTDB taxonomy): Bacteria > Actinomycetota > Thermoleophilia > UBA2241 > UBA2241 > CAIXSE01. The sequence continues at coordinate 7,820 of JAPLCM010000114.1, read as the reverse complement.
ACCGCACGCCCACGCCACCGAGGGCAAACACCGCCCGAAAACACGTGCAGGGCGTGATCATGTTGCCCGGCCGCAGCGGCTTTCTCGACAACGACCTCCTCAAGCAACTGGTCGTCGAGAACGGCGCGCTCAGTGTGGGGATGTTCTGGGCAGGCGCCTTCTACTCGTACGACGCTGCCGCGGCTCCCACGGCGGGCGCCACGTACTACTGCGACGTCGCCGCCGGGGAGACGTTCGAAGGCTATGAGGTCGGCGAGAACCACGGCGTCTGCATCGTCGGCTGGGACGACACCTTCCCCGCGGATCGGTTCTCCGCTTCGAGCGCCGGCGTGCCCGCGGGCGACGGCGCGTTCCTTGTGCGCAACAGCTGGGGCAGCAGATGGGGCGACGACGGCTGTTTCTGGGTCTCCTACTACGACCGTTCGTTCGCCTTCGACGATTGCACGAGCTACTCGCGAGTCGACCCGACGAACACCTATGCGCGCAACTACCAGCACGACACCCTCGGCTGGACCATGTCCCTGGGCTACGCGGACGCACCCGACCCGTCGCTCGCCTGGGGCGCCAACCGGTTCACGGCAAAGGCCCGCGAGCGCATCGTCGCCGCCGGTTTCTACGCGCCGGTCGCCGGTACGGCCTACGAAGTGTGGGCCGGCGCGACCCTGGCGTCCCTGAGAAAGCGCGGCTCGGGCACGGTGGCTCTCCCCGGGTTCGTCACTGTCGATCTGACTAGGCCGCTGGCCGTTCGCGCCCGCGCCAGGTTCGTCGTTGCCGTGCGCGTCGTCGCACCTGGCGAGGCCTACCCCATCGCCGTCGAACTGCCGCTCGAGACATGGGAGTCTCGGGCCGTTGCCGGGGCCGGCCAGAGCTACATGCGCTACGGCGACGACGACACGTGGTTCGACCTCGCCGCCGACGCCGAGAGCGCCGATGCCAACGTGTGTCTCAAGGCCTACGCCCGTCAGTGAGGGCGCAGGGCACGGGGCAAGCCGACCGACGGGGCGAGAGCGACTCGACGAGGAGCCGCAGCATGCATGGACCCGGGTCAGGGCACGGTCCGCGGCCGTTTCGTCTGCGGGCCGTGCTCTTCGACTTCGACGGCACACTCACGCGCCCGGACGCCCTCGACTTCCCGGCCATCAAGCGCGAGATCGGCTGCCCGGCGGACAGCCTCGTCCTTGAGTGGATCGAGGCTCTGCCGCCCGGTACGCAACGCGACAGTGCCCTGGCCACGCTGGAACGCTTCGAGCTGGACGCCGCCGCCGAGTCCGTGCCCAACGCGGATGCCGAGCGTGTCATCCGCGGTCTGCGCGCGCAGGGGCTCAAGGTGGGCGTCCTCACGCGGAACGGCCTGTCGGCGGTCCGGCGGGCGCTGTCTCGTTTTCGCGACCTCGACGCCGGCGACCTCGACGTCATCGTCACGCGCGACGACAGGATCCGGCCGAAGCCCGCGCCCGACGGCGTACGGCACGCCGCGGCCGCGATGGGCGTGCCCCCCGAGGAGACCCTCGTGGTCGGGGACTTCATCCTCGACGTTCAGGCCGGGCGAGCCGCCGGGGCGCTCACCGCGTACCTGACCAACGGCGACGCCGAGGGGCCTTCCGGCAACGATGCGCACGAGCTCGGCCGCCCGGAGGACGCCGACTGCGACTTCGTGGTGCAGGGCCTCGCCGATCTCGACGACGTGGTCCGGCTCGGCGTGCCTCTGCCCCACGGTAAGCTTCCCAATGAGCTGCTCGGCCGGTACCTCCGTGGCCTCGCGCCGGCCGACCGATCGGTACTCGTCCCCGCCGGCATCGGCGAGGATGTGACCGCCCTGGACATCGCCGGCGCGGACACGCTCGTAGCGCACGGCGACCCCATCACGCTGTCGAGCCGCCGCCTCGCTGAGTACGCGGTGCTCGTGAACGCCAACGACATCGCCGCCTCAGGGGGAGTACCCCGCTGGCTGCTCACCACGGTGTTGCTGCCCGCCGGGACCACCGCGTCGGAGGCGCTGGCGCTACTGGCCGACCTCGGGGCGGCGGCCACGAGCATCGGCGTCGCCCTTGTCGGCGGGCACACAGAAGTGAGCGACGCGTTCACCCGGCCCGTGGTCTCCGCCACGATGCTGGGAACGATGTGCCGGGCGGACCTGCGCGACAAGCGGCAGGTGCAGACCGGCGACCAGGTGATCCTCACCAAGGCGCTCGCCGTGGAGGGCACGGCGCTGCTCGCCGAGGAACTCGGCGAGCGCCTTCGTGCCCTCGGCATGGGAGAGCGCGAACTTGCTGCCTGCGGTGAGCTGCTGGGCCTCATGAGCATCGTACCGGAGGCGCGCCTCGCCGCCGGCTTCGCCGGCGTGCGCGGCATGCACGACGTCACCGAGGGCGGGCTGGCCACGGCGCTGTGCGAGCTGGCCGTGGCCTGCGGGCACGGCATCGTCGTCCATCACGAGCGCGTGCCGCTGCTCCCCGAGACGCGCCGCCTCTGCGGACTGCTGGGCGCCGACCCGCTGGGCCTCATAGCCTCGGGCAGCCTGTTGATCTGCTGCCGGCCGGACGAGACCGAGCACCTGCTCGAGGCGCTGGCCGGCGAGGGCATCGCGGCAACGGTCATCGGCGAGGTGAGCGAGGTTGGCGCCGGCGTCCGCGCGCTTGCGCGCGGTCTTCCGGCGCCCTGGCCCAAGTTCGCCGCCGACGAGGCCGCGCGACTCCTGGCGAAGCCAGGCGCCGAAGACGGTCATCCCCCCGGTGGGGTAGAGTAAGCCGGTGACTCAAGCGCGCGCGACCTACCGGGCCGACCTGCACGTCCACTCGCGGTGCTCGGACAACCCCACCCACGCCGGCATCCGCGCCATGCGTGGGCGGGAGTCGTACGCCGAGCCTCTCGAGGTGTACGCGGCCGCCCGCAGCCGGGGCATGGACTTCGTCACCATCAGCGACCACAACACGCTGAACGGCTCGCTGGCCATCGCCCACCTGCCCGGCACGTTTCTGAGCACCGAGTTCGACACGTGGTTCCCCGAGGACGGCACCCGGGTCCACGTGGTGGCGCTCGGCATCGACGAGCGCACGTTCGCCGAGGCCGAGCGTGCCCGGGCCTCGGTCCACGACCTGGTGGCCTGCCTGCGCGCGGCCGGTGTGGTGCATTACCTCGCGCACCCGTTGTTCGACATGACCGGCACCCTCACCGTCGACACGGTCGAACGCATGCTGCTCCTCTTCAACGTCCTGGAAGGCCGCAACGGCGCCCGCGTGAACCGCTGCAACGGTCTGCTGCTCGAGATCGCGGCGTCCCTGACGCCTCAGACTCTCGCCGACATGGCGACGCGCCAGGGCCTCGAGCCGTACGGCGAGACCCCATGGCGCAAGGCGCTCACTGGCGGGTCGGACGACCACACCGGCCTCTTCGTGGCCGGCGCGCACACGGAAGCCCCCGGAGACGGCACCGCGGAGGCCTTTCTCGACGCCGTCGCGCGGGGCGCCTGCCGGCCGGTCGGCGCCGACGGCGACGCCCGTCTGCTTGCGCACAGCATCTACAGCGCCTCCTTCTGGCGGATCCGCGAGATGCTGCGGCTCGACGAGAGTGCGCCACGCCGGCGCTCTCTCAATCTCCTCCACAAGGGATTTGGGAAGATCGGCAGAGATGTACCTGTGCTCGACAAAGCGGTACGCGGCGTGCGCAGCATGGCGCCGGGCCTCTACCGCGACGGCGACGGCCGCGGCCCGGCCTGGGAGGCGTTGCTCGAACGCGAGCTGGGGGCGCTGCTCGCGTCGCCCGACGGCATCAACGCCGTCGACAGCCGCGAGCTCAACCGGCGCCTCTTCATCGTGGCGCTGCGGCTCGCTGACGATGTCATCGACCTCCACCTGCAGCCGCTCCTCGATCCCGCCGTGCATCTCAGTCGCAAACGCCGGCTGCAGTCCGCCTTCGCCGTCGGCATGGTCCACTTCCTGCAGCTCCCGTACTTCATCGCCTGGAGCCTGCAGAGCCGCGACCGAGCTTCGCAGGAGCGGCTGCGCCGGCACTTCCTCGCGATGGGCCCTGCGGACCCGAAGATCGCCGTCTTCAGCGATCCGCTCGCTGAGACCGGCAGCGCATCGATGAGCCTCCGCCGGCTGGCGGGGACTGCGGCGGAGCGCGGCCTCGAACTCGAGATCATCACGTCCACCAGCGCCCCGACCGGTCGCCATGACGGCGCCCTGAACTTCCGGGCCAATGCCTGGCGCCCCCCTGCGACCGCCACCGACCCGCCTCTCGTGGTGCCCCCGATCGTCGATGTGCTCGACTACCTCGAAGAGAACGACTTCACGGCCATCCACGTGAGCACCGCCGGCGGCGCCGGCCTGGTCGCCCTGCTTGCCGCCAAGCTGCTGCACCTGCCGGTCACCGGCGCCTTCCACGCCGCGCTGCCTCGCCGGCGTTACCTCACCTGGTTCTGCGGCATGCTTGACGAGGTGTTCGCGCCGTCGCGGGCGGCCGCCCGCGACCTCGTGGCCCGCGGCATCGACCCGCGTCGCGTGCGGGTGCTGCAGGCGGCGGACGAGGGAGAGGCCATCTTGGGGAGCTTCGGCGGGCCGTCGCCGGGCCCCGGCTGGCGGCACGCGCAGGGGGTCAGGAACGCGGTGTCCCGGCGGCCCGCGCCGAGCGTGCCGGCACGCCGAGGCTGAGGCCCGGCTTCCTGCCCGCGAAAAGGCGAGGGCGGGGTGGCCCTTCCGGCCACCCCGCCCTCGCCACGGGCGCGGGCTTTCGCGCGCTTCGGCCGTAGGTCACTCGCCTGCGGCGAGCAGTTCGTAGATGCGCTTGCGCGCCTCGGCGAGGATCTCGAGGGTCTTCTCGACCTGCTCGGACGAGCCGGTGGTGCCCACCTGCTTCACCGCGGCACCGATCTGAAAGACGCCTTTGCGCAGTTTGAAGCGCGGACCTTCGGCGCCATGCTCGGGGCTCTCCCACGGCGCGCCGTGGGCCTCTTTGCTCGCCGTGGCCTCGGCCCGGCCGGTCTCGGTGAGCGCGAACACGCGGCGGCCTTCGACCTCCTCGCCCTTGATGAAGCCCTGGTCCTCGAGAAGCTGAAGCGTCGGGTACACGGAGCCGGGGCTCGGGCGCCACATGCCGCCGCTGCGCTCTTCGAGCCGCTGCATGATCTGGTACCCATGCATCGGTTCCTCCGCGAGCACCGAGAGGATCGCGGCGCGGACGTTGCCGCGGCGCGCCCTCGACCAGGGGCCGCGGCCGTGACCGTGCGGGCCATGGGGGCCGTGGGGGCCGAACTTGAAGCGCGCCGGCCCGTCTTCGCCGGGGCCGGACCGGGGGCGGCCGGCGCCGCGCCGGGAGCGGCAGCCGCTCGGCGCGTCAGGACCGCCCGGGCCGCCGTAGCGGCCTTGATGTTCCGTGGATCGTGTCATGTCGTTCCTTTCCGATAACGTGCTAACACGATATATCGTAACGCATCGTTACCGAATGTCAAGTGAGGCGCCCCGGCGGCATGCGATACAATGCCCGGCGCATGATCCGCTACCTGGACACCCGCGGTCTCAGCGACCGCTCGCGCACCTTCAGCGAGGCCATCCTCGAGGGCATAGCCCCGGGCGGCGGCCTGTTCGTGCCCGAGCGCCTGCCCCGGTTCGGCGTCGCGCAGATCGTCGCGCTCGCCGCACTGCCGTACCGCGAGCGCGCGGCGCGTGTGTACGAGGCCTTCGGCCTCGATGTCTCCGCCGCGCGCACGCGCGAGATCGCCACCACCGCCTACGGCGACAACTTCGACGACCCGGCGGTCGCCCCGGTGCGCGAAGCCGCCCCGGGGCGCTTCGTGCTCGAGCTGTGGCACGGCCCCACGCTGGCCTTCAAGGACATGGCGCTGCAGTGCATGCCGCTGTTCTTCAGCGAGGCGCTGGAGCAGGCGCACGTAACAGGCGCGACCAACCTCGACTTCCTCATCCTGGTCGCCACCTCGGGTGACACCGGCGTAGCGGCGCTCAACGGCTTCGCCGATCGCGCCCACACGAAGATCTGCGTGTACTACCCCGACGCCGGCGTCAGCGCCCTGCAGGAGCTGCAGATGGTCACGCAGCCCGGCGAAAACCTCGCCGTGTTCCGCCTGGCCGGCGACTTCGACGACTGCCAGGGCGCCGTGAAGGCGGTCTTCGACGACGGCGCCTTCGCCGCGGAACTGGCCGGCCGCCACGGCCTGGCGCTCTCCTCGGCGAACTCCATCAACTGGGGCCGGCTCATGCCGCAGATCGCCTACTACGTGAGCGCCTACGCCGACATGGTCGCGCGCGGCGCAGTGGCCGCCGGCGAACCACTCGACGTCTGCGTGCCCACGGGTAACTTCGGCAACATCCTCGCGGCCTACTACGCCAGGCATATGGGCGTGCCGCTGGGCCGCCTGCTGTGCGCCAGCAACGCCAACAAGGTGCTGGCCGACTTCATCGCCACCGGCATCTACGACATCTCGGGCCGCGGTCTCGTCAAGACGCCTTCGCCGTCGATGGACATCCTCGTTTCGTCGAACCTCGAGCGCTTGCTTTTCGACCTCTGCGGTAACGCCGCCCTCATCCGCCTATGGATGAAGGACCTCAAGAGGTCCGGCTGCTTCTTCGTCGACGTCGCCACCAGAGAGCGACTCAAAGCCGAGTTCACCGGCGCCTGGGTCGACAACGACACCTGTCTGCAGACCATCGGCCGCGTGCAGCGTGAGCACGGCTACCTGCTGGATCCGCACACCGCAGTGGCCTGGAAGGTCGCCGAGGAGCTCGGCGGCGCGGACGCTCCGGTGCTGATCGTGAGCACCGCGCACTGGAGCAAGTTCGCCGCCGACGTCGTCCGCGGCCTGCGCGGCGTGCCGGCCGGCGCGCCGATCCCCGGCGCCGGTCCCGACATCGGCCTGCTCGACGTCGTCACCGAACTGGCGCCGGGCGCCACGGTGCCGCCGCAGCTGCAGGCCGTACGCGAGCGGCCGGTGCGCTTCGACGCGCGCGTCGAGCGCGGCCGCGAAGCCGTGGAGGCCAGCCTGCGCGGCTGGCTGGGCGGCTCAACGCTCTAACAGCTCTTTCATCGGGCCGAGGTAGTGCTCGTCCCAGCCCGCGTCGAATTCGTCTCCCTCGTCATCGGGCACGTTCGTGTGTGCGAGCGTGAGCCTCGTTCCCTCGCCCTCAGGCCTCAGTTCAAAGGTGGCGACTGAGGCCTCGTCCCACTCGACGTCGTCGCCCCACCACTCCTGCACCAGCCGGTGGGGCGGCTCCGCCGCGGTCACCGTGCCGAAGATGTCGCCGCCCCAGAACGTGAAGGCGGCGCCGGGCTCGGTGCGGATCTCTGCGGGCCCGCCGCCCCAGGCGTCGATGACAGCAGCGTCGGTCAAAGCGCGCCATACCGCTGCGGGCGGCGCGCCGATGAAGTAACTCTTCGTCAGGTCCATGGGTCACCCCCGGTCGCGTTGCATACGCAAGTGGTGCCACGGGCCACGCCGGACGAACCCACGCACGTCAGATCGTCTACCGGCATCGTCAACACCATGGTTCACAAAACTCGCAGAATCTGGAAAAGTCGTCAGTATGAATGAGGACCTGACACCGGACGAAAGGCTCGACGACTTGCCCAGCGTCTCGCTCACCGAGCTACGTGAATCGCTCCCCGACACCATCGGGCGGGTCGCTCACGGCAAAGAGCGCCTGCTCATCAAGCGCCATAACCGCCCGGTCGCCGCGGTCGTGTCCATGGACGACGTGCGCCTGCTCGAGATGCTCGACGACATGCTCGACCTCGAGGCGGCCGCCGAGGCGCTGGAGGAGATCGCCAGCGGCGGCGACCTCAAGAGCGCCGCGGAGTTCCGCAAGGAG
>JAPLCM010000123.1 GCA_026392275.1 Actinomycetota bacterium | reverse complement strand
GAGAGGCTGAGCCGATGATTCCAGGGAAAAGGGGGATGATCCTGGCGTGGATCGGCTCCTCGGTCCTCGCTCAGGCAGCTTGGGCCGACCTGCGGAGCGACTTCGCGGAGCCGCCGTTGGCGTGCAGGAGCCGCCCGCTGTGGTTCTGGAACGGCCCGCTGAGCGCCGCCGAGACCGCTCTCGTCGCGCAGCTCAACGAGGCGAACCCGCAGCTTGTGCTGCACCGCGACCGCGTGACGCACATCGACTACGCCGATTTCGAGCTCCTCGGCGATTACCGGGAGTTCTGTCGTCGGCGCCATGCGCCGTTCTGGGGTGACGAAGCCGGCTGAGGGTGCCTTCCCGACACCTCCCCAAGCATCCTCGCAGAAGGGGTCGTCCGGCCCGTGGTGCTATCGGTCCCGGCGATTCAGGTCGGGACCCATCATGAAGGCTCCAGCCCGTGCCGGCGCTCTGAGCGCGGGCGTGCGGGCGGCGAGGCTTCTCGCCGCTTCCATCCGGGATCTCGGGCTCCGGGCCACGCTCGAGCGGCTTCCCCTGCTGCTGCTCTCCCCCCTGACGATGCGGCGCCTCAAGCGGCGCAAGCTGAGGGAGTCGCTGCGGGACGGCTTCGATGTCGCGCACGGCACGGACACGGCCGCGGTCCTTGTCGGACGCGAGCTCGGTCCGAGCGTCACCCGCGGGGGTCACTTGGTCATCCACTACGAGACGACCAGCGCCGCCGCCATCAGAATGCCGCTCGACGGCCTCGCCATCGACTTCTCGCAGTACGCGTTCGTCGACCTCGGTTGCGGCAAGGGCAAGCCGCTGATGGTGGCGGCCACGTATCCCTTCCGCAGGCTCATCGGCGTGGACATCTCGCCGGCCTGCATCCGGGTCGCGAGACGGAACATCGCTCGCCACGGGCCCGAGAAGATCGACCCTGCTCGCGTCGAGCTCCTGACCCTGGACGCGGAGGACTTCCAGTTCCCCGGCGACCCGCTGGTGATCTACCTCTTCAACCCGTTTCCGGGCAAGGTGCTGGACGAGGTCGTGGCCAACCTGGAGAGGAGCCTGAAGGAGCAGCCCAGAGAGGCCGTGATCGTCTACGTGAACCCGCACGCCCTCGCCGCCATCACGCGCTCGGGGCTCTTCGAACGCACCCCGACGATCGCCGACCGAATGCCGATGGCGGCCGCGGGAACGCCGCCCTACGAGCTGGCGGCCGTGTTCGTCACCAGGCCTGGAGCGGCGGGCACGAGCGCGCCGAGCGAGCTGCGCTGACGGAGGGCGAAACGCCGCCGCCGGCGACCGTCAGGCACCCGTCGTCCCACTACGATGCCTGCGCGTTCCCGATCCTGGGCTTGCCCACCGGCGCCTTGGCCCTCGACTTCGGCAGCGAGGAGGGGGCCACGAACGTGCTGCCCTTTGGGCCGAGCTTCACCGCCTTGCGCAGCGCGCTGCCGTGCAGCAGCTCGCGCCAGGTGAGGAACCAGACGGTCCAGCCGTCGCCCCACTTGCCGGCCACCGGGCTGCCGCTGACGGTCACCGGGTCGCCGGGCACGGCGAGCTCGTAGTACGTCTGCGCGTGCTCCGGCGAGAGGTTCACGCAGCCGTGGCTGACGTTGGCGTAGCCCTGCGAGCCTGTCGACCAGGGGGCGGCGTGCATGAAGTTGCCGCTCCACGTGAAGAGCACCGACCACGGCACCATGAGGTCGTAGTCGGGCCCCACCATGTGGGCCGGGTTCTGCTTTTCGATCGTCAGGTAGGCGCCGTTGGGCGTGTCCCTGCCGGGCCGCCCGGTGCTGATGGGCCAGGTGGCCCACAGGCGCTTGTCCTTGAAGATGCGCACGTGGTGGGCGCTCGTGCTGGCCACGGCGATCAGCGACTGCCCGATCTCGAAGTCCTGTCTGACGGTGTGCACGCCGTACACGCCGGGGGCGCCTTCCACGCCGTCGAGATGGCCGACGAAGCGCACCTGGGTGTGCTGCGGCCAGTAGGCGCGCGGGCGAAAGTACAGAGTCGTGCTGCCGTCCCAGTACCAGGCCCCGTCGGCGCGCTTGGACGCCCACAGGTGCAGAGCCTCCTCCACCGCCTTCTTGTTCGTGATGGGAGTGCTGAACTGGAGGATGACCGGCATGCCGACGCCGTAGGTGAGGCCCTGCCCCTGGAAGATCTGTGCCGAGAACGCGGCCTTGGGCTTCAGCGTGCGGAACCTGCCGGTCTTGGTGACGGTGCGCCCGGCGGTATCGAGCGCCGTGACCTTCACCGTGTAGCGGGTGTCGGTGTTGAGGGCCCACTGGCTGTGCCAGGAGGTGGCAGAGTCGTTGAGCACTCCCTTCACGGCGTCGCCGGATGTTGTGACGCTCACCTTGACGAGCGTGCCACCCCGCACGCGCACCGCGATGCCCTTCTGCGGCCCGGCGCTTCGGCTGCCGCCGCCGGGCTTGATGGAGATGTGGGCGGTCGGCGTGGATGGGGAGGGAGAGGGGCTCGTGGAGGCGGAGGGCGCGGCGCTCTGCCCGCAGGCGGCAAGGAACAAGCCGAGGCCAAGGATCGCCGCGGTCGCGGCGAGCACAGCTCGGCCACGGCGCGTGCGCCGGCCGCTCTCTGGCGGTGCTGTTCCAGGCCGGGTGTGCGTGAGACTCTCCTCCGGTGGTCGGCGGCGGCGCCCTGATGACGTGCCACGCCGCCGAGCCTCTTCTTCCCATAGGTGGTGCGGAGAAAGCATACCGGCCCTGGACGAGGTACTCGCGGAGAACGTCACCTCAGCGATTCGATTGTCATCTTGCGCCGCTGCTCAGTCGCGTTCAGGCTGAGAGCACAGCGACAATTCGATTGTTGACCGGAAAGGATGAATTTGCTATCGGGGGCACTCGGCCAGTTCCTCCTCCCTTGGCGCCAGCTTCACCCGCTGCTCACGGTGATGGCCGGGCCGGGCCATGCGGCCCGGATCCGCACTGCGTCTGGCGCGGCTGCCGGCGTCGCCCGGCGGGGTAGTGCGAAACGGTAAGATAGTGAGAGGGTCGCTTCTTAACTTACCGTTTCGCACCATGCCGCCCGGCAGCCGCGGCGAGAGGGGC
>JAPLCM010000212.1 GCA_026392275.1 Actinomycetota bacterium | reverse complement strand
TACAGGCGCGAGGAGATCAGCTCGTTGAATCGCCCGACGACGAGGGCGAACTTCATCCCCTTGCCGTTGAGCATGCCTTCGTAAGTCGTCATCGTGCGGCTCCTTTGCCGTCGTTGTGGCGGTCTCGCGGACGCAGCGACGTCAGCCCTCGACGCCCTCCTCCTGCCCGAACAGGTCCTCGTGCTCCAGCAGGTGACCCATCTTGTCCTTCTTGGTGCGCAGGTAGCAGACGTTGTCGTCCTGGGGGTCGACCTCGATGTGCTCGCGACCGGTGACGCGCAGGCCGTAGCCCTCCAGCGCCACGATCTTCTTCGGGTTGTTGGTCATGATGCGGATCGTCGTCAGGCCGAGGTCGGCGAGGATCTGGGCGCCGATGCCGTAGTCGCGCAGGTCGACGGCGAAGCCCAGCTCGACGTTGGCCTCGACGGTGTCCATACCTTGCTCCTGCAGCGCATAGGCCTTGAGCTTGTTGAGGAGCCCGATGCCGCGCCCCTCCTGACGCATATAGAGGACGACGCCTAGGCCCTCCGCTTCGATGCGTCTCAGGGCCTCGGCGAGCTGCTCGCCGCAGTCGCAGCGCAGCGAGCCGAAGGTGTCGCCGGTGAGGCACTCGGAGTGGACCCTCACGAGCACGTCCTTACGGCCGGCGACGTCGCCCTTGACGAGGGCGACGTGGTGACCGCCGTCGATCACGGATTCGTAGCCGATGGCCTTGAAGTCGCCGTATCTCGTGGGCATAGACACGGTGGCGGCGCGGCGGATGAGCCGCTCATTGCGGCGCCGGTACTTGATGAGGTCGGCGACGGTGATGATCCTGAGGCCGTGTCTTTCGGCGTACCGGATGAGATCGGGCACGCGGGCCATGGTGCCGTCGTCGTTCATGATCTCGCAGATCACGGCCGAAGGGTTGAGGCCGGCGAGACGCGCGAGGTCCACGCCGGCCTCGGTCTGCCCCGCACGTTCGAGCACGCCACCGGGGCGCGCCATGAGAGGGAACACGTGCCCCGGCTGGACGAGGTCCTCGGGTCCCGACTCCGGATCGATGGCCACCTGGACGGTGTGCGCGCGGTCGGCAGCGGAGATGCCCGTGGTGACGCCTTCGCGCGCCTCGACCGAGACGGTGAAGGCCGTCTGCAGGCGTGCCTCGTTATGCGCCGTCATCGGCGGCAGATTGAGCTCCGCGCAGCGTTGCGGCGTGAGCGTCAGGCAGATGAGGCCGCGACCTTCCTTGGCCATGAAGTTGATGCGCGCGGCGGTGGCGAACTGAGCGGCCATCGTGAGGTCGCCCTCGTTCTCGCGGTCCTCGTCGTCGCAGACGATGACGGTCTTGCCCTCGCGTAGATCGTCGAGCGCATCGGCGATGGACGCGAAGGGCCGCCCTTCGTGGCCGCCGGCGCGTTCTTGGTCGCTGCCCATCAGAACCCCGCTTCCGCCAGCTTCTCCCAGGTGAGCCCTTCGCCGGGCTTGCGCCCGGCGACGAACGCGTACACGTACTTGGCGATGAGATCCGCCTCGAGATTGACCCGCACTCCCGGCGCGAGCCGCGCCAGCGTGGTCACGGCCGCCGTATGCGGGATCAGCGACACGCGCACGCGGCCGCTGTCGACGGCCACGATCGTCAAGCTCACGCCGTCGACGGCCACCGACCCTTGCGCGACGCTGACGTCACTCACGGCCGGCGGCGTTTCAAGCTCCACGACCAGGGCGGTGTCTTCGGGCGTGACGCGAACGACCGTGCCTCCCCCGTCGATGTGACCGCTCACGAGGTGACCGCCGAGACGCGACTGGAGGGTAAGAGCGCGCTCGAGATTGAGGCGGTCGCCGGGCCGCCGGTCGGCGAGCGTCGTGCGGCGCACCGTCTCGGGCATCACGTCGGCGGTGAAGCCCCCGGGGCGTAGCCCCGTGATCGTCAGGCAGACGCCGTCGGTGAGGATGCTGTCGCCGACGGCGGCGCCCTCAGGCACGACCGAGGCCGCAACGTCGAGCACCCCGCTCTTCTCGCCGACGCGCAGACTGCGCAGCGTCCCGATCTCCTCGACGATCCCAGTGAACACTCACCCCCCGTCTTTCGTCAGGCTGCCGCTGAGCAGAAGGTCGTCGCAGACGGGTCGCCACTCCACGTCGTGCAGGCGCCAGGCGTCGGCGACCGCGCCGACGGCCGGCGCCGCGAACAGGTCGGGCGCCCCGCGCCCGACGATGAGCGGCGCCACGAACAGCAGCACGCGGTCCAGAAGCCCCTCGGCCAGCAAGGCGCCGGCGAGGGTGGGGCCGCCTTCGCAGAGGATGTCGAGCAGCCCGCGCTCGGCGAGCGCGGCGAGGCCGGCACGCAGGCCACTCTCCCCTACCTCGATGAGCTCGGCGCCCCGCGCCTCGAGGATGCGGCGCGCCGCGCCGTCGGCACGCTCCGCAAGGACGATCGTGCGCGTCTCACGCGCCGTGGCCAGCACCTTGGCGCCCAGCGGGAGCTCCCCGCGATGCGTGACGATCACGCGCACGGGGTCGCGGCCCTCGCTGAGCCGCACCGTGAGCTCCGGATCGTCGCGACGCAACGTGCCCGCGCCGACCATCACCGCGTCGACCGTGGCACGCAGCTGGTGCACGGCGCGGCGGCTGTCCAGACAGCTGATCCAGCACGCGTCGCCGCCGGCCGCGGCCACCTTGCCGTCAAGCGTCACCGCGGCCTTGTAGGTCACCAGAGGCAGGCCGCCGGCCACGTATTTGAGGAAGGGCGCGTTCTGCTTGCGGGCACGAGCCCTCCAGCGCTCGTTCAGCAGTTCCACCTCGATGCCGGCCTCTCGCAGGCGTGCGAGCCCGCGGCCGTCGACCAGCGGGTTGGGGTCGCCGAGGGCGACCACGGCACGCCGGATACCGGCCGCCACGAGCGCGTCCGCGCAGGGCGGCGTCTGGCCGTAATGGCTGCACGGCTCGAGGGTGCAGTAGAGCGTCGCGCCGGCGGCGCGCCCACCGGCCTCAGCCAGAGCCATGGCCTCGGCATGCGGCTCGCCGGGGCCGAGATGCCAGCCCCTGCCGACGACCTCGCCGCCCTGCACGAGCACGGCGCCGACCAGCGGATTGGGGTGCGCGCTGCCGCGGCCACGCTCGGCCAGCGCGAAGGCTTCTTCGATGTGCCTGTCGTCGTCCATACGCGAAACGCCCCGGAGCCAGGCCCCAGGGCGGACGACGCCGAGGCGTCGCAGCGTGCTTCTTTCATCCGGACTATGACCGTCGGCCCAGGAATCTCGCCTGGTCGGCCTCCGAGGAGGCTCGCGGGCTGTTACCGCCGGTGGGGAGTCTCACCCCGCCCTGAAGCAGCTTGATCGTGCTGCGTGATTATACGGCTTCGCCGGCCGCTTGCGCCAGCGCCGCGTACTGTTCGCCGATGTCCTGGCCGCCGAAGACGCTCGAACCGGCGACGAGCAGGTTGGCGCCGGCCGCCACCAGAGCGCCGGCGTTGAGCGCCGTGACCCCGCCGTCGAGCTCCAGGGCGACGCTGTCCGGCAGGAAGGCACGGGCCCGCTCGATCTTGTCCAGCGAGGTCTCGATGAAGCGCTGCCCGCCGAAGCCGGGGTTCACCGACATGATCTCCACGAGGTCGCAGTGCTCGCGCACCTCGGCCAGCGTCTCGATGGGCGTCGCCGGGTTGAGCGCCACGCCGGCGGCCGCCCCCGCCTCGCGGATCTGCATGAGCACGCGGTGCAGGTGCACGCAGGCCTCCTGGTGCACGGTGATGACGTTGGCGCCGGCCCCCGCGAACGCCTCGACGTACCGCTCCGGGTGCTCGATCATGAGGTGCACGTCGATCAGCGCTCCCGCCCCGTGCACGAGCGGCTGCAGGGCGGTGACGATCAAGGGCCCGATGGTGATGTTCGGTACGAAGTGGCCGTCCATGACGTCCACGTGGATGACGCGTGCGCCGGCGTTGAGCACTGCCTCGACGTCGTCGCCCAAACGTGAGAAGTCGGCCGACAGGATGGACGGCGCGATGTGGATCTCGTGCAGCAGGTCCGGCATGGTCTCCTCCGTGACGGGGGACGGCGCGGCTCCGGAGCCGCGTCGCCATTCTACCTCGCCGCGGCAGCGGCGCGCCGCAGGCGGGCGACGAAGAACGCGCTCGCGCCGTGGTCCGGCGGCAGCACGAGGAGGTAGCCGCCCGCCGCCGGGTGCGCCATGCCGGGCCACGCGGCGCCGAGGTCGTCCACCGCCCAGCCGCCCTCGGCAAGCAAGGCCTCGACGACCCCGATGGTCTCGGCCTGCGGCAGCGTGCATACGGCGTAGGTGAGGACCCCTCCGGGCCGCACGCAGCGCGCGGCGTGGCGGATGAGGCGGCGCTGGAGCTGCGCGAGGCGGGCGATGTCGGCCTCGCGGCGCCGCCAGCGCAGGTCGGCGCGCGAGCCCAGCGTCCCGAGGCCGCTGCAGGGCGCGTCCAGGAGGACGGCGTCGAAGGCGGCGTCGAAGGCGGCCGGCAGGTCGAGGGCGTCGGCGTGAACGATGTCGACGCTGCGCGCGCCCAGCCGGTCCAGGTTGCGGCGCATCACCTCCAGCCGCAGCTCGTCGGCGTCGACGGCGGTGATCCGCGCCTCGGGCGCGGCCGCGGCGAGCTGCGCCGTCTTGGTGCCCGGCGCGGCGCACAGGTCGAGGATGCCGGCGCCCGGCCCGGCGCCGGCGGCGGCCACCACACCGGCGACCTGTGACCCCTGCGATTGCGGCGTCACCAGCCCCTCAGCGAACGGCGCGGAGCGTTCGAGCGCCGGACCATCGTAGACGAGCGCCGCCGGCATGCCGGCAATGCCCGTCGTGGCCAAGCCGGCGGCGGCCAGCACCGCACGCGCCGCCGGCACGTCCGCTTTGAGCGTGTTTACGCGAAGGCAGCGCTCGGGGGCCGCGTCGGCGGCGGCGAGAAAGCGCTCCGCGATGTCGTCGCCGAGTTCGCGACGCAGCAGTTTGACCAGCCACGCTGGGCACGAATGGCGCACCGCCCAGGCGCGCGCGCCTTCGCCGTCAGAAAGCGTGGCGAAGCTCTCGCGCCCGTCGCCCGCCACCTTACGGAGCACGGCGTTCACGAATCCCTGGGTGCGCTTGCCCTTGCCCGCGACCAGAGCCACGCCGTCGTCGACCACTGCGTAAGCGGGCACCCTGTCAAGGAATAGGAGCTGGAACGCTGCCAGTCGCAGAGCCTCGAGCACCTCCGCGTCCGTATCTGCGAGCGGGGCCTTCGTGAAGGCCCCGAGGACGGCGTCGAGCGAGCCGCGGCGCTTGACCGTGCCGATGACGAGCTCGTTGGCGAGCGCCCGGTCGCGGTCGCTCAGGCCTTCGAGCTCGGGGAACGCCGCCAGAGAGTCGTCGAAGCGGCCGCCGCCGGCACGCACGCGGAGCAGAGCGCGCCACGCGGCGGCGCGCGCCGGGCTGACCGCGCCGTCGGGCCGGCCGCTGCCGCGGACGGCGCTCACGGCTCCGCCAGCGCGCGTCCGGCGCCGCGCAGGAACTCGACAGCCGTCATTCGGCTGCGGCCCTCCTGCTGCAGCTCGAGCACGTCCACCCAGCCGTCGCCGGCCGGCAGAGCCAGGCGCTCCCGGCTCACCGCCGGGAGCTGCCCGCTGCCGGCCGCCGCCCGCCAGATCAGCGTGCGTCTGCCGAGGAGGTGCGTCACGGCGCCAACAGCAGGCGCCAGGGCGCGCACCTGGTCGACGATGGTCTGCGCTGGGCGTGTCCAGTCGATCAGCCTGTCCTGCGGCGTGATCTTGGCCGCGTAGGTTGCCGCACCCTCCTGCTCGCGCCAAGCGAGCGTGCCGGCGGCCATTCCGTCCAGAACGGCGAGCACGCCCTCGACGGCGACCGTCGCCAGCAGCTCGTAGGCCCGCCCGGCGTCGGCGTCGGCGGGCACGTGCACAAGGCGTGCATCGCCCACTGGGCCCTCGTCCACGCCGGCGGTCATCTTGAGGATCGTCACGCCCAGCTCGGTCTCCCCCGCCATGAGCGCGCGTTCCACGGGCGCGGCGCCGCGCCAGTGTGGTACGAGCGAAGGATGGACGACCACGGTCGGGAGCGCGTCGAGGAGGCGTTGGCCGACGATCTGGCCGTAGGCGCACACTACGAACACCTCGGGGGCGAGCGCGAGGAGCTCGGCGACCGCCTCGGGCGCGGATACGTGCTGCGGTTGCAGCACGGGAACACCGCGCTCGAGCGCAGCGAGCTTGATCGCCGGGGGCTGCGGCGTGCCGCGGCGCCCGCGCGGACGGTCGGGATTGGTGACGACCGCGAGAGGCGCCGCGTCGGCGGCGATGAGCCCCTCGAGCACGAGCTCGGCGAACGGCGCGGTGCCCGCGAAGGCGAACCGCATGC
Source organism: Actinomycetota bacterium (assembly GCA_026392275.1). Lineage (GTDB taxonomy): Bacteria > Actinomycetota > Thermoleophilia > UBA2241 > UBA2241 > CAIXSE01. The sequence goes on along the minus strand of JAPLCM010000212.1, from coordinate 1,237 downwards.
GGTTCACAGACCTCCGCCGACCGCGCCGTGCAGACCCGCGCCCTCGCGGTCGCGCAGCTCGCGCAGAGCGGCGGCGCGGGCGCTGCGGGACGTGCGGTCGACGATGAGCACGCCCTCGAGGTGGTCGAACTCATGCTGGATGACGCGCGCCTCGAGGCCCTCGGCATAGAACTCGAGAGGCTCGCCGTCGGCGTCGAAGGCCCGCACCCGCAAGCCCACGGGCCGGCTCACGGGCATGGTCACGCCGGGTACGCTCAGGCAGCCTTCGTCGGTCTCCTCGATCTCCGCCGAGAACTCGTCGAGCTGCGGATTGACGAGGACCCTGGGATCTTCTTCCACGTCGTACACGAGCATGCGCTGGAGCACGCCGATCTGCGGCGCCGCCAGACCGAGGCCGGGAGCGTCGTGCATGACACGGATCATGCGCTTGGCCAGCTTGCGCAGGCCGCGGTCGAACGCGATCACGGCGACCGCGTGCTCGCGTAGCACGGGGTCGCCGATGACGCGGATGTCCCTGCGTGCCTCGCGCTCTCGCCGGCTCAGGTCGAGCTGGTCGCGCTCGCTCTGCTTCGTCTGTGTCATGTGTCTATGGTACCTCAGCTCGGGGTCACAGCCACTGCGGGTCCACGTCCGGGACCACCCTCACGCCCCTCTCCGCGAACCTGTCGCGATTGGCGGCGAGCCAATCGCGCAGTGTGTCCAGAGTTTCCCCTGTTTGGGAAGTCTTAACCACGATGCGGCAGGCGTGCCGGCCCCGCTCCCGCCACAGCGGGCCAGGGCCGAGAACGCTCTCCCCATGGTTCAGCCGCGCCTTGAGCCGCTCGGCCGTGAAGCGCCCGGCGATGCTGACCTTGTCCTGCGACGTGCCGGAGAGCTCGAAGCCGACCAGAGTCCCGGCCGGGGGGTAACCAAGCTCGCGGCGGCGCTCCATCTCCTCGGCGTAGAAGCGCTCCTCCTCCCCGCTCGCGGCCAGGGCGATGGGGGGCGCCTTTGGGCTCAGCGTCTGCACGATCACGCGCCCCGGATGCGCGCCGCGGCCGCTGCGCCCGCCGACCTGCACGAGCATCGCGAAGGTGCGCTCCTCGGCGCGGAAGTCGGGGAAGTGCAGCGTCAGGTCGGCATTGACCACGCCCACCAGGGTGACGTCGGGAAAATGATGCCCTTTGGCGATCATCTGGGTACCCACCAGCACCTTGGGCCCCGGCTTGGCGAAGCGCTCGAGCACGGCGCGCAGGCG
>JAPLCM010000185.1 GCA_026392275.1 Actinomycetota bacterium | reverse complement strand
CGTACTCGGCCTGGCACTGCGGGCACATGCTGAAGTCGCGCATCGTCGTCTTGGGCCGGTCGTAAGGAATGTCCTCGATGATCGTAAAACGCGGACCGCAGTTGGTGCAGTTGGTGAAGGGATATCCGTAGCGCCTGTCGCGCGCTTCAAGGAGTTCGGCGCGGCAGTCGTCGCAGGTCGCGATGTCCGGCGAGACGAGCTGGTAGGCGTCGGGGTCGATGGCGCTGCCCAGGATGAGAAACGCCGATGCGCCTTCGGGCGCGGCGCCGGTCCGCTCGATTGCCGCGATGTGCGAGCGCGGCGGCGCCTCGCGCGGCAGGGCGAGGACGAAGGCGTCGACGTCGGCCGGCGTGCCCTCCGCAAGGATCTCCACGCCAGCCGAGGTGTTGCGCACCCACCCGGTCACCGTGTGCCGCTGCGCAAGAGAGTAGACGAAGGGCCTGAAGCCGACTCCCTGCACCACGCCGCGCACGCTGAGCCGAGCGGCCGCGCGCCCGTCGCGGTCCGGCTGCGATGGGGTCATGGCGGGCAGCCGCCCCGTCACCCCGGGCAGCTGAACTGGTAGTCGTCCTTGTAGTGGAGCTCGTTGCACTCGGGGCAGCGCAACTCGTACCAGAAGCCGATGGCCACCTGGTGCGGCTCGCAGAACCTGACTCGGGCCGCCATGACTTCGAGCTCGTTGCTCCCGCACGCCATGCACGTGAGCAGCACGTCGTCGCCGAGCTCGAAGGCTTGCTCCAGTTGCTGCATGGCGCCGGCGGCGCCTTCGTGCGCCGGCAGCTCCGCCTCGTAGGCGCAGGCCTCCTGGGCGCTCGGCACCTCGCTGAGCGCGAGCGCGGTGACGACGCCGGGCAGGTACGCGAGCTTCTTGCCGTGAGCCTGCAGATACTCCTGGAAACGGCAGACGCCGCCCGGTTCGTCGCCGTCCTCGTCGCTCGTGACCTCGCACTCATAGCGCGCCACGAGCTCGCGCCGCGTGACGTAACAGCGCATGTCGAGGTGGTCGACGACCAGCGGCTCCACGCGCACGGTGCGCGGCCGCCCGCGCCCGCGGTGGTAGTCGGGCGGCCGGACCAGCGAGAGGCAGCCGATGTCGGGGTCGGCCTCGAGAGCCGCGATGGATCGCTCCAGCCAGCCCGGCTGATACTGGATCGTGTCGTCGACGCGCACCAGATACTCACCCTCCACGAGGTGATGGACGCGCTCGAGGTCGCAGTGCGGATTCCCGCTGTCGCCGCTGTCAAGCTGAAGCGCACCGATACGGCCACGAAGGTACTGGCGCACGAGATACGTGGCCACCAGGTCGGAGCAGTCGTTCGCATACACGGCGAGGTCCCAGGGGTCGGCCACCGTCTCGCGGATGCCACGGAGCGCGGCCCGCAGCGCCGGGATCCCGTGGCTCGTGAAGACGACGATGCCCAAGGCGCCTACACCGCGTCCGTGCCCGCCGCCGGTTCGGCGCCGATCGTGCCGGGCCCGTGGCGCTGCCCGGTCTTGACGTCCTCAGTCTCCAAGGTGAACGCTCGCTCCGCCATGCCCCTCTCCATCGCGTCGGCTTGTGAAAAGTGTAGCAAACGCCAGCGAAAACGTCCACGAGGTAGGGCGCTAGTCGACCGGGATGAGGCCCGTGCGGATGGCATACCTGACGAGCTCGGTCACGTCGTGGGCTTCGAGCTTCTTCATGATATTGGTGCGGTGGCTCTCGACCGTCTTTCTGCTCAGCTCAAGCTGGTCGGCGATGCGCTGGTTGGTGCTGCCGCTGGCGATCAGCGTGAGGACCTCCCGCTCGCGCAGCGTGAGTGGCTCTTCGTCTTCCCCCGGCACCTCGTGCCGCGGGGGTTCTGTGACCGCCGGCCGCTCGCCGCGCACCCGGCGCACGTAGTCCTCGATCAGCTTGGCGGCGATCGTGGGTTGCAGGAACGAGGAGCCGCGGTGGACCTCATGGATGGCGCGCACGAGATCGTCCGCCGCCACGCCCTTGAGCAGGTAGCCCGAAGCGCCGGCCTGGATGACGCGCTGCACGTACTCGTCGTCGTCGTACATGCTCAGGATCAGCACCCGCACGTCCGGGTACAGCTTGCGGATGAGAGCGGTCGCCTCAAGCCCGCTCATGCGTGGCATCACCATGTCCATGACCACTACGTCCGGGTGCAGATCGGCGACCAGCGCGACCGCCTCTTCGCCGTCGCGCGCATCTCCCACGACAACCAGGCCGGCCTGCTCCGAGAGCAGGGCGCGCAGGCCCTCCCGCAGGATCCTGTGGTCGTCCACGAGCAGCACCTTGATGACCTCGATCTCGAGTTCCGCTGCGTCTGTCACTCCTCCGTCCTTTCTTCGAGCGGGATCACGACATTGATGCGCGTGCCGCGGCCCACGGCGGACTCGACCCGAAAAGTCCCCCCCAAGGCCGCCGTTCTTTCCCGCATGGAAAGCATGCCCACGCCGTAGCGGTCTTCGGCGTCGGCGCCCGCGTGTTCCCGGTCGAAGCCGACGCCGTTGTCCTCGACCGCCAGCACGGCGTACCCGGGCCGGGTCTCGAGACGCACTGTCGCGCGCGTCGCGGCGGAGTGCTTCACGACGTTGGAGAGCGACTCCTGAGCGATCCTGTACAGCCCCGTCTCCAGCTCGGCGGGAAGCCTGCGGTCGGCGGCCTCGAGATCGGTGTCGACCGCGAGCCCTGACAGGTCGAGGTGCGTCTTCACGTACCAGCGCAGGGCAGGGGCAAGGCCGAAGTCGTCGAGCATCGAAGGCCGCAGATCGTACACCAGCAGCTTGATCTGCGCGAGGCAGTGCGTGATCAGCGAGCGCGCGTTTGCCACGCGGTCCTGGACCTCAGGGCTGCAGCCCTCGAAGCCGCGCAGAGCCATGTCGATGTTGAGGAGCGCGGCGGCCAGCGATTGACTCGTCTCGTCATGAAGCTCACGCCCGATGCGGCGCCGCTCATCCTCGATCGACTCGAAGATCATCGAGGAGTAGGCGCGTGATTCCCCCGCGATCCTCTCCACCATCTCGGCGAGGGCGTCCGACACCGTGCGCAGGTCGGGGTCAGAGGCGTCGGAAGGCACGGACCGACCGTGCCCGCCGATATGTGTCGCGGCCATCGCCCGGCTCAGTTGGTCGAATGAGCTGAACGCCGAGCGCAGGACAAGGTAGTGGGCGAGAACCAGCACGATCGCGCCCACCGTGGAAAACAACGCGATGAGCAGCCACGGGCTCACAGCGCTGAAACGCCGCGCCAGAAGCGTGCCGGCCACGGCGCCGACGAAGACCACGAGGACATCGACGAGCACCACGCGTTTGAGTGTCGGCCGCTCGCCCAGCCTGAAGGCGCTGAGTCTCATCCTGAGTCCATGATCGCGGTGGTCCTGGTGCCCCTACCCTATCCGAAGGCGGCGCCGACCGCACGAGGCACCCAGAGCGGCGCTGACCAGCCAAGGATACCGCGCCGGGCACGTCCCGCAAGAGACGACTATAGGGTGTTCACCCTATTGCTCTAGGTTTATGACCTCATATCTACTTGCGGTGACTATGGGGCTATAACCTGGTCCGTCGAATCCCGAGTTGTGGAGGCATCTATGAGGACCGGCGTGTATCTCTGTCAGACGGGCACGGGCGACCTTGACGCGGTCGACCTCCACTCGATCGTCGGCTATGCGGCCAATCTGCCCAATGTGGAGATGGTCAAGGATCTGGGGACCATGCCGGCCCTCAGTATCGAGACGCTGGCGACTGAGATCCGTGCCAACGACCTGCAGCGGGTGGTGATCGCCGGGGACTCGCCCGGCTTCTTCAAGCCCGCGTTCACGACCGCCATGAGAAACGCCGGCGGCGACCCCTCGGAGGTCCGGCTCGCCTCGTTCCGCCAGCACGGAGCCTCCCTCGGCATCGGCACGGTGCGCGCCAAGTCCGTGCTCGCGTGCGCGACCTTCGGCGTGCCGTACGGGCTTGCCGCCGTTCCCGACACGACCCCCACGCATCCCGGCACGCTCGTCGTCGGGGCCGGCATCGCCGGCATCCAGGCCGCTCTCGAGATCGCCGACGCCGGCAAGCAGGTCTTCCTCGTCGAGCGCACCGGCACCATCGGCGGCCACATGGCGATGTTCGACAAGACCTTCCCGACCCTCGACTGCGCCGCCTGTATCCTCACCCCGAAGATGGTGGCGGTGGGGCAGCACGAGATGATCGACCTGATGACCTGCTCGGAGGTCGAAGAAGTGTCGGGCTCGCCGGGGGACTTCATCGTCAAGGTGCGCAAGAAGGCGCGCCGCGTCGATATCCGCGCCTGCGTGGCCTGTAACGCCTGTACGGAGGTCTGCCCTCAGCGCACACCCAGCGAGTTCGACAGCGGCATCGCCGAGCGCAAGGCCGTCTATATGCCCTTCCCGCAGGCGGTGCCCAACGCCTACCTCGTGGACGGGCAGAGTTGCACGTACGTGCAGAGCGACGGCGCGAAGTGCGGCGTGTGCGCCAAGAAGTGCCCCAAGGGCTGCATCGACCTCGATCAGGTCGACGAGATCGTCGAGCTTGAGGTCGGCAACATCATCCTCGCCCTGGGCTACGACATCTACGACGCCGGGAAGATCGAGCGCTACGGCTACGGTGTCTTGCCCAACGTGCTCACGGCGCTCGAGTTCGAGCGCCTCACGAACGCCTCCGGCCCCACGGGCGGCAAGATCGTGACCAAGACTCAGCGCTTCAACAAACGCACGAAGGCCGACGAGTGGGTCTTCGACGCCGAGGACGGAGCCACCCCGGCGAGCGTCGCGATCATCCATTGCGTGGGCTCGCGCGACACCAACCACAACGCCTACTGCTCGCGGGTGTGTTGCATGTACTCGCTCAAGTTCGCCCACCTCGTCAA
>JAPLCM010000148.1 GCA_026392275.1 Actinomycetota bacterium | reverse complement strand
GGCGCCGCGCATCTTCAGCATCCAGATCAACCCCGACCAGATCGGCCTTATCATCGGCAAGGGTGGCGAGACCATCCGCGGCATGACCGACGAGTTCGGCGCCGACATCGACATCCAGGAAGACGGGACGATCTTCATCTGCGCCCCCGACCAGGAAGCCGCCGAAGGCGTCATGAACCGCATCCAGGCCATGACCAAGGAGATCGAGGTCGGCGACGTGTTCACCGGTCGCGTGGTCAAGACCACCGACTTCGGCGCCTTCGTGGAGCTCAAGAAGGGCACCGACGGCCTGCTGCACATCTCGCGTCTCGGCCAGAAGGGCGAGCGCGTGAAGTCGGTCGAGGACGTCGTCAGTCGCGGCGACACGGTGACCGTCGAAGTCGTGGAGATCGACAAGGCACGCAATCGTATCGGGCTGACGCTGCTCAAGAAGCCCGACGCCGAGTAGCAGGGAGCGGGGGAAGGCCACGGAGGCTTACCGCCTCTCGACGCTGGACAACGGCCTGCGCGTGGCCACCGAGCGCCTCGAAGGAGTGCGCTCGGTGGCCCTCGGGCTGTGGATCGCCGCCGGCTCGCGTCAGGAGCCTCTCGAGCTCGGCGGTGTCTCTCACTTCATCGAGCACCTCATCTTCAAGGGCTCCGACCGGTTCAGCGCCTGGGACATCGCGCGCATCTTCGACGACATGGGCGGCGAACCCAACGCGTCCACATCCAAGGAACACACGCTGGTCAACGCACGTTTTCTCGACGAAGACCTCGATACGGCCTTCGAGGTCATGGCCGAGATGCTGGCGCGACCGTCCTTCGCCGACCTCGACCAGGAGCGCGAAGTCGTGCTTGAAGAGGTCGCCATGTACGAGGATTCGCCGCCCGAGCTCATCCACGACGACCTCTGCGAGGCCGTTTTCGGCGAACATCCGCTCGGGCGCTCCATCATCGGGCACAGCGAGACCCTGGCGCGCCTCGACCTCCCGACGGTCAGGGCCTATCACGACGCGCACTACGTGAACCCCGGGATCGTCGTCTCGGCCAGCGGCCACGTGGACCACGACCGTCTCTGCGAGCTCACGGGGGCGCACTTCCGCCCCGAGCCCGGGGCAGTCGTCCGGCGGCCTGAGCTGAGCGCGCCGGGCTTCCGGCACGTGGCCGGGTTCTCTGTGAAGGACACCGAGCAGTACCATATCTGCCTCGGCGGCCCCGGGCCGCGGCGCGGCGATGCGGACCGTTACGCCGTGTTCGTCGTCGATACCATCCTCGGCGGCTCGTGGAGCTCTCTGCTCTTCCAGGAGGTCCGTGAGAAACGCGGCCTCGCCTACTCGGTCTACTCGTACACTTCCTTGTACGCCGACGCCGGCCTCACGGCGATCTACGTCGGCTCCCGCGAGGAGGCGGTGGAAGAAGCCATGACCGTCATCCTCGACGTGCTCGACCGCCTTCCCGACGATATCTCGGACGAAGCCATCAAACGCGCCAGGAACCACCTCAAGGGCCAACTCGTGCTGAGCATGGAGAGTCCGGGCAGCCGCATGCAGTCCCTCGGTCGAGCCGTGCTCATGGAACAGCCCGTCCTCACCGTCGACGAGGTGCTGGAGCGTATCGACGCGGTGACACGCGCCGACGTGATGGCCGCCGTGCGGCGCTACTACGACCCCAAGAAGTGGTCCACGGTGTGCATCGGTCCGCGGCCGGAGCCGTTTCGGGCGGTCACCGAAGGGTTCGCATGGGCGGAGCGATAAGCGGTATGTGCCTACGGTATCTCGCTCGTGTACGCCGGAAGAGAGGGGCGTCATGACAGACGTGCTCGTGACCGGCGCCGCCGGCAAGATGGGCGCCTTGAGCGCCGCCACGATCGACGCCCAGGACGACCTGCGCCTGGTCGCTCTCGTCGACCCCAAGGGCGGCGCGAGCGCCGGCGAGACGCCGTGGTTCGCGACCGTGGAACAGGCCTTGGCCCTCACGTCTCCCGAGGCGGCACTGGAGTTCAGCGTCCCGGGGGCAGTGTTCGACAACACGAAGCTGCTGCTGGCGGCCGGCGTACCGACCGTGGTCGGCGCCACCGGCCTCGACGAGGCCGAGGTCGGGGAGCTCAGCGCGGCTGCGGCGAGCGCCGGAGTGGGGCTCGTGATCGTGCCCAACTTCGCCCTTGGCGCCGTGCTGCTGATGCGCTTCGCGAGCCAGGCGGCGAAGCATTACGACCACGCCGAGATCATCGAGATGCACGAGTCCGGCAAGCTGGACGCTCCGTCGGGCACCAGCCTCCGCACGGCGCGACTCATGGCCGAGGCGCCGGGCTCCGCCCTGCGCGACGCGCCCGGCGAGCAGCCGTCTCGCGGCCTGGGGGCCGACCACGTGCGCATCCACAGCGTGCGCCTCCCGGGCGTCGTCGCCCACCAGGAAGTCCTCTTCGGCGGCGACGACGAGCTGCTCACCTTGCGCCACGATTCCCTGTCGCGGCGTTCCTTCATGAGCGGCGTCCTGCTCGCCCTGCGCCGCGTGACCGGCGTCGAGGGGACTGTCGTGGGGCTGGAGAACCTCTTAGACTAGAGGCACGTACCGCGCAAACGTCCGCATTCCGAGGAGCCGCGCCATGACCCACAACCTGGGGACGATCCTCACCGCGATGGTGACACCCTTCGACGCCGACCTCGCGGTGGACCACGGCAAGCTCGCCGAGCTTGCCGAGCACCTGATCGGCAGCGGCTCCGACGGGCTCGTGGTGGCGGGCACCACCGGCGAATCGCCGACGCTCACCGACGCCGAGAAGGCGGCCATGTTCCGCACCGTGGTCGAAGCCGTTGGTGAGCGCGTGCCCGTGGTCGCCGGCACCGGCTCCAACGACACCGCCCACAGCATCGCACTCACGCGCTCCGCCGAAGCGTGCGGCGTCGACGCGGTCCTCGTGGTCACGCCCTACTACAACAAGCCGCCGGAGCGCGGCCTGCTGGCGCACTTCCGCGCCGTGGCCGCCGCCACCAGCCTGCCGCTGATCATGTACAACATCCCCGGCCGCTGCGTGGTCAATCTGTCTCCTGAGGTGCTGGCCACGCTTGGCGAGGTCGACAACATCGTCGCCGTGAAGCAGGCAAACCCCGATCTCGACGAGTTGCGCCGGCTGCGCGAGCTCAGCGATCTCGGCATCTACGCCGGCAACGACGACATGCTGCTCCCCGTGCTCAAGATCGGCGGTCTTGGCGGCATCTGCGTGGCCAGCCACATGGTTGGCCCGCAGCTGGCCGAGATGGCCCGGCTCGTCAGAGCCGGCGACGAGGCCGAGGCGGAGAAGCTCGACGAAAGCCTTCGTCCTCTCTACAGGACGTTGTTTCTGACCGCCAACCCCATCCTCGTCAAGGAAGCCCTGAGGCTGCTGGGGCACGAGGTCGGCGGCCTTCGCCTGCCGCTCGTACCCGCCACGCCCGAGGAAACCGCCGTCGTGGCCGCCGAGCTGCGCGCGCTGGGCCTGCTGAGCTGAGCCGGGCATGACCTTCGTCGGCCGTCGCGCGTCGCGGGTTCGCCCCGAGGGGTCGCGAGCGGGTAGGATTGCATCTGCATGAGCGACTCCCTAAGGATCATCCCTCTCGGCGGTCTCGGAGAGATCGGCAAGAACATGACCGCCGTCGAGTACCGCGGCAAGATCGTCGTGCTCGATTGTGGCGTCGAGTTCCCGCGCGACGACATGCTCGGCATCGACCTCGTGATCCCCGACATCACCTGGTTGCTGGGCCGCCGCGACGACGTCCTCGCGTTTGTCATCACGCACGGTCACGAGGATCATCAGGGGGCGCTGCCCTTCGTGCTCAAGCAGCTCAACAAGCCGGTGTACGGCAGCCGCTTCACGCTCGCCCTCATCAAGTCCAAGCTCGACGAGCACGGGCTCCTCAAAGTCGTCGAGCTCAACGAGGTCAGCGATACCTCCAAGCTTCGCCTGGGGCCGTTCGACGTCTCGTTCATCGCCACGAGCCACAGCGTCCCCGACTCGCTCTCCATCGTGCTCGGCACCGATCTGGGCGCCGTGTTGCTCACCGGCGACTACCGCTTCGACCACACGCCGATCGACGGTCGCATCACCGACGTCAACGCCTTCGCCCAGCTTGGCCAGAAGGGCATCCTGGCCCTTCTCGGCGATTCGACGAACGTCGAGACTCCCGGTTCCACGGCTTCAGAGAGCACGGTCGGCCAGGCCTTCCACCAGATCTTCGCCGAGGCAGAGGGCCGCGTGATCGTGGCGAGCTTCGCCTCGCACATCCACCGCATCCAGCAGGCGATCACGATCGCCCACCTGCACGGCCGCAAGTTCGCCCTCTCCGGTCGCTCCATGGTGAAGAACGCGAACATCGCCCGCAATCTCGGGTATCTCGACGTGCCGGACGGCGCGATGATCAAGCTCACGCAGATCGACGACTACCGGCCCGAGGAGATCCTCATCCTCTCGACCGGAAGCCAGGGCGAGCCGCTCTCGGCGCTTACGCGCATGGCCTTTGACGACCACCCGCAGGTCGCTCTGCACGAGGGCGACACCGTCGTGATCTCGGCCAAGGCCATCCCCGGCAACGAGCGCAGCGTGACGGCCACCATCGATCGCCTGCTCAAGGTCGGCGCCACGGTGATCTACGGCGAAGGCAGCGGCATCCACGTCAGCGGGCACGCCGCCCAGGAAGACCTGCGCATGATGCTCAACCTCACGAGCCCACAGTACTTCGTGCCCGTGCACGGTGAGTACCGCATGCAGCACTTTCATGCCGAGCTCGCGCGTCAGTCCGGCATCCGCGACGAGGACATCTTCATCCTCGAGAACGGCGACGTCCTTGAGCTCGACGCCGAGAACGGCGAGATCGTCGACAAGGTGCCCACGGGCATGGTGTTCGTCGACGGCTACGAGCTCGGCGACGCCGAGGGCCTCGTTCTTCGCGACCGCCAGCAGCTGGCCGGCGACGGCATCCTCATGGCCGTCGTCACCGTCGACGCCCAGAGCGGCGATTCATTGGCGCCTGCCGAGCTCGTGGCGCGCGGCTTCCTGCACAACGACGAGCGCCTCCAGGAGGTGATCGACGAGTGCGCGACCGCGCTCGACGCCCTCATGGCCGAGCTCGGCGCCGTGCACGTCACCGGCCAGCGCCTCATCAGGGACGACATCAAAGACAAGCTCGCCGAGCTCGTCTACGCGCGCACCCGGCGGCGACCACTGATCATGCCGGTCGTCATCGAAGTCTGAACGACCGACGTCGTCCTCCTGTCTTCCACCGCGTTACCTCCTAGGGTTTCGCGCCGCCGCGTTGAATAGACGACCCATGGCGACCGCACGCCCCAAGCCGGTGCGTCGCGGCGCGGCGCGCACGCAAGCGCGCGGCGCCCGTCCCGCGCCGCGGCCGGAACGATCGGCCACCCGTCACCGCCACGAACTGGCGGCGATCGCCTGCGTGGCTCTCGCCGTGTTCCTCGCCTTCGTCATCTATCTCGGCTGGGACGGAGGGTCGCTGGGGCGCTGGCTGGGCGGCTTCACGCGCTGGCTGGTGGGGCTCCTGGTCTTTGCGCTCCCACTGCTGCTCTGCTTCATCGCCTATATGCTTGTCGCCCGCGAAGACCGCCGCCCGCGGAGAGGGGTGAGCTGGGGGATCGCGCTCATCGTCGCCGCGTTCCTCCTGGCCGCTGCCGCCGACGCGTTTGGCGTCTTCGCCGGCGAGCGGCCTGAGCGTCTCTTCCGCGACATCTACATGAGCGCGCACGGCGGCGCCGCCGGCGAAGCCCTGTGGGCCGCGCTCCACGGCGTCATCGGGCGCCTCGGCGTGGACGTCCTCGTCGTCGCCCTGTTCGTGGCGGGCGTACTGCTGGCGACCGGTTCGTCGCTGCGCCAGTGGGCAGACCATTCGCGCAAAGGCATTGCCGCCGCAGGCAGGGCGGCGCGCAGCCAGGCCGGTGCGCTGGGCGTGGGCCGCCACGACGCGGCGGCCACCCGCGTCGTGGAGCTCGACGAGTCAACCACGATGGACGCCTCCGACATGATGAGAACGTCCGTGTCTCCGGCGGCGCAGTACGGACCCGCGGTCAGCACGCACACGCCGCACCTCGTCGACGGGGAGATGGCGGCGCCCGAGATCTTCGGTAGGCCGGCGCCCTACTCGCCTGCGCCGGAACGGGTCGCCGAGGCCGACTCGGGGGAGCAGCTCTCGCTCGCCCAGGCGGTCGCCGACGAGCCCGGCGGGGACGCCGGGGCGATCACGTTCCACGAGGCCGAGAAGCGCCACTGGCTGCTCCCGCAGCCGTCGCTTCTGCAGCGGCTTGGGGAGAGCATGGGCGAGTCGCCCGATGCCGTCCGCCGCGTATCCCAGCGCCTCGTCGAGACCCTTGGGCACTTCGGCATCACTGCCCAGGTCATCGGTACGGTCTCGGGGCCGCGCGTCACGCGCTACGAGCTGCAGCTGGCGCCGGGCATCAAGGTGAGCCGTGTCGCGTCTCTCAAGGACGATCTCGCCTACGCGCTCGCCGCCACCGAGATCCGCGTGCAGGCGCCGATCCCCGGCAAGACGGCCGTCGGCGTTGAGGTGCCTAACCTCGAGGCCAACTACGTCTCTCTCGGCGACATCCACGGACTGTTCCCGCCGCACGCCTCGCCGATGGCCTTCTGGCTCGGCAAGGACGTCACCGGCAAGGCCGTGCTCGCCGATCTCGTGAAGATGGTGCACCTGCTGATCGCCGGTACCACCGGCTCGGGCAAGAGCGGCTGCCTCAACGCTCTTATCAGCTCGATCCTGCTGCGCGCGACGCCAGACGAAGTGCGCATGATCATGATCGACCCCAAGAAGGTGGAGCTGAGCAACTTCAACGGCGTGCCCCACTTGCTGGCCCCTGTGGTCACGAACATGAAGCAGGCGACCTACGTGCTCGACAACATCACCCGTGAGATGGACCGTCGCTACGACGTGCTCTCACGCAACGGCTGCCAGGACGTCCGTGCCCTCAACAAGAAGCTCGCCCGTGCCGGCGAGCAACATGTGCCCTACATCATGGTGATCGTCGACGAGCTCGCCGACCTGATGATGGTGGCACCCTCCGAGGTGGAGGATTCCATCATCCGTCTCGGCCAGCTTGGGCGCAGCTGTGGTATCCATCTGGTGGTCGCCACGCAGCGGCCGTCGGTGGACGTCGTGACGGGCATGATCAAGACCAACATCCCGTCACGCATCGCCTTCGCCGTGGCGTCACAGACCGACTCGCGCATCATCCTCGACCAGGGCGGTGCCGAGAGCCTACTGGGTATGGGCGACATGTTGTTCAGTCCCATGGGCAGCAACCGCCTGCTGCGCGTGCAGGGGGCCTTGATCACCGCCCACGAGATGAAGCTCCTCACCGAACACTGGAAGCGTCAGGCCAAGCCCGAGTTCCAGGAGGATCTTCTCGAGAACCCCGCCGGCCCGGACGCCGACCAGCAGGCGCAGGCCGCCGGCGGCGACGCGCTCCTCGCCGACGCCATCCGCACAGTCGTGACGACGGGTGCGGCCTCCGTGGCGCTGCTCCAGCGCCGCCTGCGCGTCGGCTACGCGCGCGCCGGCCGACTGGTCGACATCATGGAAGAGATGGGCATCGTCTCGGGCTACGACGGCAGCAAGGCGCGCGCCGTGCTCATCGACGAAGCGGAGCTCCCGGCCACACTGGCGCGAGTGACCGGCGACGACGCGCCGGAGGCGCCTCTTGAAGCTCCTGATCCGGCCGCCGAGGAGGCCTGACCGGCGCTCGGTCGCCAGTCAGCCTGATTTGTCTTCACACGGCGTGCTTACTAGACTGTTCTTTCGGGCGCCGGGCCACCGGCCCCGCACGACCGAGGAGAAAGCCATCCACCGTGTTTGAGATCGGCAACACGTTGCGCGAGGCGCGCGTACGTCGCAGCATCACCCTCCAGCAGGTCGAGGAAGACACGAAGATCCGTGTCAAGTACATCCAGGCCATGGAGAACGAGGACTTCGAGGTGATGCCCGGCGCAACGTTCGTCAAGGGCTTCCTGCGCACGTATTCCGAGTATCTCTCCCTGGACCCCGAAGTCATGCTCGACGAGTATCGCTCGCGGGGCGTGAAGACCGCTGAGATCCAGGAGCCCTTCGGCGGCGTCTCCATGCTCGGCGCGCCGCACGGCCATCGTGGCCGCAACACCATCGTGATCGTGGCCGTCGTCTGCCTTCTCGTGCTCGGCGTGATCTGGATCCTCGGACGGGGTGGCGACACGCCGCAATCCACCCAGCCGGGCGCCCTCGGTATCACCAGCCCGTCCCCGTCTCCGTCGGCCAGCAGATCGCCCAAGCCGCAGAAGACGACCACGCCGGTGGCGAAGGGCGCACTGCGCATCATCGCGACCAGCGGCGACAGCTGGGTCGAGGTGCGCAAGAAGAGCGCCACCGGCAAAGTGCTGTTCAGCGGCACCGTCGCCAAGGGGAAGGCCAAGGTGTTCGTCAGCGACGTCCTGTGGCTGCGCCTCGGAAACCCGTCGGCGATCCTCCTGCGCGTCGAAGGACGCGCGGTCAAGCCCAAAGACGACGTCGGACCCGTCGACTACATCATCAAGAACGGCAAGCTCGAGAGGCAGGGCTGACATGGCCAAGGAATCATCGTTCGACGTGGTCTCGCGCGCCGACATCAACGAGGTTCGCAACGCCGTCAACATGGCGCAGAAGGAGATCGCTACGCGCTACGACTTCAAGAAGAGTGTGAGCTCCATCACGCTCGAAGACGACGCGCTCGTCCTGGTGTCTGACGACGACGGCAAGCTCAAGCAGGTCGTGGACGTGCTGGAGGAGAAGCTCGTGCGCCGCAAGGTGCCGCTCAAGGCGCTGCAGTACGGCAAGATCGAAGAGGCCCTCGGCGGCACTGTCCGCCAGCGAGTCCCCATCGCCCAGGGCATCCCCGACGACAAGATCAAGGCCATGAACAAGCTCTTGCGCCAGCGCTTCAAGAAGGTCAAATCGCAGATTCAGGGCGACACCCTGCGCGTGTTCTCGGTGAGCAAGGACGAGCTCCAGGACGCCATGGCGGCGCTCCGCGAGGAGGACTGGGGCGTCCCGCTGCAGTTCGTGAACTATCGCTGAGGCCCCCACGGGCGCCGGCTTCTTCATCCAGACTCTCGGCTGCCCCAAGAACGAGGCCGACTCCGACGCACTCTCACGCCGGCTGCGGGCGGCCGGGCACCGCGAAGCCCAGGCCGGCCGCGCCGATGTGGTCGTCATCAACACCTGCGGATTCATCGACGCCGCCAAAGAGGAGTCCATCGCGGCGCTCCTCGAAGCGGTCGACTTCGCTCACGAGCGCGGCGCGCGAGTCGCCGCCGTAGGCTGTCTGGTCGAGCGCTACCGCGAGGACCTCGCCGCTGAGCTGCCCGAGGTTGACCTGTGGTGCGGCCTCGACACGGCGCCGCTGCTGGCTGCTCTTCGCGCGGCCGGCGATGGGGGGGAGGGCGCGGAGGGGCGCGGCGTAGTCGTGCCGGTACCGCGCCGCCCGCGCCCCGTGACCAGCTATCTCAAGATCTCCGACGGCTGCGACAGGCGCTGCGCGTATTGCGCCATCCCCCTGATCAAGGGTGACTACGAGACCGTGGCGGCCGCCGATATCCTGCGCGCCGCCGGCGCCGCCCTGGCCGCCGGCGCCAAAGAGCTCGTGCTCGTCGGCCAGGACACATCGCGCTGGGCGCAGCCGGCCTGGGGCGGGATCGAGCGGCTGCTCGCGGAGCTCAAGGCGCTCGAACCCGCCCCCATCTGGCTGCGCCTGCTCTACGTGCAGCCAGACGGCATCGATCAGGGCTTCCTGGAGGCCCTCTCGCGCCACGCGGTGCCCTACGTGGACGTCCCCCTCCAGCACGCCTCCGGCGCCGTCCTGCGGCGCATGAAGCGCCGCGGCGACGGCGTCTCGTATCTCGACCTGCTCGCGCGCGTGCGCCTCGCGCTGCCGAGAGCCGCCGTGCGCTCGACCTTCATCGCCGGGTTCCCCGGCGAGACCGACGAAGAATTCGACGAGCTGCTCGCGTTCGTGCGCGAAGCGGGGCTCGCGGCCGCCGGCGTCTTCCCTTTCGACGCCCAGGAGGGCACGCCGGCGGCGGCGCTGCCCGGGCAGGTCCCGGCGGCCCTCGCCTTCGCGCGCGCCGCCGAGCTCGGCGAGGCGATCGACGATGTGGCCGCCGGGTTCTGGCAGGCGCT
>JAPLCM010000247.1 GCA_026392275.1 Actinomycetota bacterium | reverse complement strand
GGGCGCCGAGCCGTGGGCCTTCGCCGCCGAGGTGCCGACCAGGCTCTCCTACCGCTCTGCGCAGCGCGGCGGCGCCACCAAGGCTCAGCGTGCGCTGACCGATCTCGCGCTCTATCGGCAGGCTCATGACGAACCGGCCCTGGCCGTGCAGTTCAAATCGGGAGGCCGGTCGGGCAAGGCCGAGATGGACGAGAGCAGCAGGCAGGACGTCGCCAGGATCCTCGCCGAACGACCAGACGCCCTCTGGTTCCAGGTCGTGCGAAACCTCAACGGTGCCACCCTCCAGGGGCTTCTGCGCACGCTGGACGCGGCGATCTCGCGGCTCAGCAACCCCTAAAGGCTGAGCGACTATCTGGCGCCGGGCAAGACGGTCGAGCCGCGCGCCAAGACGATCAACGTGCACATCTGCGTCCTGAACCCCGACATGATGGCGTCCGTCCATCGCGGGCTCCAGTACGTGCCCGGCCAGCGTGAGCGCGACTTCTTCACCATCGCGACCACCGCGACACGCGAGTCGCTCGAGATCGCGGACGGGCAGGGGTGGAGCGTGCATCGAGGCCCGCCCGCGGCGGACTCCTGAGCGCCTGGGCCGCGGAGTCCGCCCCGGCGTCGTCAGCTCTCGGTTTCGACGCGCAGGCTCCACACGGTCTCAGGCGGCGCTGCCGCCGGCCGCGGCAGCCTTGACGCCAGCACGGCGGCCACGATCGGCAGCGTCGCGAGCGCGTAGAGCACCGAGCTCGGGCCGGCCGCGTCGCCCAGAAGACCGAGGGCGGCCACGATGAGGCCGCCCACGCCGCCGCAGAGGCCGATGGTGAGGCCGGTGGCGAGGCCCATGTGCGCGGGCAGGTACTCCTGCGCCAGCACCAGCACGACGCTGATGTTCGCGTTCACCGCGATCCCGATGACGATCACTACAGGGATCATGGCCGCGTAGCCTAGGCTGGGCAGCAGCGCGATCGCCGGCACGAGCAGGAGCTGCGGCGCGATCATCACCAGGCGGCGTCCGAGGCGATGAGCGGCGATTCCGCCCAGCAGCGTGCCGGTCGCCGCCGCGGCGAGGAGCACGCTCGTCATGACGTTGCTCGCCGCGGGGCTCGTTGCCCGCGCCTGTACAAGGAATAGCGGTATGTAGGTCAGCAACCCCGTCGAGACTCCGCTGGCGACGCAGAACAGCGCCAGAAGGAGGGCGAACGGGCGCCACTCCGAGACGCGACCCTGAGCCTGCCCGTGCCCTCCGTGCGCTCCCAGCGGCTTCTGACGGAAACGGCGCAAGGCCGTGGCGACGAGCGCCGCGGCGGCGATCGGGATGAGCGCGATGACCAGTGTCCCGTGCAGGCCCAGGGGCGCGAGCACAGCCGCCACGACGAGAGGGCCGACGGCGTATCCGACGCCGCCGCCCACCGAGAAGACGCTCATGTCGGCGGTCACGCGGCTGCTCGAGGCGTGGCGCGCCCAGCGCGCGCCCTCAGGGTGATAGCTGGCCACGCCGGCGCTGCAGACGGCCACGGCGATGAGCGTCAGGGGGTAGCTTGTGGCCACACCGACAGCGCCCATGCCGAAACCGGTGACGATGAGCGCGGAGGGCAGCAACCAGTGCGCCTCGCGGCGGTCTCCCTGGGCGCCGACGAGCGGCTGGAACAGCGCGTGCGCCACGCTGGCGGTGAGCGCGAACACGCCGGCCGCCGCGTAGCTGTAGTGCCGCTCGACGACGAGGAAGGGCAGCAAGGCGAACAGGGCACCCGAACACAGATCGGCGCACCCGTGCCCCAAGGAGAGCGCGAGCAGGGTGACGCGGGAGGCGGGCCGGGGGCTCACGGTATCTCTCGGGCGGAACGTGATCTGCGTCTGCGGGTCATCCGGTCGGCGAGCCGGGCCACGGGCTCCGCTTGTTCGCGCTGCATGTCATCACCGGTGAGTGTAGCGTGTCGGGGTTCGTGACGATCCAGGTCCTGAGGCGGACTCAGGGCGGCGCGACGGACCGAGAGCGAGATCCACTTCGACGGTTGAGACGCCGTCTGCCTGCAGGCCGTCGAAAAGGCGAACGACATCAGTGGACCAGCCACAAGCCGGAGCGCTCTCGTGTTGGGCCCCCAAGCAAGGAGGGGCGTTACGACCTACGCGGCCGCCGACAGGTCGCCGGCGATGAGCCGCCACGAGAGCGTCGATGCGGAGGACGAAGGAACCCCTCGGCTCACCTTGAACGCGTATGCAATCGTCAAGCGCCTGTCAGCATCCTCGTCGGACACCTCACCACACAAGGACGGAGAATGAACACGTTCGGAGCCCTTCCGCATCGGCTTGGTCTTCTTGTCGCGGCCCTGCTTCTCCTGGCGAGCGGCTTCGCGGTGACCGCTCCCCCCGCCGCCGCCCTGTCGTCGACTGTGGTCATCAGCCAGGTCTACGGCGGCGGCGGCAACGCCGGCGCGACCCTCAAGAACGACTTCATCGAGCTCTTCAACCTCGGACCGACGACTGTTTCTCTGGCCGGGTGGTCGGTCCAGTACGCTGCGGCGACCGGATCGACGTGGTCCAGAACGAACCTGTCCGGGACCATCGCGCCGGGCCACTACTACCTGATCCAGGAGGCGGCGGGTGCCGGCGGGACCGTCGATCTGCCGACGCCCGACGCGACCGGGACCGTCAACATGGGTGCGCCGGGTGGCAAAGTCGTCCTTGTCGACAACCAGACGACCATCCTGCCTGGGACCGCTTGTCCGTTGGGCGCCTCGATCGTCGACAAGGTGGGCTACGGCACAGGGACGAACTGCTACGAAGGCTTGGGGCCGGCGCCCCCCCCGTCCAACACGACCGCCGACCTGCGCAACAGCCTCGGCTACGCCGAGACAGACAACAATGTTGCCGACTTCAGCGTCGGGGCGCCGAATCCGCGCAACACGGCCTCGCCGCCGAGCATACCGCCGGCGATCACCACCCAGCCCCTCGGCCAGACCGTGAACGACGGTCAACCAGTGACCTTCAGCGCGGCGGCCTCGGGCTCGCCCGTGCCGACCGTCAAGTGGCAGGAGAGCCCCGACGGCGGCACCACCTGGAACGATGTCCCCGGCGCCACGAGCACGAGTCTCGTGTTCACCGCCGCAGCCGCTGTGAGCGGCCACCGGTATCGCGCCGTGTTCTCGAGCATTCTGGGGACGGCCACCTCCGACGCCGCCACACTGACGGTCAACACCCCGCCGGCGATCACCACCCAGCCCCTCGGCCAGACCGTGAACGACGGTCAACCAGTGACCTTCAGCGCGGCAGCCTCGGGTTCGCCCGTGCCCACCGTCAGGTGGCAGGAGAGCCGCGACGGCGGAGCTACCTGGAACGACGTCCCCGGCGCCACGAGCACCGGTCTCGTGTTCACCGCGGCGGCCCCCCAGACCGGCTACCGCTACCGCGCCGTCTTCACGAGCGCCGCCGGCACCGCCACCACGAACGCCGCGTCGCTGACCGTGAACGCCCCACCTGTGGTCATCAGCCAGGTCTACGGCGGCGGCGGGAACGTCGGCGCGGCCCTCAAGAACGACTTCATCGAGCTCTTCAACAGGGGGACGACGACCGTCTCTCTGGCCGGGTGGTCAGTCCAATACGCGTCGACGATCGGATTCACGTGGTTCAGAACGAACCTGTCCGGGACGATCGCGCCGAACCACTACTATCTGATTCAGGAGGCACAGGGTGCCGGCGGTACCGCAGATCTTCCGACGCCAGACGCTTCCGGTTCGATCACGATCGACCAGGCGAGGGGCAAGGTCGTCCTTGTGACAAACCAGACGACCATCCTGACTGGGACGTCATGCCCCACGGGCTCCTCGATCGTCGACAAGGTCGGCTACGGTTCGGGGACGAACTGCTTCGAAGGGCCGGGACCAGCCCCCACGTTGTCGAACACGACGGCGGCCCTGCGCCTGGGCGAGGGCTGGGTCGACACAGACGACAACGCGGCCGACTTCGCTGCTGTGGCACCGAACCCGCGCAATACTGAGAGTCCGCCGAACCCGGGCCTGCCCACGGCCGGCATCGGCGCCCCGACTGGCAGCCAGACCCTCACTGGAGCCTCGGCTACCATCAGCGGCACCGCCATTGATCTCGGCGGGTCGGTGGCCTCCGTCGCCGTCACCATCCAGCGCTCCAGCGATGATTCCTTCTGGACCGGCTCCACCTGGAGTTTGACGCAGACCTGGCTCGCCGCCAGCGGCACTGCGAGCTGGACTTACGACTGGACGTTCGACCCGGCGAGCCAGGATGGCTCACCCGCCTACGCTATCGTGGCGCGCGCCACGGACGACGTGGGCAACACCGGCAGCTCGACCGTGACCGGGGTCATGGTGGACAATACCGCCCCCAGCGGCGCCAGCATCGTCATCAACTGCGGCGCTGCCTACACGTCGATCCGCGACGTGAGCCTCACCCTCGCCGCCGCCGGCGCCACCGAGATGCGCTTCAGCAACGACGGCCTCACCTGGAGCAGCTGGGAGGCGTACGGTACCAGCAAGAGCTGGACGCTGAGCGCCGGCGACGGCCTGAAGACGGTCTTCGTCGAGTACCGCGACGCGGCCGGCAACGCTGCGGCTGCGCAGGCCAGCATCACCTTCGACGGAACCGCCCCCAGCGGCGCCAGCGTCTCGATCAACGGCGGCGCTGCCTACACCGCGAGCTGCGACGTGAGCCTCACCCTCGCCGCCGCCGGCGCCACCGAGATGCGCTTCAGCAACGACAACCTCACCTGGAGCAGCTGGGAGGCGTACGGCGCCAGCAAGGCCTGGAAGCTGAGCGCCGGCGACGGCGTGAAGACCGTCTTCGTCGAGTACCGCGACGCCGCAGGCAACGTTGCGGCTGCGCAGGCCGGCATCACCTTCGACGGAACTGCCCCCAGCGGCCGAGTATGGATCGCCGGCGGCGCCGTCGCGGTGAATAAGCGCGTTGTCACTCTCGGCTGCAAGGTGACCGGAGCCGTCCAGATGCGCTTCAGCAACGACGACGCCTCCTGGAGCAGCTGGGAGCCCGACGGTACCAGCAGGAGTTGGACGCTGAGCGCTGGCGACGGCGTGAAGACCGTCTTCGCGCAGTTCGTTGACGAGGCCGGCAACGTGCTCGCAGGCTCGCCGACTATCGTGCTTGACACCAGGAGACCTACCCCCAAGGGAACGAAGGACGTCTCGGTGCGCCGCGGAGCGAAGGCCACCCTAAGGTTCAGGATCAAGGATCCTGCCCCTAACGCCGGCACGGCGACTGTCTGGATCAGGGTCCGGACGCTGGGCGGGAGGATCGTGAAGACAGTGACGCTGAAGAACCGGCCGGTCGCAAAGGCCCTGAAGTACCGATTCACCTGCAGGCTGCCGAAGGGCGACTACCGGTACTTCATCCGCGCCACCGATGCGGCGGGCAACAGGCAGACGAAGGTCGCGCGCAACACCCTCAAGGTGACGTGAGATGGCATGGCCCGAGGTCGCTCGGCACGTCCGGGGGCCTCGGGCACGGCCGGCCGGTGAGCCACATGCCCACGGGCTTCTGACGCGAAACGGGCATCATCAGGGCTGCGCCGACGCGGGCCGGCACGGTCTTCCGCAGAAGTTGACGGCTGCGAGCCACCAGGCTGGGCTGGCTCCAAGCTGTCCGACGGGCGGGATCGGAGGAGGTGATCGTGCCGAGATCCGGTAGGCGTAAGTGCGCCGAAGCCCGACTCTGTCACGGCCGCGCGGCGGTTGTCTTCGGCTCCACGTCGCGCGCTGCAACGGCTGCGGTCAGTGCTCGTTGTCTGTCCGCGCGCCATGTTCGCTATCGCGGGCGGCCGCGCCGCGCTTGTGGACCGCGGCGCCTGCATCGAGTACGGCGCTTACGCCTTGAACTGCGTGCCCGGCTCAATCAGCGTCGATCCGGGCGTCGGCTGCGCGCAGGCGATCACCCACGGCTGGCTGAGCGGCGGCGAGCCACGCTGCGGCTGCCAGAGACTGCACCCGCCGCCGCCGCCGCGCCCGCCGGCGCGTCGCCATGACTCTCGCCGCCACGCCCGCTCACGTCCACGCGTACAGCGCTGGTGCCCGCGGACCGCGGCGCCGAGCCTCCCCCAGCCTCATCGGCCGACGGGCCTGCAGGCAACTCGTGCCCCGGTGGCGAAACAGTCTCTGGCACGCTCCCGCAGAACAGGCGAGCCCTCCCCGGTCGCGATCAGCAGGCGTGCCATGTTGCGACGGGAGGCGGGAGGATCCATGGGTCTAGCACAATCGCTTCGCGCGGTCGTCGACCAGCTCGGCGGCGCCGGTGACGACTACGACGACTACGACTACGACGACGATACGTTCGCGGGGTCGGCGGAGTGCGAGCGCCACGAAGCGCCGCGCCGCGAACGCGCTACCGCCGACTACGATGACATCTACCGCGACGAGCCGCTCCGCCGCTCGCCGTCGATGAGGGAGCCGTCCGCGAGGCCCCTGGCCCTCGTGCGCCCGCCGCGCGTCGGGTTCTCACTGGTCACGCCCCGGGACTTCGATGCCGCCCAGCAGATCGCCGATCACCTGCGCGCCGACAGACTCGTGATCGTCGACCTGGAGAGCTGTGGGCCGGACCTGTCGAAGCGCCTGACCGACTTCTGCAGCGGCCTCACCTATGCTCTCGAGGGTAACGTGGAGTACATCGGCGAGAAGGTCATGCTGCTCACGCCGCCCGCCGCCGAGGTCTCGAGCGAGGCCCTCGGGGGTCTGCAGGAGAGGCGGTTCTTCAACCAGGTCTAAACGCTGCTGCTCGGGCGGCCCACCGTCATGCAGGTGCCCGGCCGCCTCTATTGCACGTTGTCGGACCAGCGCAGCTGTGCGATCGCGGCCGCGATGCCGGCGCAGAACGTGAGCGCGAGCACGACGACGCTGCTTGACGCGATCCCCGTGACAGGTTGCCCGATGGCGCCGATGTAGAGCGGCACGATCGACCAGGGGAACCACGACGCCCAGCCGGTCTTGCTGAACACATTGCCGAGCGCGAGCATCGCCAGCGCGAAACCCAGCGGCGGCAGATAGCCGTGGCCCAGCATGGCGATCCACGCAACGACGGGGACGAGAAGGTAGGCGATGGCGGCCGCCAGCAGAGCGTCGTGGACGGCCGTCATGACCAGTGCCGTCGAAAAGCCCGGCAGGCCCAGCGCTGCGCCGAGCGCCAGCCCCTCGGCAAGGGCGGCCACCACAAGGAGCGTCCACCACACCGCCGCGACCACGAGCTTCGCGAGCACGAACCACTGGCGGCCCACGGGCAGCGCGAGCAGGTTCTTCGCCGTGCCCTCCGCGTATTCCCGGCCGAAGATGTAGGCGACGATGAACGAGAGCAGAAGCATCCCCCCGATGCCCACCATGAGTGTGAGCATGGAGAAGTAGGCAGGCCATGTCGCGGTGAGTCCGGAGAGGTCCGCCTTCTTGCCGAGCAGGCCGAGCTGCGCGGCGCGGCCGGGTTCACGCACGATCCACATCATCAAGGCGATGGCCAGGGGCCCCAGGGAGAGCGCCGCGAGTGTGAGCCAGGTCACCTTGCTGCGACGCAGCTTGAGAAACTCAGTGGCGAGCACGCGCGCGAACGTCATGGGGCGCCTCCCGTGAGCCGCAGAAAGTGCGCCTCGAGGTCCTCGCGTGCCTGGGTGAGCTCGGTCACGTCGAGGCCGGCGCCGACGAGCACGCGAGCCAGCTCCGGGACGCGCTTCTGCGCGTCGTAGACACGCAGCCGGTCGCCGGCGTGCTCGACATGCGCGAAGCCCGCGGCCGCGAGGAGCGCGGCCGCACGCGGGGGCTCGGAGACGCCGATATCCACGTAGGCACGCTCCTTGGCGCGCAGCTGGTCGCGGTCAAGCTCCTCGATCAGGCGACCCTCGTGCATGATGCCGATGCGATCGACGAGGTGGGCGATCTCGGTGAGGATATGGCTCGACATGAAGACGGTGACGCCGCGCTCGCCGACGAGCGCCTGCAACAGCTCGCGGATCTCGACGATGCCGGCAGGGTCGAGCGCGTTGGCCGGTTCGTCCAGGATGAGCAACTCGGGGCGGTGCAGCAGCGCCCGGGCGAGAGAGAGCCGCTGCTTATTGCCCAGCGACAGCGCCCGGGCGCGCCGGTCGGCGAGATCGCCCAGGCGCATCAGCTCGATGACCTCGGCGGCCGCCGCGCGTGGCGCTCCCGTGAGGCGGCGCTGGATGTCCAGGTTCTCGCGCACCGTGAGGTTCGGGTATGCGCTCGCGGTCTCGACGAGATAACCGACGCGCGCAAACGCCGCCGTCGCGCCCGGCTGCACGCGCTGGCCGAGCACCTCGAGACCGCCGCCAGTAGGCCGGATGAGGCCGAGCAACATGCGGATCGTGGTCGTCTTGCCGGCACCGTTGCGGCCGAGAAAGCCGTAGATCTCGCCGCGGCGCACGTCCAGATCGAGGGCGTCGACGGCGAGCACGCCGCGGTAGCGCTTCGTGAGGGCGCGCGTCGCGATGACGGTCTCGGCGCTCAGCGCCGCGCACCCTGGCAGCCGAGCGCGCGCAGGGCGAACCCGGTCGCGGTCGTGAGGGCAGCGGGCGTCTCGCTGATGGGGGTGCCGGCGAGCTCGACGCTCTGCAGCCCGGCGAGCACGAACCACGCGGCGGCCCGCGGGTCGCCGACGACGAAGACGCCGTCGGCGACGCCTTGCGCGATGATCGCCTCAAGGAGCGGTACGAGCCGCCGCGTCATGTCGTCGGCGAGGCGGTCGTGCAGGAGGCGGTTCTCGGGGCGGTGCATCTGCTCGACCAGGGCCGTTGCCTCGGGCTCCGCGCCGACCTCGGACAGCGCTCCGGGCAGGGCCAGCAGTTTGTCGACGGCCGACGTTGCGGCGGCGACGCGCGTCGCCGTGCTGTGGACGATCGTGTCGGCCATGCGTGCCACGACCGCGAGGACGGCATCGTCTTTGGTGTCGAAGTAAAGGTAGAAGGTGCCCTGCGCGACGCCGGCCGCCTTGACAATGTCGCTGACGGTCGCGTTGGCCACGCCGCGCTCCGCGAACACGGCCGCCGCCGCCGAGACGAGTTCGGCACGGCGGGCTTCTCGGTCGGTGACGCGGGGCATGGTGGCTCCAGGACCCCCGGGATGAGCTCCGGCTCGTAGATGACTGACAGTCAGTCATAGTAGTCCGTGGCGCTCGTCTGTCAAGCGGTGGGTCGGCGATACCGTCCGATCGGCGTGCCCCGACGAAGGGCTCGCGTGGGGAGCGCATGCGCGTGGAGCCGGCTGCCGCGGCGGGCGGCTCCGCCCGCGGCTCCGGCTGCCGGCCTACGCCTCAGGCCACGCCGCGGCGAACTCCCGCACGGCCGACTCGGTCAGGGGGTGCGCCGGGAGACCGCGAAGGACCTCGAGTGGAGCGGTGACGTCGTGCGCGCCGTGGAGGATCGCTTCGACCACCTGCGGGGCGCTCTTCAAGCTGGCGGCAAGGATGCGCGTGCTGCTCTGCAGCCGCGCCAGGATCGCCGCCAGCGAATCGACCACGGTCATCCCACCGTCCGCATGCCTGGCCGCCCGGTCGACGTAGGGGATGACCCAGACGCAGCCGGTCTCGTGAGCGAGCAGCGCCTGCGCGGGGGAGTACACGGCGGTGAGGGCGCAGCGGATGCCGTCGCGCGTCAGGGCGGCGGCCAGCGTGATCGCCTCGAGGGTGGCCGGCAGCTTGGCGACGATGCGATCCGGCGCGAGGGCCGCCGCCGCTCGCGCCTCATCGTTCATCTCCGCATATGTGGTGCCCGTGGGCTGATAGCAGACAGGTCCTGAGGGAAAGGTGGTCAACAGGACTTCGAGGAGCGCGAGGGGCTCCTTCGTCTCTCGCACCATGAGCGCGGGGTTGGTCGTGATGCCGTGAACGAAGCCGAGCGCGGCCGCCGCCGCCGCATCGTCCACTGAAGCTGAGTCAAGCAAGATCGCCATGGTGCTCCTCCGGCTTCGCGGGTACGGGGGCGCGCGTGGCCGGTCCCCGCAGCGCCTGGTCTCGACGGCGCAAGGCTTGCACCATCCGTGCGCTGCTTCAAGTCCCGTGCCGACGCGCGGATCGCGAAGCACCAAACGCCCTCAGCGCTCCGGCTGCTTCCAGCGGGCATTCGTACTGCAGCCGTCCGGGGCTCTATGATGAACGCTGGGACGAGAGGTGGCGGTGGAGGCGGCTATGCGCGGCAACGGAAGGCGCAGGCCGGGACGTCAGGGTGCAGTATGGGAACACGTGAGATGTCGTGACAGATCAGCCGCGAGCGGTCCTCGCTCGCCGACCGTCTGAGCTGACGGTCGCCTGGGCGCAGCGCGTCCTCGACCGCCATGTCCCCGGCGCCGCAGTGGCGGGGGTCGACGTGCTTTCAGTCGATGTGGGCACCACGACGCGGGTGCGCCTCGCCGTGGACCACGATGGGCCGCCGGCGCTGCCCCGTCGCTGGTTCGTGAAGCTGCCGTCGCTGTCGTGGCGTGCCCGATGGATCACCGCCCTCCCGCGCCTTCTCCAGGCAGAGGCGCGCTTCTACGGAGAAGTCGCGCGCGCTCTCCCCGTCCCCATCCCTCCCTTTCTGGCGGCGCAGAGCCGCCGCGGATGGGGCGCGACCGTTGTGCTCGCCGATGTGACGGAGGGCGGCGCCGTCGCCGGCGCCCCCGCGGACGCTTTGAGCGCCGAACAGGCAGTGCTGGTCATCGAGCAGCTGGCCAGGCTCCACGCGCGGTTGTGGAACGCGGCGAGTCTCGACCGTGAGTACGATTGGCTGGCGGGTCCTGTGCGGCGCTCCGAAGACCGGCTGGGCTCAGCCCTCGCGGTGCCGCTGATGCGGCACGGGCTGCGGCGCGCAGGGAGCGCCGTGCCCACGGCCCTCCACGCCCCCGCGCTCGGGTACGCGCGCCGGCGCCGCCAGGTGATGCGCTTTCTCGCCGACGGCCCCCGCACCCTCGTCCACCACGACGTGCATCCCGGCAATCTGTTCTGGCAGAAGTCCGAACCAGGGCTCCTCGACTGGCACCTCGTGCGCATCGGAGAGGGGATCGGCGATGTCGCGTACTTGCTGGCCACGTCACTCACGCCCGAGACCCGGCGGGCGCACGAGGTGCGCCTGCTGGCGCGGTATCAACAGGTCCTCGCGGAACACGGCGTGCGCGATCTCGACGGCGAAGTGCTTCGCTGCAGATACCGTGCCCATCTTGTGTATCCCTTCGAGGCCATGGTCCTGACGCTCGCGGTGGGGGGCATGATGACGCTGGAGAACACCCTCGAGCTGATACGCCGGGCGGCGGCGGCTGCGGCGGATCACGATTCCTTTGCCGCCGGACCGCTCGGGCCACGTGCCCGGCCGACCCGGCCGCGCTCCACGAACAGCTCGTAGCCCGCGCGCAGCGCCGCCCAGCCGCGCCCGCCGCAGCCGCGGGAGCCGCCGCGCCCGCCGCAGCCGTGGAAGCCGTCGCCGTGGAAGCCGCCGCCGCGGGGTTGTGCTGCGAGGGAAGATAAGAAACGTTGGCGGATCCTTGTCTTCCCTCTCAGCAAGCGAGCCTGAGGACGGTTGTGAGCGGCGCGCAAGCCAGGGAGGCCTTGTCTTGCCTTTTCACACTACTCCGCGCCGAGGCCGCCGAGGTCGGTGTGCCCGCCTGCGCGCCCGCCGGGGTGGCCGCGCCCGCGGGCACGCCGCCCGGGCCGGTACGCCCGCGCGGATGCTGCTCTCGCGCCATGGGTGGCGTAGACTCGGGGTGCGGCGTCGCCGGCTCGCGGCGCCCTCACACCGATCGGAGACGTCGCCATGGCTCACGCCGATAAGCCGTACCAGCTCGTGCCCGCGGAGGGGTCGCCGCCGAGCAGCTGCGGGGCGGGCATCCACGCCACCACGCCCGTCAAGGTCGTCTCCCGAGACGACCGGGCGTACCGGCGGCGCGCGTGAGCGAAGCCGCTCCAGCTCTGCTGCGCCGCACGTTCCGCGCCCTGCGGCTGTACAACTACCGCCTGTTCTTCATCTCGCAGGTCGTCTCGATGAGCGGTACCTGGATGCAGGCGGTGGCGCAGAGCTGGCTGGTGTTGCAGATCACCGGCAGCGGCGTCGACCTGGGCATCACCGTGGGCCTCCAGTTCGGCCCCGTGCTGGTCCTCGGCGCCTGGGCGGGCGCGCTCGCCGACCGCGTCGACAAGCGGCGCCTGCTCATGGCGACGCAGGCGGCGGCGGCGCTCTTCGCGCTCGTTCTCGCGGCGCTCACGTTCGCCGACGTGGCGACCGTGTGGATGATCTGGGTGCTGGCGGGGCTCACCGGCGTTGCCACGGCACTCGACCTGCCGTCACGGCAGAGCTTCGTCTACGAGATGGTCGGGCCGGACGATCTCGCCAACGCCGTGGGGCTCAACGCCGTGATCATCAACTCGTCGCGCATCATCGGGCCGGCGATCGGCGGCCTGCTCATCGCGGCCGTCGGGGTCGCGCCCTGCTTCCTCTTCAACGCGGTATCGTTCATCGCCGTGATCGTGGCCCTGGGGGTGATGCGCACCGCCGAGCTGCGCCCCAGCAAACCGGTGCGTCGCGAGCCCGGTCAGGTACGCGAAGGCCTGCACTACGTGTGGCGCACCCCGGAGCTGCGCATCCCGCTGGTGATGATGGCCGTGGTGAGCACGCTGGCCTACAACTACTCCGTCGTGCTGCCGCTGCTGACCAAGGCGGTGTACGGCCGCGGCGGCGGCGCCTACGGCGTGCTCTCCGCGGCCATGGGCGTGGGCGCGCTCGCCGGCGCCCTGCTTATGGCCAGCAGGGCGCGTCCCTCGCGCCGTCTCCTCGTCGCCAGCACCTTCGCCTTCGGTGTGGTCACGGTGCTGCTCGCCGTTGCGCCCGGCTATCTCTGGGGCATGGCGCTCCTGGTGCCCATGGGTGCCGCCGGCGTACTGTTCATCAGTACGACGAACTCCCTGCTCCAGCTCAACGCCGACGACGCCATGCGCGGCCGCGTGATGGCCCTCTGGGCGGTCGTGTTTCTGGGCAGCACGCCCATCGGCGGGCCGTTGACGGGTCTCATCGTGCGCGGCTTCGGGGTGCGTGCGGCGGTCGCCGTCGGCGGCGTGTCGGCGCTGGCCACCGCGGGCGGCGCCTACTGGGCGTTGCGGCGCCGGCAGATGCGGGCAGGCACGTGCGAAGCACCCGTGTGCCTGCCCGACGGGCCTGCGCCGGGCGACGCCTTTTGCGAATCCGTGCCCGTGAGCGCCACCGGCGCACCGGCCGCGACGACGGGCGGCGCTTCGCGGTCGTAGTATTGAGAATCGCCGCCCGTTGCCGATGTAGAAGACGGACGGCCGTCCGCATCGCGACAACCAGGGAGCGAGGTGCGCAGTGCTTCTCCAGGGCAACCTGAAGGAGTTCAGTCTCCCCAACATCTTCCAGCTGGTGAAGATGAGCGCCAAGTCAGGGGCGCTCACGATCCGCCGCGGCGAGGAGTGGGGCAAGATCTTCTTCCGCAACGGCCTCATCTACTACGCCTTCTCGGTGCCGCAGCACCTGCCTCTCGGCGAACGCCTCGTGAAGACCGGCGCCATCAGCGCCGAGCAGCTGAAGGCGGCGCTCGCGGCGCAGAAGAAGGCCGGCGAGGGGGCCCGCATCGGGGCCATCCTTCTGGGCAGCGACGTGATCGACCGCGGCACGCTGGAACAGGCGGTCCGCGAACAGATCCAGGACACCGCCTTCAAGTTCTTCAGCTGGCTCGACGGCGACTTCGAGTTCAGCGCCGACGAGGAATTGACCGATGAAGACATCCTCGTCGAGATGAACGTTGAGAACGTGATCATGGAAGGCTGCCGCCGTATCGACGAGTGGGAGCTCATCTTCGAGCAGCTCGGCTCCCTGGAGCGCGTCCCGCACCTCGCCTACAGCGAGCGTGTGGAGGAGCGCGGCGAGATGACGCTGACCGCCGAGGAGTGGCGCGTCATCGTCCACATCGACGGGCGCGCGGACATCAACGTGGTCCTGCGCGACTGCGGCCTCGAC